>NZ_LOSU01000003.1:0-99762 GCF_001522185.1 Burkholderia sp. RF2-non_BP3 | reverse complement strand
TGCGACTGGGGGCGGGAATCATGCCGGGCCTGGCTGGCCAAAGCCCCAATTATCGGGGCGTAAAGATAGTAACGGGGGTTAGTAGTCGATAACCCCGTTGTTTTTTTACACGACGCAACGAGATCGCGCGCGATGTATTCCTCTGCATGGCAAGCCACATCCCATGCAATCCGCCGGTGTCCGGAAAGTGATTGCCGCAGGGCGATTCGTTCAGGGCTATTATCTTGCTGTTTTCATCTGAAAGGGCGGCCATGGAGAATGATCCACCTGAAGAGATTTCATCGATGACTATCAAGTCGATACACGATCTCATTTCCTATACGGACACCATAGGCGCCGCGTACGGGCCGGTCGTATACCGAGGGCAATCTGTACGAGGCAACTTGCTGCCAACCATTGCGCGAGCCAATCCCCACGAGAATACAACCGACGAGGAACGAGCGCTTATCGAACAGATGCAACGTGTCGGAGTAACGCGCATTCCCGCCCACGTCACCCGTACTATCGATCTGCTTGTACTCGCGCAACACTTCGGGATGAAGACGCGACTACTTGATTGGACAACAAATCCTCTCGCAGCGCTTTGGTTCGCGTGCGCAGGGAATTCAAAGGGCAAGCGTCGCGGGGACCGTTACGTGTATCTTCTCGACGCCAAAGACCGCTTTGTGCCCGAGACGCCTGACTTTGATCCATTCGATATAGACGCGACTAAATTGATTGAACCTCGGCTGAGTAACGATCGAATCGTTGCGCAGCACGGGTGCTTCACCGTCCATCGATACTCGAAGCGATCTCAATGCTTCGTTCCGCTTGAACGGCAAAGCTTGGCGATCAAGCAACTCAGTGAATTTGTAATTCCATCAAGGTACATCGATTCCATTCTGGCTTCGTTGGATCGGGTCGGTATAAATCAGAGCACACTGTTCCCAGACCTTGAGGGGTTGTGTCGGTACTTAACGTGGCGGCACGAGTCCCGCGAATTCTTGTGATCTGCACGCCGCGTTCGGGGGAGGTTTCCGCATGGATTATGATGCGTCATCAAACATCAAAGCGCTCCGGGCGGGAGACTCGATATACAACGTATACTCGGATGATTGCGATAATCGCGAGAACGTAAGTGAATAGTCTGCAATACGGTGGACGTCCGATAACGTGCTGCACGTATCGCTGTCATTGGATAACGATCACACATCCTACCGGATACGACACATGCAGGTGCTGCCGTGGGTTGCGTGCTCATGTGACCGGGAAAAAGTTGCTTTGGCTGCCCGAGTTTTCCAGTGGGCCGGACGGGACCGCTCGAAGTTTGCCATCCGGCCAGTTGTCGCCGGCGATGGCGAGAGACGGCTACCGGCCATAACGTGACGCTCGCGGGCTTGCGGATTGAACCGCTGGAACGACCGGTCTACACTGCGGATTCAACCCGTCGATGCAACGAATTGATGAAAGCGCTCAGCCGGTGTATCAAAGTCTAGTGTCTTTCGAGCCCACCATAATTCGCCGATGTGCGTCGTTCTTAAAAAGCGCAGAAATCGCGTTACTCTTTTTGGATATGAATTCAGAATTACTAAAACTATTTGGCCTTGAAACGCTACAGGATCGATACATTTGCACAGAAAAAGCGCTTGGCGGGCAGAGTTCGCGAGCGTATTTTGGCAGAGATCTAAATACCAATAGCGATATTTTTGTAAAGTTTCTCCTTTTTCCGAGATCAACATCGGAAATTGCGCGATTTAAACACGAGATTTTTGTGCTTGAAATGTTTCGGGAAAACAGGATTGCCAAAGTTCCTCGACTCATAGGTCATGGCACTCTGTATGATGGCGAGATTTTTTACTTGATCACAGAGAAGATTGATGGAATAACACTGGAAGACTGGCTTGCGGGAAATATCTCAACCGCCAATTTCGATGAGAGATTGGAAGTATTTCATCGCGTAACGTCGTCGCTATCGACAACCGGCAATTTGTTTTCACATCGAGATTTTCATCCCGGGAATATAATTCTTTTGCCGGAGAAGCCCGACTGGCACTCCACTGCTCCCGAATCCAACGCAGTTATTTTGGACTGGGGGCATGCATACAATCAGATGATGGCCCAGTACGATGATAGTCCTGATTTCGTTATTGATCTGTACAATCGAGTCCCCAAAGAGATAATTGGATCATTTTATAGTTTGCCTCCCGATGTCTTTTCCCCATGGAACGAGGAAGTCTATCATCCAGGAAAACATGACGCCTGGTCATTGGGCCTAATGCTCTACAAGATATTAACTGGGGGCGATGCCTTAAATTTTATTGGAATAGGCGACTACGTTCATAGTTTGCATGAGGGGAAACTCGAGAAAACCCTTCGAGAACGTGTGAATGTTATCGCAAACTTAAGCGACCCACGACATAAACTGCTGGCCGCTGTATTTGAAAGGCTGACGCGTATTACCCCCACACATCGCATGGATGCCGCTACCGCAGGGAGAATTTTATGGGATATTAGAATTGAGAATTTTTTACCAGAAAATGAAAGCGAGTTGAACGTCTATATTGACGATCCCCATAATTACACCCCCACCGGCGGGTGGAAATTCTCGAATTTTCCAGACTATGACTAATGGCTCGGCAATACTGTACAGGGGATTTGACTGTCGTTTTGATGATGGAGAATTTGAGAATATATTCATCAAAACACCTCGCACGCCCAAGGCAACTAACGCGAAAATCCATCAGTTGGCGGACGAATGGTTTTTCCGTTCGTTCGGAGTACGGGGGCGAAGTGCTGCAATACTTTGCAGCACGGACGCCAAGCAGGCATTGCGCTACAGAGGTGATGGTGGAACGCTAGCAACCATCACTCCTATAGGAAATTATAGGGTCATATATAGTTTGGGCGTTCATGATTTTCTTGACTATTTTGTAGACGGAGTCGTCGCTAGCGAAACGACGGTGAAAAATTGGCTCGAATCAAAAAATTACGCGTGCCTAGATAATCTGAATTACATTCCGCCAGGCCATGCGGGAGAGGTGATGCTTCATTGTGAGAAATATATATTGAAAAATATCGAAATTTAAATAAGAGACACAAGGTCGCGCGAATTGTCGTCAGAAACACTAGATCAGGGGGCCGTTCCCCCTTAGGAGCGGCCGTTGAGTTCGAGCGGCCTCGAACGACCGTAATGGGTAGACAAGCGACATCCACGGAAATCCACAAGCTCCTTTTCCATCGCACACGACCACGCGCCACGCGCCCGCAGGCCCCACTTGCAACCGAACCTCCCGATCGCGTCCGACCGGACTACTCCTCGACCCGCGACGCTGATCCTGCTATGCGCGTTCTCGGTGCTGCCGTTGAGCCTGTTCCTGCCGTCACTGCCCGCGATCGCGCTTGACCTGCGCGCCGACTACGCACTCGTCGCACTGTCTCTCGGCGGCTACGCAGCAGTCGCCGCGTCGCTCGAGTTCGTGATGGGACCGCTGTCGGACCGATTCGGGCGGCGGCCGATCATCCTGACGAACCTCGGCATTTTCACGCTCGGGTCGCTGGGCTGCGCAATGGCGTCCGACATCCGCGCGTTCCTCGCGTGTCGGCTGATGCAGGCGGCGATCACGTCGGTCTATCCGGTGTCGATGGCGACGCTGCGCGACACCGCCGGCGGGGCGCGCGCGGCGAGCCGGATCGGCTATGCCGCGATGGCGGCCGCGTTCGCGCCGATGATCGGGCCGACGCTCGGCGGCGTGCTCGATCAGACGGTCGGCTGGCGCGCGAGCTTCTGGCTGCTCGGTGCGGGCGGTATCGTGCTGCTCGGCTGGTGCGCGTTCGATCTCGCGGAGACGCATACGAAGCGCGCCGCGACGCTCGCCCAGCAGCTTCGCGCATATCCTGCGCTGTTCCGGGCGCGCCGCTTCTGGGCCTATGCGCTTTGCATGGCGTTTTCGACCGGCGCGTTCTACGCGTTCCTGGCCGGCGCGCCGCTCGCCGCGCAGGCCGTGTTCCGCATCCCGCCGGCGGAAATCGGCTTCTACATGGGGGCGATCACGGCCGGCTTCGTGTGTGGCAGCTTTCTGGCCGCGCGTCACGCGCATCGCTATCCGCTCGCCACGGCGATTCTGTGCGGCCGCGTGGTCGCGTGCATGGGGCCGGCGATTGCGCTCGCGCTGTTTTTCGGAGGGGCGACGCATGCGATCGCATGGTTCGGGCCGTGCGTGCGGATCGGCATTGGCAACGGGCTGTCGAATCCGGGCGCGCATGCGGGTGCGATGTCGGTGCGGCCGGAACTGGCCGGTAGCGCATCGGGGTTGGCCGGGGCGATGACGATCACGGGCGGGGCGGCGCTATCGTCGCTGACGGGCGCTGTGCTTACCGTCGGCAACGCCGGTTATGCGCCGCTGGTCATGATGCTGCTGTCCGCGGCGATCGCGCTGGCGGCCGCGGTGTGCATACGAATTTTCGACGCACGCGAACGGGGTGCGTAATCGATGTGACACGAACGGGGCATGTCGATCCGGCGCGATGCGATCGCCGCCCGGATCGGCAGGGAGCGACACGACGCGACGTCCGTCGGACGAACGCCACGTCACATGCCCCCGCACGCTGCGTTACGGCTTCGCCCCCATCACGAACTCGAACGTCGCGACGCCGTCGACGCCGCCCGTCACGCGGTCGCCCGGCTGCAGCGCGCCGACGCCGGCCGGCGTGCCGGTGAAGATCAGGTCGCCGGCCTTCAGCTCGACCGAGCGCGACACGTACGCGATCACGTCCGGCACGGCCCAGATCATGTCGCCGAGATCGCCTTGCTGGCGCGTTTCGCCGTTGACCGCGAGCCAGATCCGGCCGCTGGCCGGATGGCCGGTCGCGGTCGCCGCGCGCAGCGCGGTCACGGGACCGGACGCATCGAAGCCCTTCGCCCAGTCCCACGGGCGGCTCAGCTTTTTCGCCTCGGCTTGCAGGTCGCGGCGCGTGAGGTCGACGCCGACGCCGTAACCCCACACATGCGACAGCGCCTCGGCCGGGTCGATCGACCGGCCGTCCTTGCCGATCGCGACGACCAGCTCGATTTCGTGATGGAGGTCGCCGGTCAGCGGCGGATACGGGACGGTGCCGGCGGCCGGGACGATCGCGTCGGCCGGTTTCATGAAGAAGAACGGCGGTTCGCGGTCGGGATCGGCGCCCATTTCGCGCGCGTGGTCGGCGTAGTTGCGGCCGACACAGAACACGCGGCGCACCGGAAAGCGCGCGGACGACTGTTCGACTTCGACGGAAGGACGCTCGGAAGCGTCGATGACGTATGCGGACATCGGATGGCCTCGTTCGATGGAAAGACGGATGCCGTCGCCCGCGCAATCCACCACGGGCCGGCATGCATGGAACGATACCCGACGCATGCGCGCCCGGATGCGACGCAACTGCGCTTTAACCGGACAAATCTACGCGTCGCCGGCCACCGGCGCGTCGTCGGCGGCCGGCAGCGCGGCGTTCGCGTCGCGGTACGCCTTCGGCGACACGCCGACCCGCGCGCGGAAGCGCCGCGCGAAATACCCTTCGTCACGGAAACCGACGGAACGCGCGATGTCCGCGATGCGCCGGCTCGTATGCGCGAGCAGCGATTGCGCGAGCGCGATCCGGCGCTCGGTCACGAGATCGGTGAAGGTGCTGCCGGTTTCCTTGCGCACCAGATGCGCGAGGTAGTTCGGCGACAGGAAGGCGGCCTCGGCGGTGGCCGCGAGCGTCAGGTCCTCGCGGGTCAGGTTCGCGCGCACGTGGCGCAGCACGCGCGCGAGCGCGTCGCGCCGGCCCGCGCGCTGGGCGCCGCGCTGCGCGAGCTTGTCGAGCGCGCCCGCGTACTGCGTGCAGACGAGCCCGATCAGTTGCAGCAGGTAGCCGCGCAGCAACGTGGTCGAGCCGAAGGTGCGCACGCGGTCGGCATCGAGCATGCACAGCGCGAGGCGGCGCGCCTCGTCGAAGGCGTCGCCGGTCAGGATGAAGTCGAGATGTTCCTGGAAGCGGAACGGCGTCAGCTCGGGAAAGCGGTGCGCGGGCACGTCCTCGAGATCGAGCGGATCGACGTCGAGATCGGCGCGCAGGAACGCCTGGCTGAAGTTGATCACGATGAAGTGCGCGCCTTCCGGATGCGGAATCAGGTGCTCGCGGTGCGGCAGCACGAACGCGAGCGCGCCGCGCGGAAACGGCCGCGTGACGCCGCCGATCCGCTGTTCGGTGTCGCCGCCGAGGTTGAACTGGATCTGGAAATACGCGTGCCGGTGCGGCTCGGTGATCGCCTGGCGCGACGCCTGGTCGCGGATGTAGAAATCGAGCCGGTCGCTGCGTTCGGGCATCCCGTACAGGCGCGGCGGGGCGGTGGAGGGCATGAAGGATTCTGCTGTTCGTGACGCGGTTGAGCCGCGATGGTACAGCGAACCGGGCGCGGCCGGAATCCGCGGGCGCGATCCGCATCGGCCGGCGGGGCGGCGCGCACCCGCCCGGCGACGAGTCAATCAGGCGGCCGGATGAAAGCCCAGGTAGCGGCAGCGCGCGCCGGCCTCGTCGGACGCGGCAAGCCGGCTGGATGCGCCGACCGAGCGGAGCGTGTCGGCCGTCGCGCTGCGATTCGTGAGCAGCGTCCATGCCGTCTGGGCGGCCTCGGCGGCGGCCGTCGCGCGCGCATCGTCGAGCAGGCTCAGCGCGGCCAGCAGCAGGTCGGCGGGCGGCGCATGAATCGCGAAGCCTTCGTTCGCGACGGCTGCCGTATCGATGCCGAGCGCCGCGCACAGGCGCGCGCGCAGCGGCGCCTCGGCCGCGCTTGCTTCCCGCGCGCGCACGATGTTCTCGCGCGTGAGCGCGTCGACGATCGTGCCGCCGCGGGTGAGCGGCGCGTGCTGCCACGCGTCGGACGGGCACTGCTTGCCGTCCGGCACCAGCGGCACGAACGGATTGACCTCGGCCGGGTAGATCCGGCACACCAGCGGCCGTTCTTCATAGATGCCGCAGCGCAAATCGTCGAGCAGGTTCGGGCATGGCCCGGCATGGGACGCGGTGAGCAGGGTGGTGACGCGCACCGGCAGCGTGCCGCTGAGCGCGGGCGACGAACGGGCGCGCTTGTACGCGGCGAACGCGTCGTCGGCGGCCGGTTCGACGGGCCATGGCATGGCGTCGCACAACAGTTCCACGTGGCCGCCGCGCCGCAGCCAGGCAGTGGCCTCGGCGACGGTCAGCGGAATGCGCAGGTTGTGGCAGCAACGGCCGCAGCCGGTGCATGAAAAGTCGATGTCGTTCTGATTCATTTCGGTAGGGAACGGGGCACGGCCGGCATGCGTCAGCCGGCGATCAGCGG
This sequence comes from Burkholderia sp. RF2-non_BP3, assembly GCF_001522185.1. Taxonomy (NCBI): domain Bacteria; kingdom Pseudomonadati; phylum Pseudomonadota; class Betaproteobacteria; order Burkholderiales; family Burkholderiaceae; genus Burkholderia; species Burkholderia sp. RF2-non_BP3. The sequence goes on along the minus strand of NZ_LOSU01000003.1, from coordinate 92,441 downwards.
CGCGATGCGCCGGCGCAGTTCGGGCACGATCTCGGCGTCGAACCACGGATGATGTTTGAACCACGCCTGGTTGCGCGGCGACGGATGCGGCAGCGGCAGCACGCCGGGGCCGTAGTCGCGCCACGCGTGCACGGTGTCGGTCAGCGTCGCCTTGCGTGTGTCGCGCAGGAAATGCCGCTGCGCGTACTGGCCGACCAGCAGCGTCAGCCGGATCGACGGCAATCCGGCGAGCAGCCGGTCGAGCCACAGTCGCGCGCATTCGGGGCGCGGCGGGTTGTCGCCGCTCGCACCGCGGCCCGGGTAGCAGAAGCCCATCGGCACGATCGCGAAGCGTGTCTCGTCGTAGAACGTGTCGGGATCGACGCCGAGCCAGTCACGCAGCCGCTTGCCGCTCGCATCGTCCCACGGGATGCCGCTCGCGTGGACGCGGGCGCCGGGCGCCTGCCCGACGATCAGGATGCGGGCGTCGCGATGGGCGCGCACGACGGGGCGCGGGCCGAGCGGGAGGTCGGCTTCGCAAGCGCGGCACGCGCGGATTTCGGTGAGCAGCACGTCGAGCGGCGTGCGCGTTCGTTTCGGCATCGATTCTGAACGGGGACGGAGTGGCGGCACGCACGCAGATGCGTCCATGCGGCGCGGCGGGCCGGCGCGGACCGGCGCATCGCGTCAGGCGTTCCGCGGGGAACGGCATGGCGCTGCGCGGCGGCTCCGGCGGCCCGTGTCGGGATCACCTGTCCGCCGCATCGCCCTCGGCGATCGCAGCATCATACAACGCCGTCTGCGCGATTGCCGCGGCGATCGCCGCGTCGTCGTGCGTGCCGTCGAGCATGCCCCAGCGCCGGTATTGCAGCAGGAACCAGCGGCCTTCCTGCGGATCCGGCCGGTTCACGGCGCCGCCGTCGTGGAAGCGGATCGGCAGCGGCGGCTGCGCGAACGGCCCCGCGCCGTAGTCGCCGAGCAGGCGCGGCGCGATCAGCCGGGCCGGCACGCCGAGCGCGTCGGGCGACGCGAGCCAGTCGGCCGCGTCGCGACGGTGCGCGGGGTTGTCGAGCCACGCGCACGCATCGACGAGCGTGCGGATCAGCGCACGCGCGGTGGCCGGATACAGCGCGACGAAATCGCGCCGGGCCGCGAGCACTTTCTCCGGATGATCGGGCCAGATCTCGCTGGTGACGGCGACGGTCCGGCCCGCGCCGCAGGCTTCGGCCACGGCGTGCCACGGCTCGCCCGCGCAGAAGCCGTCGAGCTCGCCGCTCGCGAGCGCCGCGACCATCTCGGGCGGCGGGATCACGACGCTGCGCACGTCGCGCGGCGGATCGACGCCGTGCGACGCGAGCCAGTGGTTCAGCCACATCGCATGGGTGCCGGTCGGGAAGGTCTGCGCGAGCAGCGGCTTGCGGCCGAGCGTCGCGAGCGCCGCGCGGACGTCGCCGCTTGCGCGGTACGCATCGGCGAGGCCGCGGGCGAACGTGATCGCCTGGCCGTTGCGGTTCAGCACCATCAGCGCGGCCATGTCGGCCTGCGGGCCGCCGATGCCGACCTGCAGCCCGCACACGAGCCCGTACAGCGCGTGCGCGGCGTCGAGTTCGCCGGTCAGCAGCTTGTCGCGCACGGCGGCCCAGGATGGCTGGCGGCACAGCTCCAGCGTCAGGCCGTGGCGCTCGCCGAGATTCAGGTGTTGCGCGACGATCAGCGGGGCGGCGTCGCTGAGCGCGACGAACCCGAGACGAAGATGCGCGCGTTCCGGCGCGGCGGGAGGCGAAGGTTTCATGGCATTCATGACGGGTGGGTCGCATCGAGCAGTTGGCGCGCGACGTCGACGATGCGCTGGCCCTGATCCATCGCGCGCTTGCGCAGCAACGCATACGCATCATGCTCGGACAGCCTGCGCTGATCCATCAGCAGGCGCTTCGCGCGATCGATCAGCTTGCGTTCGGCGAGTTCGCGCTCGACGTCGGCGAGCCGGCGGCGCAATGCATCGTCGTGCGAGAAGCGCGCGAGCGCGACTTCGAGGATCGGCGCGAGGCGCTCGGCCGACAAGCCTTCGACGAGATACGCGCTGACGCCGGCGCCGACCGCCGCGTGAATCAGCGCCTGGTCGGCATCGTGGCTGAACATCAGCACGGGGCGCGGCGCGGTCGCGTGCATCACGGCGAGTTGCTCGAGCGTGTCGCGCGACGGCGAATCGGTATCGATGATCACGACGTCGGGGCGCTGCTCCTCGACGGCGGCGGGCAGGCGCGCGGGCGTCGCGACGTCGTTGAGCATCTCGTAGCCGAGGCGCGCGAGCGCGTCGCCGAGTTCGCCGATCGGCTTGTCGGTGTCGGTGACGAGCAGCACGCGCAGGCGTGCGGGCGGGACGGACGAACTCATGACGCGAACGGGGACGAACGAGCGTCGATGCAACGGTTGAACGGCGGTTGCGGGGTGCTGACGGATGTCGACGGATTCAGGGCCTCACGACCGCATCCCCGACAGCCGGCGCGAACGCCGCTGCGGTGACCGGAATGCCGATGCGGACCGCGCATGCTATGCCGCCCGGAACAGCATCGCTTCGCCGACGGCATCGGTGCCGTGCACGGCGGCTTCGCCGATCGCCGCGCCGACGAGCATCACGGCCGGGCTGCCGAGCCCGGCTGCCGCGACGCCGCGCGCGAGGCCGCCGAGCGTGCCGGTCCAGCGGCGCTCGTGCGACGTGCCGGCCCATTGCACGGCGGCGGCCGGCGTCGACGCGGGCAAGGCGGCGAGCAGGCCCGCCGCGATGCTGTCGACGCGGCTCATGCCCATGTAGATCGCGAGCGTGGTGCCGGTCGCCGCGAGCGTCGCCCAGTCGGGTTCGCCGTGGTCCTGGCGGTGTGCGGTGACGAACGTGACGCCCTGGCAGTGCTCGCGGTGCGTGAGCGAGACGCCGAGGCTCGCGGCGGCCGCGAAGCCCGACGAGATGCCGTTGACGATGTCCACCGGAATCCCGGCGGCGCGCAGCGTCGCGAGTTCCTCGCCGGCGCGGCCGAACAGCAGCGCGTCGCCGCCCTTGACGCGCACGACGTGCGCGCCGCGCAGCGCGTGGCGGCGCATCAGTTTCTCGATGAATGCCTGCGGCGTGGAGCGGCAGCCGCCGCGCTTGCCGACGCGGATCACGCGCGCGTGCGGCGCGAGTTCGACGATGTCGGGCGCGACGAGATCGTCGAGCAGCAGCACGTCGGCGGCCGCCAGCGCTTTCACGGCCTTCAGCGTGAGGAGATCGGGATCGCCGGGGCCGGCGCCCAGCAGCGTGACTTTTCCAGTCGTCATGTCGTGTTCCATTGCCGCGCGCGTGCGAGCGGCTGTCGATAGCGCGTTGTTGCTTGCGGCGGCGGCGGGCGGTCGAAGCGACCATGGCATCCGGCCGTGCCGCGCACGGGGGGACGTCGTTGTCCTGATCTGCTGCGCCCGCCTGCGATGGCGGGCCGACTTGCGGGGACTGCCCACCGGCGCCGTTGCCGGTGTGTGGACGGAATTCAGCAATATCCGGGCCAACCTGAGCGAGCGCGGCGGCGAGCGCGGCAACATGCGCGGCGCGACGCCCCGCGCGACGGAGGCGGGCAAGCATGCGGCCGCGCTGACGCGGCGCACGCGATGCCGCATCGACATGCATCGCGCCCCGTCATCGCGCACCGCGATGTCGCACGGCGACAGTGCTGCAGCGCACCACATTTGTGCCTGGCTGCATCGCGACGCATCGCGCGCCGCGCACCGCAGCCACGCGTCCGGCGGCCCGCGCGCCTTGTGCGACGGGGCCGCCCGTGCGATTCGGGCCGACATGGCATGGCGTTTGCGTAAGCTCGTCCGGGCGGATCAACGGCGATTCGTCCGCAGTACCGATTACCGACGCGCCCGGAAACGGGCTTCATGGGCAACGGCGTCCTACACATCGGGTCTCGACGAGACCGGGTGTGCAGGACGCCGTTTTTCGTTTGGCGGATGACATGACCGACAAAGCTACCCGTATCGATCTCTTCAGCTTCCGCACCGCGCCGATGCGCGCGTTCCACATGACGTGGATGGCGTTCTTCGTATGCTTCTTCGCGTGGTTCGCGTGTGCGCCGCTGATGCCGCTGATTGCGCGCGAATTTCACCTCACCGCGGCCCAGGTCGCGAACATCAACATCGCCGCGGTGGCCGCGACGATCGCCGTGCGGCTGCTGGTCGGCCCGCTGTGCGACCGCTTCGGCCCGCGCCGCGTGTATGTCGGGCTGCTCGTGCTCGGCGCGATTCCCGTGTTCGCGGTGTCGTTCTCGCACGACTACCTGACGTTCCTGATCTGCCGGCTCGGCATCGGCGCGATCGGCGCGGGCTTCGTGATCACGCAGTACCACACGTCGGTGATGTTCGCGCCGAACGTGGTCGGCACCGCGAACGCGACGACGGCCGGTTGGGGCAACGCGGGCGCGGGCGCGACGCAGGCGATGATGCCGCTGCTCGTCGCCGCCGGCCTGATGCTCGGCTTCGGCGACGACGCGTCGTGGCGCATCGCGCTCGTCGTGCCGGGCGTCGCGATGCTCGCGATGGCCTGGGCGTACTGGCGCTTCACGCAGGACTGCCCGCAAGGCGATTTCGTCGCGCTGCGCAAGCAGGGCGTAACGGTCGACAGCGGCAAGAAGGGCGGGTGGGCGAGCTTCTTCGCCGCATGCGGCAACTATCGCGTGTGGATGCTGTTCGTCACGTACGGCGCGTGCTTCGGCGTCGAGGTGTTCATCCACAACATCGCGGCGCTGTACTACGTCGATCACTTCAAGCTGTCGCTGAAGGACGCCGGCTTCGCGGTCGGGATGTTCGGGCTGCTCGCGCTGTTCGCCCGCGCGCTCGGCGGCTGGCTGTCGGACAAGATCGCCGCACGCCGCAGCCTCGACGTGCGCGCCACGCTGCTGTGCGCGCTGATCGTCGGCGAAGGGCTCGGGCTGATCTGGTTCTCGCATGCGCAAGGCATCGGCATGGCGCTCGTCGCGATGCTGACCTTCGGCCTCTTCACGCACATGGCCTGCGGCGCGACCTATGCGCTCGTGCCGTTCATCGACCGCAAGGCGCTCGGCGGCGTCGCGGGGATCGTCGGCGCGGGCGGCAACGTCGGCGCGGTGGCCGCGGCGTTCCTGCTGAAGGGCGTCGGCGACGTGCAGCACACGCTGAGCCTGCTCGGGCTCGCCGTCACCGCGACCGCATTGTGCGCGATGGCCGTGCGCTTCAGCGAAGAACACAAGGCACGCGAGGCCGAGCTGCGCGATCGCGCGCTGGCCGCCGCCAGCGTCGCGAACTGATCGACCGAAGGACACGTCATCATGAAACTCATCGTCATCGGCCACGGGATGGTCGGCCACAAGCTCCTCGAATGCGTCGCCGCGCAAGCCGGCGCGGCGGGCACGCTGCAGGTCACGGTGCTCGGCGAGGAACCGCGCCCGGCGTACGACCGCGTGCACCTGTCGGAATTCTTCGCGGGCAAGTCGGCGGACGATCTGTCGCTCGTCGAACCCGGCTTCTTCGAGCGTCATCCGCAGTTCGATCTGCGCCTGAACGCCCGGGTCGCGTCGATCGACCGTGCCGCGCACACGGTCACGCTCGCGTCCGGCGAAACGCTCGCGTACGACAAGCTGGTGCTCGCGACGGGCTCGCGTCCGTTCGTGCCGCCGGTGCCGGGCCGCGATCGCGCCGGTTGCTTCGTGTACCGAACGATCGAGGATCTCGAAGCGATGCAGGCGTGCGGCACGCACGCGAAGCGTGGCGTGGTGATCGGCGGCGGGCTGCTCGGCCTCGAATGCGCGAAGGCGTTGCGCGACATGGGGCTCGACACGCACGTCGTCGAATTCGCGCCGCGGCTGATGGCGGTGCAGGTCGACGACGGCGGCGGCCGGATGCTGCGCGCGAAGATCGAGGCGCTTGGCGTGACCGTGCATACGGGCAAGAACACGCTCGAGATCGTCGACGGCGACGAAGGCACGCACCGGATGGCGTTCGCCGACGGCTCGCATCTCGACGCCGACATGATCGTGTTCTCGGCCGGCATCCGCGCCCGCGACGAACTGGCGCGTGCGTGCGGTCTGGAAATCGGCCCGCGCGGCGGCGTCGCGATCGACGACGCGTGCCGCACGAGCGACGCCGACATCTACGCGATCGGCGAATGCGCGGCCTGGAACGGGATGGTGTACGGCCTCGTCGCACCGGGCTACGACATGGCGCGCGTGGTCGCGAAGCAGCTCGGCGGCAACCGGGAAGAAGCGGCCGACGCCGCATTCGCCGGTGCCGACATGAGCACCAAGCTGAAGCTGATGGGCGTCGACGTCGCGAGCATCGGCGACGCGCACGGCGCGACGGCCGGCAGCCGCACCTACCAGTACGCGGACGAACGCCGCCAGGTCTACAAGAAACTGGTGGTGTCGGACTGCGGCAAGTTCCTGCACGGCGCGGTGATGGTCGGCGACGCGGCCGAATACGGCACGCTGCTGCAGATGATGCTGAATCGCATCGAGCTGCCCGAGTCGCCGGAATTCCTGATCCTGCCGTCGTCGGACGGCGCGGCGAAGCCGGCGATCGGCGTCGACGCGCTCCCGGACGGCGCGCAGATCTGCTCGTGCAACAACGTGTCGAAGTCGCAGATCTGCGCGGCGGTGGCGGATGGTGCGACGAGCCTCGGCGCACTGAAGTCGTGCACGGGCGCGGGCACGTCGTGCGGCGGCTGCGTGCCGCTCGTCACGCAGATCATGAAGGCCGAGATGAAGAAGCAGGGTCTCGCGGTCAACAACCATCTGTGCGAGCACTTCCCGCATTCGCGCCAGGAATTGTTCCATCTGATCCGCGTCGAGCGCATCACGACGTTCGACGAATTGCTCGCCAAGCACGGCCACGGGCTCGGCTGCGACGTGTGCAAGCCGGCGGTGGCGGGCATCCTCGCATCGTGCTTCAACGAGTTCGTGCTGAAGAAGGAGCATGCGGGGCTGCAGGATTCGAACGACTACTACCTCGCGAACATCCAGCGCGACGGCACGTACTCGGTCGTGCCGCGCATGCCGGGCGGCGAGGTGACGCCGGAAGGGCTGATCGCGGTCGGCCAGGTCGCGAAGAAGTACGGGCTCTACACGAAGATCACGGGCGGCCAGCGCGTCGACCTGTTCGGTGCGCGCGTCGAGCAGCTGCCGTCGATATGGGAAGCGCTGATCGCGGCCGGCTTCGAATCGGGGCATGCGTACGGCAAGTCGGTGCGCACCGTGAAGTCGTGCGTCGGTTCGACGTGGTGCCGCTACGGCGTCGACGATTCGGTCGGCCTCGCGATCGACATCGAGAACCGCTACAAGGGCTTGCGCGCGCCGCACAAGATCAAGTTCGGTGTGTCGGGCTGCACGCGCGAGTGCGCGGAAGCGCAGGGCAAGGACATCGGCATCATCGCGACCGAGAAGGGCTGGAACCTGTACGTGTGCGGCAACGGCGGGATGAAGCCGCGCCATGCGGAACTGCTCGCGTCCGATCTCGACCGCGCCACGCTGATCCGCTACATCGACCGCTTCCTGATGTTCTACGTGCGCACCGCCGACCGGCTGCAGCGCACCAGCGTGTGGCGCGACAACCTCGAAGGCGGGCTCGACTACCTGACCGCCGTCGTCGTGCACGACAAGCTCGGGATCGCGGCCGAACTGGAAGCCGACATGCAGCACGTGGTCGACACCTACGAATGCGAGTGGAAGAAGGCCGTCACCGATCCGGAAACGCGCAAGCGCTTCCGCCACTTCGTGAACAGCGACGCGCCGGATGCGACCATCGCGTTCGTCGAGACGCGCGGCCAGATCCGTCCCGCCACGCCCGACGAGCGCGCGGGCGGCAGGCCCGTTGCGATTCCCGTCGTCGTTGAACCCGCAACCGTCTGACGCTGACCGACAGCCGCGTCTTTTTCAAGGAGCTCATCATGAACGATCGTCTTCCCCTGTCCTGGACCCGCGTGTGCCCGCTCGACGACATCGTGCCGAACACCGGCGTGTGTGCGCTCGTCAACGGCGAGCAGGTCGCGGTGTTTCATGTCGCGCATGCCGAGGAAGGCGGCGTGTTCGCGATCGACAACGTCGATCCGGTGTCGCAGGCAGCGGTGATGTCGCGCGGGCTGATCGGCAGCCTCGGCGAGCGCGTGGTGGTCGCGTCGCCGCTGTACAAGCAGCATTTCGACCTGCGGACCGGCGAATGCCTCGAATCCCCCGAGAAATCGGTGAACGCGTATCCGTCGCGGGTCGAGGACGGTTTCGTGTGGATTGCCGCCTGAGCGCTAACGGAGCACGCATGACCGCCACCCCCGTCAAGAGCGTGTGCCCATACTGCGGCGTCGGCTGCGGAATGGTGCTGCACGTCGAGGATGACGAAGTCGTCAAGGTGTCCGGCGACTCCGATCATCCGACCAACTTCGGGCGGCTGTGCACGAAGGGTTCGTCGGCGCACGTCGCGTTGCGCCGTTCCGGGCGGCTCGACCGCGCGTTCGTGCGGCGCGCGCGCGAGGACGACCTCGTGCCGCTGCCGGCCCGCGACGCGATCGTCGAGACCGCGCGGCGGCTGCGCGCGGTGCTCGACACGCACGGGCCCGATGCGTTGTCGTTCTACGTGTCGGGGCAGATGTCGATCGAGGCGCAATACCTCGTGAACAAGCTCGCGAAGGGCTTCGTCGGCACCCACAACATCGAGTCGAACTCGCGCCTGTGCATGGCGAGCGCGAGCACGGGCTACAAGCAGTCGCTCGGTGCGGACGGCCCGCCCGGGTCGTACCAGGATTTCGATCGCGCGAACCTGTTCTTCGTGATCGGCGCGAACATGGCCGACTGCCACCCGATCCTGTTCCTGCGCATGATGGATCGCGTGAAGGCCGGCGCGAAGCTGATCGTCGTCGATCCGCGCCGCACCGGCACCGCCGACAAGGCCGATCTGTTCCTGCAGATCCGGCCCGGCACCGATCTGGCGCTGACCAACGGGTTGCTGCATCTGCTGCACGCGAACGGCCGCACCGATGCCGCGTTCATCGATACGTACACCGAAGGTTGGGACGCGATGCCCGCGTTTCTCGCCGACTACACGCCCGAGCGCGTCGCGGCAATCACCGGTCTCGCGGAAGCCGACATTCGCACGGCCGCGCAATGGATCGGCGACGCGCAGGAATGGATGAGCTGCTGGACGATGGGGCTCAACCAGAGCACGCACGGCGTGTGGAACACCAACGCGATCTGCAACTTGCATCTCGCGACCGGCGCGATCTGCCGCCCGGGCAGCGGGCCGTTCTCGCTGACCGGCCAGCCGAACGCGATGGGCGGGCGCGAGATGGGCTACATGGGCCCCGGCCTGCCGGGCCAGCGCTCGGTGCTGTCCGACGACGACCGGCGCTTCGTCGAAAACCTGTGGCGCGTGCCGGCCGGCACGCTGCGCAAGGACGCCGGCCGCGGCACGGTCGACCTGTTCGAACGGATGGCGGCCGGCGACATCAAGGCGTGCTGGATCGTCTGCACGAATCCGGTCGCGACCGTGCCGAACCGGCAGAACGTGATTGCGGGGCTGCAGGCCGCGGAACTCGTGATCGCGCAGGACGCGTTCCTCGACACCGAGACCAACCGCTACGCGGACATCCTGCTGCCTGGCGCGCTGTGGGCCGAGGGCGACGGCGTGATGGTCAATTCCGAGCGCAACATGACGCTGATGCGTGCCGCGGTCGCGCCGCCCGGCGACGCGCTGCCGGACTGGCGCATCGTCGCGGAAGTGGCGCGCGCGATGGGCTTCGGCGATGCGTTCGACTATGCGTCGGCGGCCGACGTGTTCGACGAGATCGTGCGGTTTTCGAATCCGGCGACCGGCTACGACCTGCGCGGCGCGAGCCACGCGGCGCTGCGCGACGGCCCCGTGCAATGGCCGGTCGCGCCGGGCACCGCGCGCGAGCGGCACCCGATCCGCTACCTGAACGACGGCGTGAGCCAGACGCCGCGCTCGGCGGCCGACGGGCACCATGCGCCGCGCATTGCGTTTCCGACGGCGTCGGGCAAGGCGCGCTTCCTCGCGCGGCCGCACGTCGCGCCGGCCGAGCTGCCCGACGACACGTTCCCGATCGTGCTGAACACCGGCCGGCTGCAGCATCAGTGGCACACGATGACGAAGACGGGCAAGGTCGCGATGCTGAACAAGCTCAATCCGCGCCCGTTCGTCGAGCTGCATCCGGACGACGCGAACGCGCTCGGCATTGCGACGAAGGACAGCGTCGAGATTCGCTCGGCGCGCGGCCGCGCGGTGCTGCCGGCCGTCGTGACCGAGCGCGTGCGGCGCGGCAACTGCTTCGCGCCGATGCATTGGAACGACGTGTACGGCGACGACCTGTGCATCAATGCGGTGACGAACGACGCGATCGATCCGGAATCTCAGCAGCCCGAACTGAAATATTGCGCGGTCGCGCTGACGCGCGTCGACACGGACGCGTTCGCGTCCGCTGCCGACGACGACACGGCGCGACCCGATGCCTCGGCTACCAACGCGCGGCCCGCGCCCGCGTCGGCGCAGATCACGGCTTCACAGGAATCCGACATGGCAGACCTCGACACTTTCGCGGCCGCGCTCGGCGTGGCCGATCTCGCGCCGCCGCCGCTCTCCGACACGGAGCGCCTGTATGTGGCCGGCCTCGTCAGCGGACTGAAGGCGAGCGCCGGGCGGCGCGACGGCGGTGTGCCGGTGCTGCCGGCCGGCGCGCCGCTCGCGCCGCCGGTGCGGTTCTGGGTCGAGGGGATGCTCGCGGGGCTGTTCAGCCGTTCGGTGCCTGCCCACGCATCGGACGGTGCCGCGCCCGCGCTGCCGTCCGAGGCCGCCGCGCCCGGCGGTGTGCGGATCGTGCGCACGCGGCCGAAGGTCGTGCTGCTGTGGGCGTCGCAGACGGGCAACATCGAGTCGCTGACCGAGGACTACGCGACGCAGCTGATGAACGCCGGCTTCGAGATCCGCACTGCGTGCATGTCCGACTATCCGGTCGCGTCGCTGGCCGGCGCGCAATACGTGCTGCTGATGACGAGCACGTTCGGCGACGGCGACGCGCCCGACAACGGCAGCGAGTTCTGGGATGCGCTGCAGGCCGGCAGCGTCGCGCGTCTCGACGGCGTGCACTTCGCGGTGCTCGCGTTCGGCGATCGCAACTACGACCAGTTCTGCGGGCACGGCCGCCGGCTCGACGCGCGGCTCGCGGAACTCGGCGCGGCGCGCCTGTGCGCGCGCGTCGATTGCGACGTCGAGTTCCAGCGCGATGCGGACCAGTGGCTCGAACGCGTGGTTGCCCGGATCAAGGAAGCGGATGCAGCGCTGCACGCGGTGCCGTCCGCCGGGGTGAGCGCGTCGGGGTTGCTGCCGACCAAGGCGCATCCGGCGCCGTCGAAGCTCGTCGCGAACCTGCGGCTCAACCGGCCGGGCGCCGCGAAGGACACGCGCTACGTGTCGCTGTCGACCGAAGGCGCGAACCTCGAATACGAAACCGGCGACGCGCTCGGCGTGTGGCCGACCAACTGCCCGGAGCTGGTCGACGAGCTGCTGTCCGTCACCGCGCTGAAGGCCGATGCGCCCGTGTCGGTCGCGGGCATCGGCGACGTGCGGCTCGGCGATGCGCTCGCGCGCCACTTCGACATCACGCGCCCGCATCCCGACACGCTCGCATTCATCGCGTCGCGCAGCGCGAACGGCGCGCTGAAGGCGCTGCTCGGCGACGATCGCAAGGCCGACCTGAAGCAATGGTTGTGGGGGCAACAACTCGCGGACGTGCTGCACGAGTTCCCGGTCGATCTGTCGGGCACGGAGCTGGTCGGGATGCTGAAGCGGCTGCAGCCGCGCCTGTATTCGATCGCGTCGAGCCCGAGCGCGCACCAGGGCGAGATTCACCTGACGGTATCGGCCGTGCGCTTTCACAACGGCCGGCGCGCGCGTAAAGGCGTCGCGTCGACGTTCCTCGCCGATCGCGCGGACGACGGCCACGTGCCGGTGTTCGTGCAGAAGTCCGCGCATTTCCGACCGCCGGTGAACGGCGACGTGCCCGTCGTGATGGTGGGGCCCGGCACCGGCGTCGCCCCGTTCCGCGGCTTCCTGCACGAGCGGCAGGCGCGCGGCGCGCGCGGACGCAACTGGCTGTTCTTCGGCGAGCAGCATGCGCAGACCGACTTCTACTACGGCGACGAACTGAGCGCGATGCGCGACAGCGGTTTCCTCACGCGGCTCGATCTCGCGTTCTCGCGCGACCAGGCCGACAAGATCTACGTGCAGGACCGGATGCGCGAGCAGGGCGCCGAGCTGTACAAGTGGCTGGAGGAGGGCGCGCACTTCTACGTGTGCGGCGACGCCGCACGCATGGCCAAGGACGTTGATACCGCGCTGAAGGCGGTCGTCGCCGAGCACGGCGGGATGTCGGACGAAGCCGCGAACGACTACGTCGCGCGGCTTTCGAAGGCGCGGCGCTACATGCGGGACGTATATTGAGCGCAGGCGGCGCGAGTTGACGCGGCCGTGCGGGCTTGCCGGCCCGACACGGCGGCCGGCAAGCAAGCCGAAGCCGCCGGCGGTTCGGGCTGCCGGCGTGGCATCTTCGCGATCATTTCCTCCGGGCGTGCTGCGCGAACGGGCCGGCACCGACGAGCGCGCACGCTGCAGCGATGCGCGGGACGGCGCATGATGACGGCTTCATCCATGCAGCCACGGAGTCGCGTCATGACGGCACGCCGGAATCACCCGCTTCGAACCCTTGCGATCGTCGCATCGCTGGCCGCGGCCGCATTCTGCGACGCGCCGGCCGTCGGGCAGACGTCGACGGTACCGGCCGGCACGGCCGCCGCGACGCCCGACAACGCGGTGCTCTTGACGGTCTTCCTGAAGCACGACCAGTCGCGCCCGCTCGCCGAGCTGAACGCGCAGCTCGCGAAACAGGGGTTCTACAAGGCGTTTCCGCCGCCGGGCGTCGAGGTGGTGAGCTGGACGGTGGCGATGGGAATCGGGCAGATCGTCGTGCTGCGGTTGCCGGCGTCGCGGGTGCGGGAGGTCAATCGCGTGCTCGAGGACACGGCCTGGGGCGCGTACCGGACGGAGTTCTATCCGACCTACGACTACAAGGCGATCGGGCTTGCGGCGCACGAGCGGGCGAAGTGACGAAGGGCGCGGCGCGACGATCCGTCCCTATTCGCTGAAACCCGCGCCCGGTCGCGGTTTTGCCCTTGCTCGCCCGGCCGGGCCGGAGAATTTCTCCCAAATGCATCACAAGTCATTCATCTGATGAGAAAACCCGGTCGGTTCCCGGTATCATGCGCACCTTGCGTGTGTCGAACCCACGATTTTGATGCGGTATTGATGCGCCTCGCGTGCCACAAAACCGCACAATCCGAACTTGAAAGATTCTGTAATATAAATTCCGTATACTCGTAAGTTCTGATCCAGGCGCCGCCTGCCTCCGTCTTCGGCCGACCGCCCACGCAGAACAACCAGATATGTCGCCGCCGGGCCAACCCGCGCCGCGACTCGCTATGCACCACCACTGAACAACCTATGTCTTCCCGCCACCCTGGTCCGCCCGGCCGCGCCGCGGCGGTGATCGCCCGTGTCCGGGCGCTGATCCGCAACGAACGCGTGCTGTCGCCGCTGCTCGCGCTCGGCATCGGGCTGCTGCTGATCGTGGTTTTCCAGCACCTGTCGGAATCCGTCGACTACCGGTCGGTGATCCGCGAGTTGCGTCACATGTCCGCCGAAGAGTGGGGCGCGTCGCTGGCCGCGACGGCCCTCAGCTATCTCGCGCTCGTCGCCCGCGACGCGGTCGGCCTGCGCTATGTCGCCGCGAAGGTGCCGCGCGTCGCGTTGTGGATCGGCGCGATCGCCGGGTCCGCGCTCGGTAACGCGACCGGCTTCGGCGCACTGACGGGCGGCGCCGTGCGCGCGCGCGTGTATGGCGTGTCGGGCGTCACGCCCGCGCAGATCGGCCGCATGACGGTATTCACGAGCGGCACGCTCGCGCTCGCGCTGGTGCTGATGACGGCGGTCGGCATGGTCTGCGTGCCGCAGACGCTCGCCGCGATGCTGCATGTCGCGCCCGGCGTCCTCACGTGGAGCGGCGCCGCGCTGCTCGTCGTGCTGGCCGTGATGACGATGATGTGCGGCAACACCGCGCGCCCGGTCGTCACGCGCTTCAAATGGCTCTCGTTCGACGTGCCGGCGCGGCGCGACCTCGTCGCACAGGTCGTCTATGCGGTGCTCGACGTCGTGGCCGCCGGCCTGACGCTGTGGGTGCTGCTGCCGGCCGCGCCGGTCGGTCTCCCGACCTTCATCACCGTGTACGCGGCCGCGCTGCTGCTCGGGATGATCGGCCATACGCCGGGCGGGATCGGCGTGTTCGAAGCGGCGATGGTCTTCACGCTGGGCCGTGAAGTGCCCGCGCATGCGATGGTCGCCGCGCTGATCGCCTATCGCGCGATCTACTTCGGTGTGCCGCTCGTGTTGTCGGCCGGCCTGCTGGCCGGTTTCGAGGGCCGCGCGCTGCGCCGCCGGCTGGTGTCGCGGCAGGCCGCGCGCGTGTCGCAGCTGGCGCCGCTGTTCCTGAGCCTGGTGACCTTCGCGGTCGGCAGCATGCTGGTGATTTCGAGCGCGACGCCTGCGTTCTGGTACCGGATCGCGATCCTGCGCAACATCGTCCCGCTGTGGGTGCTCGAAGGCTCGCAGGTGATCTGCAGCGTGCTGGGCGTCGCGTTGCTGTTCGTCGCGCGCGGGCTGCTGCGCCGGCTCGACGGCGCATGGTGGATGACCTTCGCACTGACGCTCGCGAGCCTCGCGCTGTCGCTGGCGAAGGGCCTCGCGTTCGTCGAGGCCGGCGTGCTCGGCACGCTGCTGGTGCTGCTGCTCGTCAGCCGCCGCCGCTTCAACCGGCATTCGTCGCTGCTCGCCGAGCGCTTCACTGTGAGCTGGTTCGTGTCGGTGACGATGGTGCTGATCCTCGCGGTGTGGGTGCTGTGCTTCGCGTTCCGCGACGTGCCTTACACGCGCGATCTGTGGTCGCATTTCTCGTTCGACGCCCGCGCGCCGCGCGCGCTGCGCGCGACGCTCGCGGCCGGCGTCTTCGTCGCGATGTTCGCGTTGTGGCAACTGCTGCGGCCGGCGCCCGGACGTTTCGTGAAGCCCGCCGAGCAGGACCTGGTCGACGCGGAGCAGATCATCCGCGCACAGGAATGCAGCGATGCGGGCCTCGCGCTGATGGGCGACAAGTCGTTCCTGTTTTCCGAATCGCGCCGCGCGTTCCTCATGTATGCGAAAAACGGCCGCACGTGGGCCGCGCTGCACGACCCGGTCGGACCGCGCGAGGAATGGCCGGCGCTGATCAGCAAGTTCATCGCGCTGGCGCACGCGCACAGCGGCCGCGCGGCGTTCTACCAGGTGCGCGCGAACGCGCTGCCGCTGTATCTCGACGCCGGGCTCACGCTGATGAAGCTCGGCGAGGAAGCCCACATCGCGCTCGACCGGTTCGACCTGAAGGGTTCGAACCGGTCGCACCTGCGCTATGCGCTGCGCCGCGGCGACAAGGACGCGCTGACGGTCGAGGTGATCGCGCCGTGCGACGTGCCGGCCGCGCTGCCGTCGCTGCGCGACATCTCCGACGGCTGGCTCGACAGCCGCGACGCGCGCGAGAAGAGTTTCTCGGTGGCCGCATTCCACGACGGCTATCTCGCGACGCAATCGGTGATGCTCGTGCGCCAGGCCGACAAGCCGATCGCCTTCGTCACGTTCATGACGACCGACCTCAACACCGAGGCGACGGTCGGCGTGATGCGTCATCTGCCGGACGCGTCGCCGTATGCGATGGAATATCTGTTTACGCAGCTCGCGCTGCATCTGAAGGAAGCGGGGTTCCGCAAGCTGAGCTTGGGCATCGCGCCGTTCTCGGGGATGGGGGCGGCGAAGATGCCGTCGCCGTGGCACCGGTTCGGGCTGATGGTCTGGCGCTTCGGCGGCCGCTTCTACAACTTCCGTGGCTTGCGTGCATTCAAGAGCAAGTTCGAGCCGCACTGGGAGCCGCGCTATCTCGCGGCCTCGGGCTCGGTCGGCGTGTTCGTCACGCTCGCGGATCTGTCCCTGCTGGCTGGAGGTCGGCGTTCATGATGTTGAAGAAGGGTATCGCGCAGGCGGCGCTCGCCTGTGCGGGAATGATGTTGGCCGGCGCCGCGCTCGCGGCGCAGCCGGAAACCGTATCGGGCGGCCGCTACGGCCCAGTGACCGTGACGAAGCCGGGCGGCCCGCTGCGCGGCTTCGTCGTGCTGTTCTCGCGTGGGCGGGGCTGGGGCGCCGCCGACCAGCAGGCGGCCGACGCACTCGCGAAAGCGGGCGCGATGACCGTCGGCGTGGATTCGGAACGCTATGCGGCGAACCTCGCCGCGAAGCAGGAAACCTGTCACCACCTCGACGGCGACGCCGAGGCCGTCAGCCACCAGCTCGAACGCCTCGCGCAATCGGCGCGCTATTACACGCCGATCGTCGCGGGCGTGGGCCAGGGCGGTGCGATCGCGAAGCAGATCCTGTCGATGGCGCCGGAAAACACCATCGCCGGCGTCGTGTCGGTCGCGTCGGCGGCGAAGCTCGATGCGCGCTTCAAGCCGTGCCCGCCCGATCCGACGATCGTGCGCCGCGCGATGCCGGGCTTCGTCGAAACGGCCGCGGCCGGCGACACCGCGAAGCTCGTATCGCTCGTCACGTCGCACCTGCACGACACCAGCAGCGGCGACGAGCTCGACGTGTCGGACCTGCCGCTCGTCGAGCTGCCGGCCAAGGGCGGCAGCGACCGCCTCGCGATCGTGATTTCGGGCGACGGCGGCTGGCGCGATCTCGACAAGACGATCGCCGAGGCGCTGCAGCGCGACGGCGTGTCGGTCGTCGGCATCGACAGCCTGCGCTATTTCTGGAGCGAGAAGCCGCCCGCGCAGGTGAGCCGCGACCTGGCGCGTGTGATGCGCACGTACATGGCGCGCTGGCATGCGAACCGCGTGGCGCTGGTCGGCTACTCGTTCGGCGCGGACGTGATGCCGTTCGCATACAACCGGCTGCCGGCCGACCTGCGCGACAAGGTCGCGGTGATGTCGCTGCTCGGCTTCGCGCCGGCGGCGGACTTCCAGATCCGCGTGACGGGCTGGCTCGGCATGCCGGCGAGCGACAAGGCGATGAAGGTCGCGCCGGAAATCGCGAAGGTGCCGCCGCAGCTCGTGCAGTGCTTCTACGGCGCGGAAGAGAAGGACACGATGTGTCCGGCGCTCGCGAATACCGGCGCCGACGTGATCAAGACGGGCGGCGACCACCACTTCGGCCACGACTACATCGCGCTCGAAAAGAAGATCCTCGGCGCGTTCGGCAAGCCGGTGGCGGCGCGCTGAACGCCGGCGCCCGCTTCGCGGCGGGCGCGGTTGTCGTTCATCGGACGGGCGGCCTGCGGGCCGCCCGTTTTCATTGCGCCGTCTGCGTCGCCGCGTCCTGCCGCGGCGCTACCGTTCTCGCGTCGCGCTGATAGAAGCCGGGAAACCGGTCGAGCTGCCGGCGCGCGGCCGCGAGATCGGCATCGGCGCCGAGCACCGCGCTCGAAAACCCGGTGCGTTCCATCAGCAGCAACTGGTCGATCAGCACGTCGCCCGTCGCGCGCAGGTCGCCGGCGAAGCCGAAGCGCTTGCGCAGCAGATACGCCTGGCTGTATGCGCGGCCGTCGGTGAAGGACGGGAAGTGCAGGTCGATGCGCGCGGCCTGCGCGATCCGCTCGGCGAGCGGCGCCAGTTCCTCGTCGTTGCCGATCGTCAGGGTCGTGAGCGTCGCCGTGTCGGGCGAGTGCGTGTCGTCGGCGTGTTCGGCCGGTGTCAGCAGCCGGATGCGTGCGTGGGTGTTTGGGTCGGTCGCGTTCATGCGTGCTCCGCCTGGTGACGTGCGTCGTTTGCCGCAACCTTGAAGGGCTCGACGCCGATGCGGCGCACCGTGTCGATGAATCGTTCGCCGCGGCCGTCGGCGTCGAGCCGCGCGTCGAGATAGACGTTGACGAGCGCGTCCACGACATCGACGATCTCGTCCGCCGAGAACGACGGGCCGATCACCTTGCCCGGCCGCGCGGGGCCGCTCGCGCTCGAACCGTCCGAGCCGCCGAGCGTCACCTGATACCACTCGGCGCCGTCCTTGTCGACGCCGAGGATGCCGATGTGCCCGCTGTGATGGTGGCCGCACGAGTTGATGCAGCCGCTGATGTGCAGGTCGATGTCGCCGACGTCGTGCAGCATGTCGAGATCCTGGAACCGTTCGGCGATCGCGTCGGCGATCGGAATCGAGCGCGCGTTCGCGAGCGCGCAGAAATCGCCGCCTGGGCACGCGATCATGTCGGTCAGGAGTCCGACGTTCGCGCTGGCGAGACCGATCGCGCGCGCGTGTTCCCACAGCAGGAACAGGTCGTCGACGTGCACCCACGGCAGCACCACGTTCTGCGCATGCGTGACGCGCGCTTCGCCGGCCGAGAAGCGGTCGGCGAGTTCGGCGAGCGCGTCGAGCTGCTCGGGCGACGCGTCGCCGGGCGCCTGCAGGCGGCGCTTGAACGACAGCGTGACGATCCTCAGCGCCGGGTCGCGGTGCGCGGCGACGTTGCGCGCCAGCCACCGCGCGAAGGCCGGATGGCGACCGGCGTGCGCGGCCATGCGCGCTTCGGCATCCTGCACGTCGAGCGCACGCGGCGCGATGCGCGGCGGCTCGAACGATGCCGCGATGCGGTCGAATTCGGCCTGCGGGATCGTGTGCGGGCCACCGTCATGCTCGACGATCTGGCGAAACTCTTCCTCGACGTCGTCGATGTAGCGCTGGCCCTCGCTCTTCACGAGGATCTTGATGCGTGCCTTGTACTTGTTGTCGCGCCGTCCGTAGCGGTTGTAGACGCGGACGATCGCCTCGATGTAGTTCATCACGTGCCGCCACGGCAGGAACGCGCGCAGCAGCGTCGCGATCAGCGGCGTGCGGCCCATGCCGCCGCCGGCGCTCACGCGAAAGCCGAGCTCGCCCGCGTCGTTGCGCACGAGCTTCAGCCCGACGTCGTGCCAGTCGGTTGCCGCACGGTCCTCGGTCGCGCCGGTGATCGCGATCTTGAACTTGCGCGGCAGGAACGCGAATTCCGGATGCAGCGTCGTCCACTGGCGCATCACTTCGGCGAACGGACGCGGATCGGCGATCTCGTCCGGCGCGACGCCCGCGCGCTCGTCGCACGAAATGTTGCGGATGCAATTACCGCTTGTCTGGATCCCGTGCATGTCGACGGTCGCGAGCAGGTCCATCACGTCGGCCGCCTTCGCGAGCGGAATCCAGTTGAACTGCACGTTGGTGCGGGTCGTGAAGTGCGCGTTGCGGGTCGGAAGGCGCAGCGTGCCGAGCAGCGCCTGCGCGTCGCGGGCGGCGCGATAGGTGGCGTCGTCGGGCACGTCGTAGTCGCGTGCGATCCGGGCGAGCACGCGAAGCTGCGCGCTCGACAGTTCGCCGTACGGCACGGCCACGCGCAGCATCGGCGCGTGGCGCTGCACGTACCAGCCGTTCTGCAGGCGCAACGGCCGGAACGCGTCCTCGCTCAGCGTGCCGTGCTGCCAGCGTTCGAGCTGGTCGCGGAACTGGGCGGCGCGGCTGTGCACGAGCGCCCGGTCGAAATCGGTATATCGGTACATGACGTGATACGCGAGAGGAGCGGCGGTGCAGGGCGCGCGCCGCTCGGAAGGGGACGTTGCGACGGGTGTCGGGCAACCGGAGACAGCGTAGGGAAGGCGGGGCGGCGGGACAAGCAGCAGATCGGGACGAAAAGGGCGCAGCAGATCGGCGATGCGCCGGCGGCGGCCTGCGTGCGGGCTCAACCGGCCTTGCGTACCGCGGGCTCGGCGACCAGTTCGCCAAGCACGCGGATCGCGCGTTCGATGTCGCGGCTCCACGGATGGCCGAAGTTCACGCGCACGCAGCGCTCGAAGCCGTGCGCGGCCGAGAACAGCGGCCCCGGCGCGAAGCTGATGCCGCGCGCGATCGCCTGGCGATGCAGTTCCATCGCGTCGATCGCATCGGGAAACGACAGCCACAGGAAATATCCGCCGTCCGGCCGCACCCACTCGACGCCGTCCGGCAGCCAGCGCCGCAGCGCGTCGTCCATGCGGGCGAGCTGCGTCTGCAGTGCGCCGCGCAGCTTGCGCAGATGACGATCGTAGCCGCCGTGCTCCAGATAGTTCGCGATGCCGGCTTGTGCGGGGATGCTCGCCGACAGCGTGGTCATCAGCTTGAGCCGCTGCACTTTTTCCGCGAACCGGCCGGCGGCGGCCCAGCCGATCCGGTAGCCCGGCGCGAGCGTCTTCGAGAACGAACTGCAGTGCATCACGAGACCGTGCCGGTCGAAGGCGCGCGCGGGCAGCGGATAGTCGGGGCCGAAATGCAGCTCGCCGTACACGTCGTCCTCGATCAGCGGCACCTCGCGCGCGGCAAGCATCTCCACGAGCGCGCGCTTCTTGTCGAGCGACAGCGTGACACCGGTCGGATTCTGGAAATTGGTCATGAACCAGCACGCGCGGATGTCGTGCCGGTCGAGCGCGTTCGCGAGCGCATCGAGATCGAGGCCCGTGCGCGGATCGACGGGAATCTCGACCGCGCGCAGGTCGAGCCGCTCGATCGCCTGCAGCGCCGCATAGAAGCCGGGCGATTCGACCGCGACGACGTCGCCGGGCCGCGTGACGGCCATCAGGCACAGGTTCAGCGCCTCCAGCGCGCCATTCGTGACGACGATCTCGTCGACGGGTTGCGCGACGCCGGTTGCCAGATAGCGCCGCGCGATCTGCTGGCGTAGCGCCTCGTTGCCCGGCGGCAGGTCGACGACCGTGCTCCACGGGCTGACGAGCCGCGTTGCCTGCGCGAGCGATTTCGCGAGGCGCGGCAGCGGAAACAGCTGCGGCGCGGGGAACGCGGAGCCGAGCGGCACGATGCCGGGTTGCGTCGCGGCGTCGAGCACCGAGAACACGAGATCGCTGATGTCGACCTTGCGCGTGGCGCCGGCGCGGCTTGCGCGGTGTTTCGCGGGCGGGTGCGCCGCCGGGCCCGCGCCCGGCGCGACGTAATAGCCGGAGCGTTCGCGTGCGCGGATCAACCCCCACTGTTCGAGCAGGTAGTACGCGCGAAACACCGTCGACTGGCTCACGCCATGCTGCGCGATGATCTGGCGCAGCGACGGCAGGCGCGTGCCGACCGCGAGGTTGCCGTTGCGGATTTCGTCGGCGATCGTATGGGCGAGGGTTTCGTAGCGTTTCATCGGCGCCGGTGGAGCATGCGTGCGCCGCGCGCGGGCCGGTGCGGCGCCGCGCGCGGCGGAGGCGGGACATTGTCCGACGAGCGGCCCGAAAAGAAAAGTGCGACGGGTGGGCGCGGTCGCGCCGTCGTGGCGATGCCGATGCGTGCGCATCCGTCGCGCGTGATCGCGGCGTTCACTCGTGTGCCGCGTGGCTGCAACCGCACGCGGCACGCGTCGAGTCATGCCTATCACCTGATGATTCTTCGCGCGCGCGGACGCGGTGTGCGTGCGGCTTGTTCCAATTGCGCGGCGATATTTTTTATGGTCTTGTTGCAAGCTCAAGCATCGACTCGAAAAAAGGATAGTCGAATGCATACGGGGAATGCGGGCGAGGACCGATTGATCAGGGGAATCGGCGCGTGTCGGCGTGCGCGCCGGGCCGTATGCCGATGGTTTGTCATCCTGACGCTGGGCTTGCAGGGCCTGCCTGCGTGCGCGGCTTCTCCCGAGACCGTCAACGACAACGTCCTGCGCGTCCTTGCATGGCCCGGCTACGCGGACAACGATGTCGTCAATGCGTTTGAGACGCAATTCCACGTACGCGTCGAAGTGACGTTCGTCGATTCCGACGAAGCGTTGTGGACGCGAATGCACAGCGCGTCGCCGCCGCCGTACGACCTGCTCGCGGCCAACACGGCAGAGATCCAGCGCTACGCGCGCGACGGCCTGCTCATACCGATCGACCTGTCACAGATCCCCAACCGTCGGCGGCAACAACCGAATTTCCAGCAGCTCGCGACGATCGGCGGACTCGTGCACAACGGCTCGACCTATGCGATTCCGTTCACGTATTCGTCGATGGGACTGATCTACGATCGCAAGCAGGTGCCCGCTGCGCCGCGCTCGATGCTGGAACTGTGGAATCCGCGCTACCGCGGCAAGGTGCTCGACTTCAACAGCGCGCAGCATAATTTTTCGTTCACCGCACTCGCACTCCGCTACCCCGACCCCTTTCACCTGTCGCCCGCGCAAACGCTTGCCGTCGCGCACAAGCTGGTCGACCTGCGACGCAACCTGCTCACGTATTACACGCTTCCGGAAGAGGCGACCGCGCTGTTCGTCCAGCATCACGCGGCGCTGATGTTCGGCAACTACGGCACGCAGCAGGTCGAACAACTGCGTCGCGCCGGTGCGGACGTCGGCTACGTGATTCCGGACGAAGGCGCGCTCGCGTGGCTCGACTGCTGGGGCGTCACGAGCGGCGCGGAGCATCGCGAGCTCGCGTTCGCATGGATCAACTACATGCTCGAACCGGCGATCGGCGCACTGCTGACCGAACGCCAGGGGCTCGCGAATACCCTCGAGCCGCCACCCGGTCTCGAGTCCGGCAACCAGCACCTCGTGTGGATCCAGCCGGTCGAGGACATCGCGCGGCGCGAGTCGCTGTGGAGCCGCATCGTGTCGGGCGACCGGCCGGAGCGGTTCGACAAATGATCAGGCTCGGGCTCACGTCGAAGCTGTCGGTGCTGTTCGCGTGCATCGGCGTGATCGCGTCCGGCACGACCGGCTACTCCACCTACCGCGCGAACCGGACGATGCTCGTGCAGGAAGCACAGCACAACCTGCTGATGTCGACGCAATTGCTCGGACAGCGCTTCACGACCGCGCTGTCCGACGTGGCCGACGATGCGCTCGTGCTCGCGCAATTGCCGTCGGCGGCGAGCGTTGCGAGCGGAGAGGGCACCGATCCTGCGCCGCGCTCGCGGCTCGAGCAGGTGTATGTCAGCTTCATGAAGAACCATCCCGAGTACCTGCAGATCCGGCTGATCGCGCGCGGCGATTTCGGGCTCGAGCGGATTCGCGTCGATCGCGACGCGCGCGGCATCGTCGTGCTGCCGGAGAGTGCATTCCAGGAGAAAGGACAGTTTTCCTATGTATTCGATACGCTCGCGACGGCGCCCGGTCATATCTACCTGTCGCCGATCGTGATCAATCACGAGACCGGCGCGCATGCGGCCGAAGGGCTGCCGATCCTGCGCGTGGGCACGCCGGTCGTCGACCAGGCCGACGTGGTGGTCGGCGCGCTGGTCGTCGACGTCGAGCTGTCGCGCATGTTCGATCGGCTCGAGCGCGACCTGCCGCAGGACTACGCGGTGTTCCTCGCGAACGAGTGGGGCGACTTCCTCGTGCATCCCGATCCGTCGCAGACCTTCGGCTTTGATCGCGGCCGGCGCGTGCTGATGCAGGACCGCTTTCCCGGCACGCGGCTGCTGTTCGCCGGGACGCGCACGAACGTGACGCTCAACGGTCTCGCGCAGCCCGACGACGTACCGGGCGAGATGCTCGCGTTCGTGCGCACGCCGTTCGGCAACAACGAGGGCAACCGCTTCGTTGTCCTCGGCATGGCGCGTCCGCTCACGGACGTGCTGGCGCCGGCCGGGATGCTTGGCGAACGGATCATCCGGATGGTATTCCTGATGAGCCTGGCGGCGGTGATTCTCGCGATCCTGTTCGCGCGCGCGATCACGCGTCCGTTGCAGATGCTCGCGCACGCGGCGACCCACGTGTTCGACGATCCGGCCGCCGAGCGATTGCCCGTTGCGCGGGCCGACGAGATCGGCGTGCTGGCGCGCTGTTTCGACAGCATGCGCGTCGAGATCCGCACGCAGGTCGCGATGCTGCGCGCGAAGCAACTGGAGCTCACGCACCTGGCCGGCCACGATCCGTTGACCGGGCTGCCGAACCGCCTGTTGTTCATGGAGCATCTCGAGGCCGCGATCCGGCATGCGGCCGCGGTGCGCGAGGGGCTGGCGGTGATGTTCGTCGATCTCGACCGCTTCAAGCAGATCAACGACCAGCACGGGCACGCGGCCGGCGATCGCACGCTCGTCGCGGTCGCGAAACGGCTGAGCCTCGTGCTGCGTAGCGGCGACATGGCCGCGCGGCTCGGCGGCGACGAATTCATCGTGCTGATTTCGGACGTGCGATCGCCCGAGGTGATCGGCGATATCGCGTTGCGTATCCAGATCGTGATGGCCGAGGAGCTGGAGTTCGGCGAACGTCACCTGGCCGTGGGCGCGAGCATCGGCGTCAGCGAATATCCGGCCGATGGCGCGTCGGCCGAGGAGCTGCTGGTCAAGGCCGATGCGGCGATGTATGCGGCGAAGGCGTCCGCGCAATGCGCGTACGTGCGTTACCAGGAATTGCTGGGCGGCGGCATCGGCGCGGATGCGGGCGCCCGCGTGGCGGCGGGCGGCAGCGGCTGACGGGCCCTGCGTGCCGCGCAAATGCGACGAGCCCGTCACGGGACGGGCTCGTCGGAACCGGGCGGACTGCGCGATGCGCGCAGCGGCGGGCTTAGTGGCCGAAGTAGACCGAGTCGCGCGCGTTCTGCACCTTGACTGCCGGTGCGCCGCCCTGGACGACCGGGGCCGGTTGCGCGCCGTAGCCGCTGGCGTCGGCGGCGTGCACGCGCGCTTGCGCGGCCTGGATGTCGGCCGGATAGTACGGGCTCGACTGGCTCGGCTTGTAGCCGGCGCTTTCGAGCTGGACGAGTTCGTTGCGCACTTGTGCGCGGGTCACGGTGCTTTGGGCGAATGCGCCGAACGAAGCGGACAGGGCAACAGCGGCAACGACTGCGGAAACGAGCGATTTCATGATGACCTCCGATGTTCTATTGAGTTCGCCGGCGACACCATGTCGTAAGCGATTGATTACATCGTAGGCGTCAGTCGATTCAGGGTAAACGTGGATTCCGACGAAAGATCGTTGCGGCCGAGGTAATAATCGCCGCGGAAATTCGATCCGTCCCCGTCCGGCATTGCGGGAATGGCAAACCGACGGCGGGCGGATGACACGATGCGCGGCGCACGGCCGGCGGAGCGGGATCGGGGATCTTGCGCGATCAGACGCCGTCGGCGTCGTCGATTTCCTTGCGCTCGCGGCGTTCCTCGTTGCCGCGGCGGGCCCGCAGGCGCTGACGCGACAGGACGGCGATCACCTGCTGGGTCGGCGCGCCGGACGGCAGCTCGTTGCGGATGCGATCGGGCACCATCGGCAGGCCCGCGCGCTGCCGGCGCAGGGCCTTCGCGATTGCCCGGCGGCATTCGTCCCCGTGGCAATCCCATTCATCGCGGATTCTCTGGCAATAACGGCATTGTTCCATCGGGACAGTCTAACGCGTCTTGGGGATCGGGGCCGAAGGGGGGCGCGGACCGTGACCGGGCCGGCGGGCGGCCGACCTCATTTCGCGTTCGCGTGCGGGCTGTCGACCGGTGCGACGGGCGAGGCCGCGTGCCGGAAGACGCCCGACTTCCAGATCATCTGGGACGCGGCCACGAGCACGAACAGCAGGACGACCATCCGGAATACGCGCGGCGACATCTTGTCCCGCAGCGGGCGAACGAGCCACATGCCGGCAATGGCGGGCAGGCTCGCCGCGGCGGAAATCGCGAGGTCGGCGGCGCTCGCGTGCGCGGCGCCGCTGAACGTCGTGATCAGCGTGACGATCGACACCACGAGGATGATCGCGATCTGCTTCGTGAACGCGCGGCCGGTCGCGCCGGATGAAATCAGGTAGGTGGCGAGCAGCGGCCCCGGCACCGACGCGATGCTCTCCATCAGCGCCGCGCCGAACCCGAGCGCGAAGCCGACCGGCTTTTGCCATGCCTCGGGCAGGTTCAGTTTCGGCGCGCTCAGCATCAGCGCCGCGGCCACGATCAGCAGCGCGCCCGACGCGGCCTGTGCGTGGCCCGCGTTCAGCGACAGGAGAATCGCGACGCCGACGACGTTGCCGAGCACGGTGCCCGCGATCGGCGCGGCGATCTTGCGCGCGGTCGCCAGTACCTCGCCGCCTTCCAGCGCCTGCGGGATGTTGCCGAGGATGATCGGCATCGACAGCAGCAGCACCGCGTGACGGATCGGCAGGAACTGGCTCAGGATCGGCATCGCCACCAGCGGAACGCCGATGCCCGTGATTCCCTTGACCATCCCGCCGAGCAGCAGCGCGACGGCGATGCCGATCAGGTCGAGCAGCGCGAGCCCGTGCAGGCTGGACACCAATACACCTTCAGTCAGATCGAGATGAGTCATCGGGAGCAGGTCGGGACATGAGCGGCGGCGGGGCGGTCGGCGCGAGGCTGAATCTTACCCGAGCGCGGCGCGGGGCATCGGGCGTGGTCGAGGGCGCGCGCTCGTCGAAGGTCGTTGAGCCGATTCGATGCAATTCATGATGCACGGCCCTATCATGTGAAAAATACATGGACCGAAACAAGGAGGCGAGATGACGCTTGCGCAGTTGCAGGCCCTGGCGGCCGTGGTCGAACTCGGTTCGCTGACGGCCGCGGCCGAGCGGCTCAGTCGCAGTCAATCCGCGATTAGTCATGCGTTGACCGAACTGGAGGACATCACCGAGGTCAAGCTGCTGTTGCGCGACCGGCAGCCGGTCGTCCTGACTGCCGCCGGCGAACGCCTGTGGCCGTACGTGCAGAACGTGGTTCGCGAGGCACAGACGCTGCGCCAGCAGTTCGGCCTGTCGCGCGGCAAGCTCGAAGGGCGGCTGGTGGTCGCGTCGCTGCCGAGTGTTTCGCTCGCATTCGTCGTGCCCGCGCTCGAGGCGTTGAAGGCGGCGCATGAGGGCGTGACGGCGGTACTGCTCGAAGGCACGGACGCGGAGGTCGAAGGATGGCTCGACGACGGCACCGCCGACGTCGGCGTGGTCGCGGGCACGAAGACCTTCGCGAACAATCTGCCGCTGCTCGACGAGGATTTCGTCGCGGTGGCGGCGGACGGCATGTTCGACGGCCGCAAGAGCATATCCGCGAAACGGTTGTCAGCGATGCCGTTCATTTTCTCGAAGGCGGGGTGCGGGCCGCTCATCGCGGACTACTTCGCGCGCAACGGTGCGTCGCTTCGCGCCGCGTTCAACGTGGTCGAGATGCGGACCATCCTGTCGATGGCGGAGGCGGGAATGGGCGTGTCGATCGTCCCGCGCATCACGCTCACCTACACCCGGTTCGGCGGCCAGGTGCTGGCGCTGTCGCCCAGGCTGCACCGTTCCGTGCGGCTGTCGTGGAACGCGACCGGCAACGCGGTCGCAGACGCCTTCGTGAAGCTGGTCGACGCCCAGCGCGCGAAGGCGGGAAAGGCGATTCAGGCGCGCACGAAAAAGGGAAGGTAGCGCATCGGCGGCGCGATGAGGCGATGAAGCGCGCTCATGGGCGACTTGCAGTTTATTCATGCCGGCAGCTGTCGACATGCAATACATTGTGGGTCACTCACCCTGACTTCACTGCCTCGAAGGAGACCGCCGTGCCGGCCTTGCCCACCCTGATCGCTTTCGGACTCGTGTCGCTCGGCATGGTCCTGACGCCCGGCCCGAACATGATCTACCTGATCTCGCGCTCGATCTGCCAGGGCCGCCGCGCGGGGCTGGTGTCGCTCGGCGGCGTCGCGCTGGGGTTCGTGTTCTACATGTTCTGCGCGGCATTCGGCATCACCGCGCTGGTGCTGACCGTGCCGTACGCGTATGACGCGCTGCGTTTCTCCGGTGCGCTGTACCTGTCGTATCTCGCGTGGCAGGCGCTCAAGCCGGGCGGGCGCTCGGCGTTTCAGGTCCGGCAATTGCCGCACGACAGCGGCGCGCGGCTCTTCACGATGGGTTTCGTCACCAACCTCGCGAACCCGAAGATCGCCGTGATGTATCTGTCGCTGCTGCCGCAGTTCATTTCACCGGGGCACGGCAGCGTGCTCGCGCAATCGCTGGCACTGGGCTGCGTGCAGATCGCGGTCAGCGTCAGCGTCAACGCGCTGATCGCGAGCATGGCCGGTGCCATCGCGGCGTTTCTTGCCGGTCGGCCGGTCTGGGCGCGCGTGCAGCGCTGGTTGATGGGGACCGTGCTGGCCGGACTGGCCGTGCGTATCGCGCTGGAATCGCGCCGCTAGCCGGTTGAACGGCTTGCGGACGCGATGGACGTACCGATGTGCATGCAACGTTCGGATGACGAATGGATGCAGCCGATCCGCGTGAGGCAGGCCACCGCCCATTCGCCATACCGGTAAGCGGACGGCGCGCGTTGCGCGCGATGTCCCGCACGAGCCGACCCCAACCTCGACCGCCCGCCGCGCGATCGCGCGCCGCGGGCGGCCGTCACTTCAGCGCTCGCGGCGCTTCTTGCTCAGCTCGATCGTCTCGAAAAGCTCGTACTGCGCGGTCGGATGCTGATCCGCGCCCGGCGCGTGGTAATAGCGCATCGTGATCGTCGTGTGGCCGCCCGCCTGGCCCGGATCGTGGTCGAACACGGCGATCCCGTAGCCTGTGCCCGTATCGCGGCGTGCGGACCAGATCGCATCCTCGAGCGCGTCGGCCGGCTTGCGCACGAACGTGTTCGGTGCGGTGCCCGGCACCGGCCGGTTCGGCTTCGTGAAGACCTTGGCCTGTGCAAAGCCGGTCGCCGGGTTTTCTCCGTACACGTCGAGCGGCGCACTGGTGCCGCCGCCGCCGAGAATCAGGTGGATCGTGCCGTGGCTCGTGTCGAACGTCGTGCTGTTCGGATCGGTCGACCCGACTGGACGCGGCTGCAGCGTCTCGACGACTTCGCCGGTCGAGGCATCGACGCCCGCGCGGTGATTGCAGCCGCGCACCGGGTAGCTGCGCTCGTAGTCGTGATCGTGACCGCACAGCACGAGGTCGACGCCATAGCGGTCGAACAGCGGCAGCCATGCCTCGCGAATGCCCTTGTCCGAGCCGTTGCCCGTCTTCGACGAACTCAGCGCGTCCTGGTGCATCTGCACGACGATCCAGTCGATGTCGTCGTCGTGCGACGCGTGACGCAGCGTGTGCTCGAGCCAGCGCGTCTGCTCGCCGTTGCTGTAGCCGCGTACATAGAACGACGTGCCCGGTTCGATCGGCGCGCGGCCGGTGCTCGCGGCCGGCACGAGCGGATTCGGGCCGCCGACGAATGCGGCCGCATCCTGGTACACGACGTCGTCGGCGTCGAGCGAGATGAACAGCACCGAGCTCACGCGGAAGCTGTACCAGCGGCCCGGAAAGCGCGTGCCGTTCTCCGGGAGCGTGTAGCGCGCGAGATACGAGTCGAGCCCCTGCGGCCCGTTGTTGAATTCGATCTCGTGATTGCCGGGGCATGGCATCCACGGGCGGTTCGCGGCCGACGTCTGATTGTTGTTGCCGAAATCGCGCCACACCTCCGGCTGATGCGCGGGGTTCAGGTTCGCGTAGCAGAGGTCGCCGTTCAGCAGGTGGAACAGCGGCTGGAACTGCTCGACGGCCTGCACCGCGAAGCGGCTTTGCGGCGACGACAGCACCCACGCGCCGTTCGGCGTCGCGAGGTCGCCGTAGCTCGTGAAGCGGAACGGCGCACGCCCGCGCGGCGCGGTCGTGAAGGTCGCGGCAAACGGCTGCGCGGCGTTGCTGTCGTTGTCGGCCGTCAGTTCATAGCGGTAGCGCGTGTTCGGCTTCAGGCCGTGCACGCGGGCGTGGTACGTGAACACGGTTTCGCCGTTCAGGCCGTCGGTGTAAAGGCGCTGCACGCCGTGCACGGTGCGTGCCGGTTCGCCGTCGGCGACGATCCGCGCGCGCGGATTGACGGCCGGTGCGAGCGACGCCCACGAGATCGCGACTTCCGATGTCGGGTCGCTGCCCCACGTCAGGTGCACCTGCTCGGGCGTGCCGTCCGGATTCGATGCGGCGGCGCGGGCGGCCGCGAGCCCGCACGCGGCGGTGGCGAGGCCGGAAACGCCGGCCAGTTTCAGGAAGCCGCGACGCGATACGGAAGCGGCCGGCTCGTTCGACTCGGCGGGGAGGTTTTCCTGGTTCGACATGATCGTATTTTCGTTGAATGACACGCGAGATGAGGAACCGCCCGGCCGTGCGCGAGCGCGTCGGGGGCGTGGGCCGGAAACGAGCGGGATCCCGGTGACACGCATTGTCGAAGGGCAGTTTTGCCGGGTTGTGACAGACGGTAATCGATGCGCGAGCCCGATGCGTCGATGGCGCGCGCGGCGTCGCCGGCGCGGCAGAAATTTATTTGCGTGTGTCGCGACGGATTTTTTCCGCATGCGTCGTTTAACGA
Organism: Burkholderia sp. RF2-non_BP3; assembly: GCF_001522185.1. Lineage (NCBI taxonomy): Bacteria > Pseudomonadati > Pseudomonadota > Betaproteobacteria > Burkholderiales > Burkholderiaceae > Burkholderia > Burkholderia sp. RF2-non_BP3. Next base: position 62,069 of record NZ_LOSU01000003.1, on the reverse strand, counting down.
ACGAACGGCCACCTCCGGCCGGGAAACGATGCTTCGGAGTCTTTCATGAAACTTTCCATTTCATTACGGTTTGCCGCGGGATGCGTGGCCGCGCTGGCGACGTCCGCCGCATTCGCGCAGGCCGTCATCGTCGCACCGGTCGCACCGCCGCCGCCGCGCGTCGAAGTGATGCCGGCGCCGCGCGCGGGCTACGTCTGGGATCAGGGCCACTGGCACTGGCGGCAGGGCCGCTACGTGTGGATTCCGGGGCACTGGCAAGTGGTACGTGCCGGCTATCACTGGGTGCCCGGACAATGGGCCGCGCGCGGCCCCAACTGGCGCTGGGTACCGGGCCACTGGGCGTGACGCGCAGGGCACCGCGCGGTGCGCAGTGCCTGCCCGTGCGGCGGAATTTCCACACAACCTCATCGGCTGAGTCATGCCTTTTCGAACCATACTTGTCCTGACAGCCGCGGCCGTCGTGCTGGCCGGCTGCGTCGTGGTGCCGGCGCGTCCGGTGTATTACCGGCCTGCGCCGGTCGTCGTATATTGATCGCGCCGGTCGGTGGGCGATCGACAGGATCGATATGCCGTTCGAACCGGATCTCGGTGAAATCGACCGGGCCGATCCCCGGCGTGGCGCATCACGTGTCGCCGATGTGCCGGTCCGATGCCTGCAAGGAGAGCACGACGATGAGCTTCAGCCGGACAACGGGCGCAACCGCCGGCAGCATGCGGCGTTCGCACCGCGCATCGCGGAGCGGCCTGCGTTGAGCGATGCCGATCCGGACGCGGAACTCGTCGCGCGGGTGGGCGCGCGCGACGCGTCGGCCGTGCGTGCGCTCGTCGCACGCAAGCTGCCGCGCTTGCTCGCGCTCGCGACGCGCATGCTCGGCGACCGGACCGAAGCCGAAGACGTTGCGCAGGAAACCTTCCTGCGGATCTGGAATCATGCGCCGCGCTGGCGGGATGGCGAAGCGCGCTTCGACACCTGGCTGCATCGCGTCGTGCTGAACCTGTGCTACGACCGTTTGCGCGGACGGCGCGAGGAGCCGGTCGACACGGTGCCCGACGTGCCCGACCCGCAACCCGAGCCGGCCGCGCACGCGGAGTTGCGCTCGCGCGACGCGCGCGTGCGCGAGGCGCTCGCCGCATTGCCGCCGAGGCAGCGGGAAGCGCTCGTGCTCCAGTACTATCAGGACATGTCGAACGTTGAAGCGGCCAACCTGATGGGCATCACCGTCGATGCGCTGGAAAGCCTGCTCGCGCGCGCAAGGCGCAACCTGCGCGCGCAACTGGCCGGCGACCCACCTAGCGAGGACAAGCGATGACACCCGAACGATTCCGTACCATCGTCGCCGCGTACGGCTCGGATGCGCGGCGCTGGCCGCAAGACGAACGCGCGGCGGCCGAAGCGTGGGCGCAGGCGCATCCGCGTGACGCGCTGGAGGCGCTCGACGATGCCGCCGAGCTCGATGCCTGGCTCATGCAGGACACGGTCGCGCCGCCGACGCCGGCACTCGTCGAACGCATCGTCGCGTCGGCGCCGGCGCCTCGACGTGAGCGGCGTCGGGGCCGGGTATGGTGGTCGGGCGCGGCGTTCGCGGGTGTCGGGCTGGCCGGCGCGCTGGCGGGCGCGGTGGCCGTGTCGATGCTGATGCTCGGCAGCGCGCCGATCGCGCAACACGAACCGGGCTACCTGACGACGACGTTCGGCGGCCCGAGCATCGACGGAGGCGACGAATGAGCGAACGCGGCTGGAAATTCGTGCTCGTCGGGTCGGTCGTGCTGAACGTGTTCATGCTCGGCGCGATTGGCGGCGGCGCGTATCAGTGGTTCTCGACGCATCCTGACCTGCATGGAACGGGAATGCCCGGACAGCGCACGGCGTTGCGGTTCGCCGCGGACGGATTGTCCGATGCGCGTCAGCGGGCGTTCGCGGCGGCGCTGAAGGCGGCACGCAAGGACGCTCGGGATTTCGCGCGGGAAGGGCGTGACGGGCGGATCACGGTGCTCGATCTGCTGGCCGCGCCGCAGCTTGATCGGCCAGCGATCGATGCGGCGCTCGAACGGACGCGTGCGGCCGATAGCGCGTTGCGAGGGCAAGTCGAGCGCAGTGTCGTGGATTTCGCGGCGACGCTGACGCCGGACGAGCGCGCGAAGTTCGTCGACGGGTTGCGGCGTAGCGGGAACTGGCGCTTGCCGGCGAGATTGCAGAAGCAGCAGGGGGCGGCGGGAAGCGAATAAGCCGCTCGTCGTCCTGTGACGGCAGGAATGACCGTTCACGCCGATAGCCGTCCCGGGATTATGATGGCGCGATCGACAGCATCTTCCCGATGATTTCACCGCAACGCGAGGCGGCAATCTCGAGCGCCGCGGCAAGGACGAATCATGGATCGAAGCGAAGACTTTATCGTGCGCACCATGTCGGCCGGTGACGTGGCCATGTCGGTCGAATGGGCGGCCGCGGAAGGGTGGAATCCCGGTCTGCACGACGCGCATTGTTTCAGGGAAACGGACCCGGCCGGTTTCTTCGTCGGCATCTGGCGCGGCGAGCCGGTCGCTTGCCTTTCGGCGGTTGCTTATGACGAACACTTCGGCTTCATCGGTCTCTACATCGTGAAACCGGCGTTTCGCGGCAAAGGCTTCGGCATGCGCATCTGGCAGCACGGCATGCATTACCTTGGAGAACGAAACATCGGCCTGGACGGTGTCGTTGCCCAGCAGGTGAATTACAGGAAGTCGGGGTTCCGGCTCGCGTATCGCAACATCCGCTATCAGGGGCGCGTGGGCGGCATCGGGTGCGCACATGTGGCGGCAGCGGCCGATGTGCCGTTCGAGCAGTTGCTCTCCTACGATCGTCAGTGTTTTCCGGCGGCGCGCGAGCGATTCGTCTCCGTCTGGATCGCGCAGCCGGATGCCGTTGCGCTCGCAACGATCGACGCGGGCCGAGTTGTCGGTTACGGGGTCGTGCGCCGCTGCCATGCGGGCTGCAAGATCGGCCCGCTCTTTGCCGATGACGCCGACGTCGCGACGGGGCTGTTTCGTGCGCTGGCGTCGCGTATGCCAGGCGAGGTGATCGTGCTCGACGTGCCGGAAACGAACCCCGCAGCCGTCGTGCTGGCGGAACGTCACGGCATGTCGAGCGTGTTCGAGACCGCGCGGATGTATACGAAGGAAGCGCCCGCGATTGCGATCGACCGCGTGTTCGGGGTGACGTCTTTCGAGTTGGGGTGATCGTCGGGGGCATGGCTGGCCCCTGACCGGAACCCGGATGCGCTCATGCGTTCGCCGACGTGACGCCAGTTCTGGAAGGTTCTTGAGCCGGCTGCCGTTCGGCCATTCTCGGTCATGCCTCCATAATTCCCAGTGCAATGTATGGCCCTGCGGGCGCGGACCCGCCTCAATCGGCACTGATATCTGACAGTCTTTGACCACGAAGCATGGTCGTTCGCTGTAGCCTTAGAGATGGATTCGCAAAGGTCGTTCGACGCCGTAACCGCGATCGGCGTGGCGCAATACCCGGTCTCGGTTGTTCCAATCCCTTGGGTTATGCGAGCAACGAAAGTTGCAGCCCCACGACGCCCTTGTGAAGCCGTCTCTTTTACATGCGCTGCGAGTGCAAGCATCCCCGTGCCGTACGCACCGGTGCCGTCCTGTTCATAAAAAGGTGATCCCCGTGAGGACCATTGCATTGATCGTGTTGACCTGTCTGGCACTGACCGCCTGCGGGGGCGACGATAGTTCCTCTTCCCCGGCACAGGCCGGGAACGGAGCAGAGTCCACCAACAACGGTCGCATCGGGGGTAGCGACGGCTCTGGCAACAGTACGCAGACGCTGCGCTACGATGCACTGCCGACTGCGGCGGATCAGGCGAGCTTCCTGACGCTGATCAACAACGAAGGCGCAAAGGGCTATCGCTACCTCGGCGACTACTTCTACGACGCCAGCAATGGCGGTTCGCAATCGATCTTCGTGAACGACGGCGCCGCGCAGATATACACCTACCAGTTGCAGGCGACACCGACCAGCATGACGGGCTTTGTCAGCCAGGCCAACGCGCAAGGCACGAGCGGCTACCGGTTCGAGGGGCCGCTCACGTACGGTTATCTCTATCGCAAGGACGGCGGCTCGTCGGCTACCTACACATACACGACAACGGACCTGTCGACGAACCCGGACGCGTTCGTCGCGCAGGCGAACGGCGAGGGGCAGTCGGGCTACTGGTTCCTGGGCCCGATGGTCGTGGGATCGGAACAGGCGAACGTGTACATGAAGAACAACGCGTCGAACGCGACCTATACATATGATGTAGTGATGCCGACGTCGACCGTCGGCGACTTCATCACGCAGGCCAACAGCGAGGGTGCGAAGGGCTATCGATCGAAGGGCAAGATGCAGTTCGGCCCGTTGCAACCGACTGGCGCGATCAATCTCTCGTGGATCTACATGAAGGACCAAACTCAGTCGGCGACTTTCACGTACCAGTCGGCCGCGGTCCAGGCGACCGGCGCGAGCTTCGTCCAGCAGTTGAATACGTTCGGCGCGCAGGGCAATGCGTATTTCGGCGATCTCCCTCTCGGCATGCCGTCGCCGACGGCATCTTTCTACTTCGAGGCCAGCAACTGCACGGGTTTCCTGTGCACAACGCTGAATCCGCTCACGCAGAACTAAGCAATCGCGGCGGCTGCATTGAGCGGCTGCTTGTTTTTTCGCAGCCGGGCGAGTATTGGCGATTCGGTATCCACCTCGAGTTGGAGATATCCGAATCTAGTGCGACCGGCTAAAAGCGGGCCGCCAGTTCGGCCACAAAGGGACAGTCGCCGGGTCTGCGCGTACAGTCGACGCCGCATGCCCGCAAATCCGTACCGCGCGCCTTCAGGGCCGGGGGCTGCCGGATCAAAACCTGTCGACATCGATCACCGCCTGCGCAAATGCTCGCGGTGCCTCCTGCGGCAGATTGTGGCCAATGCCGCCGGTGAGCGTGCGATGTTCGTATTTGCCAGTGAACTTCGACGCGTACACGCCCGGCGGCACGTGAAAGGCGCCGTTGGCATCGCCCTCCATTGTGATGCTGGGAACGGTGATGGGCGGCGCCGACGCAAGCCGCTGCTCGTATTCGTCGTATTTCGGCTCGCCCGTGGCGAGACCTTGTCGCCAGCGATAGTTGTGGATCGTGATGGCGACATGGTCGGGGTTCTTGAATGCCGGTGCGCTTCGCTCGAAGGTGGCGTCGTCGAAGTTCCATTTCGGAGAGGCTTGTCTCCAGATGAGTTTGATGAAGTCGTGTGTGTATTTCTCGTAGCCCGCGCGCCCGCGATCCGTTGCGAAATAGAACTGATACCACCACTGCAACTCGCCCTCCGGTGGCAGCGGCTTCTTTCCCGCCTCCTGATTGCCGATCAGGTAGCCGCTCACCGATACCAGGCCTTTGCATCGCTGCGGCCATAGCACGGCGATGATGTCGGCGGTACGCGCGCCCCAGTCGAACGCGCCGAAGACGGCCTTCTGGATGTTGAGTGCATCCATCAGCGCGATGATGTCGAGCGCGACGGCCGTTGGCTGACCGTTGCGCATGGTCTGGTCCGACAGGAAGGACGTCGTGCCGTAACCGCGCAGATAAGGGACGATCACCCGGTATCCCTTCGCGCCGAGCGCCGGTGCAACGTCGACGAAGCTGTGTATGTCATACGGCCAGCCATGCAGCAGGATGACGGGTGGTCCGTCGGCCGGACCGACCTCGGCGTAGCCGATATTTAGGAGCCCCGCATTCACCTGCTTGATCGACGTGAACGACGTACGAGCGCCCGGGTGGATTCGCGGAATCGATGGGGTTTTCGAAGATGGATTCTGGGCCTGCGCGGATCGCAGCACTTCGAATTGCGCCGCAACGAGCGCACCGGCCGCCATGCGCGCGAAGCCACGCCGACGTGAGTCAAACTCTTGTGGCATTTTCTTCTCCCTGGTCGATTCGGCTAACGGACGAACGGCTGGACGAGTGTGCCTTCGCAAAATCTTAGTCGATTGGAAAAAGGTTGCAAGCTCAATCGAAACGAACACAAACCCTTCACGATTGCAGGACGCAAGATGGCAACGCGGGTGTCTCATACAAGCGATGCAAGGTGAATTGCGCCATCACCGTCGCTGTGCCTGTTCGAATGCTCTTAAATCATCTCAACAATCCGGTACGAGCCGTTACACGTACGACAAACACTCGATAATAGGCAGCTACGCCAAGGCGGCCCCGAACGCCAGAGCGCTAAGGGGCGGTGCGACGAACTGAACTCTTTCGACACGGCTTTGCCCCTGATTGACAGGGTGTCCTAGTGACCGAGTGTAGCCATCATTCCGGACGAATAGCGCTCGCCAGCTGCAGCGCCGAACGGAGCGGCTGCATCCAGGGCGTTCATCTCGTCCTGGGTCAGCGTGATAGCGACTGCGGCGACGTTCTCTTCGAGATACCTGATGCGTCGCGTTCCCGGAATGGGCACCGTTCCGGTACTCGTCACCCATGCAAGGGCGAGCTGAGACGGCATGACGCCCTTTGCTTCAGCGATCTCGGCGATGCGGTCGACCAACAGTAGATTGGACTGGAGGTTATCTCCGAGGAAGCGTGGATCGAACCGGCGGAAGTCGGTCGGATGCAGGTTGTCCAGATGCTTCAACGCACCGGTCAAGAAGCCCCGGCCGAGCGGCGAGTAGGAGACAAAACCGATTCCCAGCTCTCGGACGGTCGCCAGCACATCGTTGTGCTCGACGCTACGCTCGAACAGGGAATATTCCATTTGGACGGCCGTGAGCGGATGAACCGCGTGGGCTTTCCGGATCGTCTTTGCCGATGCCTCGGAAAGGCCGAGGTAGCGTATCTTGCCTTCGTGCACGAGGTCGGCCAGCGCGCCGATCGTCACTTCGATCGGCGTTGCTGGATCGATGCGATGCAGGTAGACGAGGTCGATGACGTCGGTCCTCAGGCGTCGCAGCGATCCTTCGACCGACTTTCGGATATCCGACGGATCGCCCGTGACCAAGGGCTTTTCACCTTCCATGGCGAGCTTGCCGTGCTCGGTGAAGCGAAATCCTGCCTTGGTCGACAGGATGACCTTGTCGCGCTTGCCCATAAAGGCCTTGCCGAGAAGCTCCTCGTTCATGAATGGGCCGTAGACCTCCGCCGTATCGAAGAACGTCACACCGAGGTCGAGGGCTCGCATGAGGGTTGCAAGGCCTTCCTGCTCGTCGCTGGGCCCGTAGGTCGTGCTCATTCCCATGCACCCAAGGCCTTGCGCGCTGACCGCCATGCCTTGGCTCCCGAGTGATACCGTTCGCATGTTTTTTCTCCTGGCTATGTTGCCTCAGTGGTTAGTGACAAGGCGCGACTGGTTGTCCCGAGTCGCATCGAATTTGCTCAATCCAGCGTCGCGCCCGTCAGTTGTTCGCTGAGCTGCCACAAACGGCCGGCGGAGATGGGGTCGATGGCACGGGGCCTGACGCCGTGCATTTCAGCGCTCCCGTCGCTGGGAAGCGCGATGGCGATGTCGCAATCGGCGCAGTAGACGCCGCCCATGCCGGCCAGTTGAGGGCTCGTCGCGCACCACACGGAGGTGGCCGCCCCCTGCTCGGGCGTCTTCTTGTTGTTTTCCGGATCAATGACCGGCTTGCCCTCGGCATCGAAGATCTGGCTCGCCTCGATCTCGGCGGGCAGCATGTGGCGCGCTAGCGGGGTGGCAATGCCACCGGGATGGACGGCGAATGCGCGCACGTTCCGGTGGCGGCCAATTGAATCCAGCGCGACAGCGAACAAGGCGTTCGCGGTTTTGGCCTGTCCGTAGGCTATCCATCGGTCGTATTCACGCCGCTCGAAGTGAGGGTCGTGAAAATCGATACCGGCGCGGCGATGTCCGTAGGAGCTGAGCGCTACGACGCGAGCCCCCTCCGCGCGCACGAGTGCGGGCCATAGCCGGCAGGTGAGTTGGAAATGGCCGAGGTGGTTGGCCGCGAACTGCATTTCGTAGCCACGCGCATCGCGTGTCAGCGGTGCGGCCATGACTCCAGCGTTGTTGACAAGAATGTGCAGCTTGTCCGTCAGCGACAGTACGCGACTGGCGAATCGGTCTATCGCTGCAGGCTCCAGCAGGTCCATCGCTTCCACGATGACGTCAGGCATGGTCGCGAGGGCTGCTTTAGCCTTGTCTGTATCGCGGGCCGGCACGATGACCCTGGCGCCTGCGGAACGGAATGCGCGGACGGTCTCGATTCCGATACCTGAAGCGCCGCCGGTTACCACGACGGTCTTGCCCGTAAGGTTGATGCCACGGATCACCTCGTCGGCGGTCGAGGCGGGGCCGAAGCCTGAACCGATCGGTTTTTGAGGCGTGTGCGTCATACGGTTTCCTCGTTCAATTCTGCGTTTGGGACGCTCCATTGAATCGCAGGGACCGTTCGCGGTGGTAGCGCAATGCCGCCAATTTCTTGCACAATCCTGTCAATTGGTGTTTCCGGAACGGGGGCAATGCCCTGAGGCGTTTGGAGGCAGGCTTGGACCACTTGTACGAACTTCGCGCGCTGGTCGAGCGCCATGGCCAGGAAAGCCCGACTGAAACCGCCGTTGGCGGGCTGACGCTTTATGTCGAGACGGATCCCTCCGTGGTCACCTACGTGGTCCACCGGCCGGTTTTGGCCCTAATCCTGGGCGGCGCGAAACGGACGGTGCTGGGAGGCCGGATATTCGACATCGTGCCGGGCGACTACGTAGCCGTGTCCGTGGACCTGCCAGCGACAGGGCAGGTCACCCGGGCGCCATACTCCGCCGTCACGCTGGACCTGGACTTAGGCATGCTCGCGAGCTTGATCGCCGAGCCCACGGCGCCTCAGGGGGGCGCCGCCGGCGTGGAGGTCAACCACGCTGGGCCCGATTTGCTTGATGCGATGTGGAGATTGGTCAGGTTGCTCGACCGGCCGGAGGACATTGCAGTCCTTGCGCCCATGATCCGGCGCGAGGTGTTCTGGCGGATTCTGCAAAGCCCGTGTGGCCCCATGGTCCGTCAGATTGCCATGGCGGACAGTCGCCTCTCGCAGGTGAGCCGTGCCATCACATGGCTGCGCACCAATTTTTCGGAGTCGGTGCGAGTCGAACGCTTGGCCGCGTTGGCAGGGATGAGCGCGGTTTCTTTCCACCGCCATTTCAAGGCCGCAACCGCCATGAGCCCGCTTCAATATCAAAAGCAAATCCGCCTCCAGACCGCTCGCGCCCGACTTTTGGCGCAACAAGGAGATGTCGCAGGCGTCGGCTTTAGCGTGGGATATGAAAGCCCGAGTCAATTCAGCCGTGAATACGCACGCCAATTTGGAGTGTCTCCCGCGCGTGACATGGCCCGTTTCCACGGGGAAGGAGCGCGCGCCCAATGCGTTGCAGACTAGCGATGCCGTTTCTCTCGTTCGACGCTCCCCCAGGGGGCGTCTGGCCCGCAACGAACACCCATCGATAATCAAATTTGCAACGCGTGGAATGACGGTGACGATCTGATATCCGCCATTGGAACGCCAAGCGGTCGACCGGCAGCATGGGGTCGACAACCGACCACCACGCAAATCCACGAAGAACCAAATATTTCGCTCATCCCGCGACGGATTTCCCGCCAGCCACCGTTAAACACGGGTACGCATCGCGAGAACCCCCGTCATGGACCATCCGAACGACATCTCACCGGCCGCCATCGCGCTGAACCGTTTCGGTCTCGGCGCGCGGCCTGACGAAGCGCCGCCTGCCGATCCGAAGGCCGCGCTGGTCGCCCAGTTCGACCGCTACGACCCGAGGCCGGCCGCATGGGCCGGTGAACCCGACGCGGTCACGCTCGCCACGCGCTTTGCGACGACCCGCAACGCGATGACGAGCGACGACGCGGCGGCCAAGCGTGCGACCGAGCAGTCGATCCGCCGCGACGGCTACGACGCATATCGCAGCGCGGTCGCCGCACGACTGAACGGCGCGCTCGTCACGCCCGCGCCGTTCGTCGAGCGTCTGGTGCATTTCTGGGCGAACCATTTCGCGGTGTCGGTCGACAAGGGGCAGGTGGCCGCGTATGCGGGCGCATTCGAGCGCGATGCGATCCGCCCGCACGTGCTCGGCCGCTTCGAGGACATGCTCGTCGCCGTCGAGCAGCATCCCGCGATGCAGCTGTTCCTCGACCAGGCGCGCTCGGTCGGCCCCGACAGCCCGGCCGCGCTGCGCGCCGAAGCCCGCAATCCGGCGGCGCGACGCGGCCTCAACGAGAACCTCGCGCGCGAAATCATGGAACTGCATACGCTCGGCGTACGGACCGGCTACACCCAAGCGGACGTGACGGAATTCGCGCGCGCGCTGACCGGCTGGAGCATCGCGGGCGGACGCGGGCCGCAGCCCGGCGATGCGGCGCCGGGCGCTTTCGTGTTCCGTCCGAAGCTGCACGAACCGGGCGCACGCACGGTGATGGGACGCACGTACGACCAGCAGGGCGAAGCGCAGGCACGCGCGATCCTGGCCGATCTGGCACGTTCGCCGGCGACGGGCCGGCATATCGCGTTCCAGCTCGCCCGTCATTTCGTCGCCGACAATCCGCCGCCCGCGCTCACCGACCGGCTCGCCCGCGCATTCGAGACGAGCGGCGGCGATTTGCCGACCGTCTATCGTGCGCTGGTCGATGCGCCCGATGCGTGGTCGCCGGTCAATCGCAAGTTCAAGACGCCGTGGGAGTGGGCCGTGTCGTCGCTGCGCGGGCTCGGTTGGCGCGACACGGGCGACCTGAAGGCCGCGCCGCTGCTCGCGCAGCTCGGCCAGCCGGTATGGCGGCCCGGGTCGCCGGCAGGTTACGACGACGTTGCCGCGAGCTGGGCCGCGCCCGACGCGCTGGTGCGCCGCGTCGAGATCGCGCAGCGGCTGGCTGCACGCACGGGCGACCGGCTCGACCCGCGCACGCTCGGCAATACGCTGCTGGCCGGCTCGCTGAGCGCGCCGACGGCGACCGCGCTGTCGCGTGCCGAAAGCGCGACCACATCGCTCGCGCTGCTGCTCGTGTCGCCCGATTTCCAACGGAGATGAACATGGCCCGATCCTTGACCCGTCGACATTTCCTGAGTGTCGCCGCGGCCGGTGCGGGCGCGATCCTCGTCGCGCCGCGCATCGTGTTCGCGAACGTCGAAACCGACCGGCGCTTCGTATTCGTGATCCAGCGTGGCGCCGCCGACGGGCTGAACATCGTCGTCCCGTATGCGGAGCCGGCGTATGCGTCGCTGCGCGGCCCGCTGGCGATCGACGCCGCAGCGGCGACACGCATCGACGGCACGTTCGCGCTCCATCCGTCGCTCGTGCAGACGGCGCAGATGTTTCGCGACAAGCAGGCGCTGTTCGTCCACGCGATCGCGTCGCCGTATCGCGACCGCTCGCATTTCGACGGCCAGAACGTGCTGGAGACGGGCGGGCGCGCGCCGTACCAGGTGAGGGACGGCTGGCTGAACCGGCTCGCCGCGATGTTGCCGGCGACGCGCGACCGCGCGATCGCGTTCGCGCCGACGGTGCCGCTCGCGTTGCGCGGCAGCGTGCAGGCCGCGTCGTATGCGGCGTCCGGTCTGCCGGCCGCGCCGGACGACCTGCTCGCGCGCGTGTCGGCGCTTTACGAGGCCGACGCGCAGCTCGGGCCGCTGTGGCAGTCGGCGATGGCCGCGCGGGGCCTCGCCGGCGATGCGCATGCGCGCCAGGATCCGGCGGGCGTCGGCAAGCTTGCGGCGACGTTTCTCGCGCGCGACGACGGCCCGCGGATCGCGATGATCGAGACGGGCGGCTGGGACACGCACAGCGCGCAGAACGCGCGGCTCGCGAATCAGTTGAAGGCACTCGACACGATGCTCGCCGCGTTGCGCGACGGACTCGGGCCCGTGTGGCAGCAGACCACGGTGCTCGTCGCGACCGAGTTCGGCCGCACCGCCGCCGCGAACGGCACGGGCGGCACCGATCACGGGCAGGCGTCGGTCGCGATGCTGGCGGGCGGGGCGGTCGCGGGCGGGCGCGTGATCGCCGACTGGCCCGGCTTGCGGCCGGGCGACCTGTATGAAGGGCGCGACCTGAAGCCGACCGCGTCGCTCGATGCGCTGATCGCGGGCGCGGCCGCCGAAAGCCTGCGGCTCGATCCCGGCCATACCGCGGCCACGCTGTTCGCGCAAAGCGGCGCGACGCGGCCGATGACGGGCCTCGTTCGCGGAACCGCGTGACGCGCGGCAGGCGCGCGCCCGCATCCGCCAGCCGATGACATATGACACAACAGGGAGAATCGATGATGAAGATCCGATCCGTATCGCTTGCCGTGGTGGCGACGATGAGTGCCGTGCTGATGTCCGCCTGCGTGGTGGAACCGGCTCGGCCGCCGCAGCCCGCGCCGGTCGTCGAGGTGGCGCCGCCGCCGCCCGCGCCCGGTTATCGCTGGGCGAAGGGCCATTACCGCTGGGCCGGCAACCACTGGGCGTGGGTGCCCGGACATTGGGTGGCCGTGTATTGAAGCGCGCGCACGGCGCGTCGCTCACCAACCGATCCGATGCTTCTCCTCGGTTTCGCTGTGCCGCCAGTCGTCGTCCGCGTGCAGATACTGGCTCGTCGTCGTCAGCGACACGTGCCCGAGGTTGTCGCGCACGAGCCGCAGGTCGACGCGGCCATCGGCCATGTGCGAACCCGCACTGTGGCGCAGCCAGTGCGCGGATGCCTGTTCGAGCACGCGCGCCTGTTCCTCGCCTCCATTCCCTTGCGCACGCAACCGATCGGCCGCGAACCGGAACACCTGCTTCACGATCCGGTGCAGCGCCGCGCGCGTGAGCGGCTTGCGCGTGCGATTGGCCGGCAGCACGAGCGGCGTGGATTCGCCGTCGGCCGGCTGCGCGGGCAGGCCATGCGCGCGCCGGTAGCGCGCGAGCTCGGCCATCATCTCGGCGGTGGCCGGCACGAGCCGCTGCCGGCCGCCTTTGCCGGTCACGTCGAGCCACCAGCGGTCGCGCCCGTTCGCATCGCGCCGTGCAAAGAAGTGTCCCATCGTGGTGTCGGCTGCTTCGGTGATGCGCAGCCCGCCGAGATACAGCAGCGTGAACACCCAGCGCGCGCGATCCGCATGGAGGGCGGCGCGCGCGTCGTCGCGCGGCATCGCGGCGATCGCGTCCTTGACCGCCTGCCACAGCGGCGGCCCGAGATGGCGCGTGACGCGCGGCGCGGGCCGTCGTTGCCGCTGCCGGGACAGCGCGAGCGGATTGCCGGCGAGATAGCCGGCCTGCACGAGCCACGAGAACATCACGTTCAGGATCACCATCGCCTGCCGCTGGCTGGCCGCCGACAGCGGGCCGTAGAACGGCCGCCAGCGCGGGTCGCCGCGCGGATGCTTGCGGCCGCCGTTCGCGCACCAGAGTTCGGCCGGCGTGGGCGCGAGCAGGAACTGCCGGTAGCCGACGAGATCCTCGTGCGTGAGCGACGACAGCGGTTTGCCGCACGCGATCACGGCCCACAGCAGCAGGCGTTCGGCTTCCTTGCGGTAATTCTGGAACGTGGTGGGCGTATCGACGAAGCGTGCGAGCCACGCGCGCACGGCGTCGAGATCATGCGTCGCGGCGATCTGCGGATGCGCGCTGGTCGAGCGGTTGGTGCCCGCGCGTCCGTCGAGCGCGGCCGGCACGGTCAGCGTATCGATCGGCTGCGGCCGCAGCGCGATGCCGGACGGAACGGGTGAGGTCATGCGAAGAGGGGGCGCGGCTCGCCGATGACCGGGCGGGCGCACGCGGCGCGACGAAGTGTACGAGGAAGCGTCGATGGTAATACACGATCGTCATTTGGCGAAACGCAACGAGTTTCCAGTTGGCGCTTATACCGTCTACATCGGTCGTTCAGGCGCGAACCATTTCCTGCTTTCCGGTGTCAGCAGCAGTACTGCGGCGATGAGAAGCAGCGCATGGTTCAATCCGAATCGATAGTGCTGATAGCCGTAGAAGAGCGATGACACGTTCAGCGTCAAAGTGACGATAAGCCGCCATGTTTCGCGCACCTCACCCCAGCGACAACACGCTGTTCAGCAACGTCCGCACGAGCGTCGCCTGCCGCGTGACGCCCGTCTTCGAAAAGATCGCGCGCAGATGCGAGCGCGCGGTGTTCTTGCTGATGTCGAGCTCGTCGGCGGCTTCCTCGAGCGTCGATCCGTTGACGAGCGCGAGCGCCAGGGCGGTCTCGGCCGGCGTGAGGTCGAACAGCTTGCGCACGATGTCGTGCGACGCCTGCGACTTGCGTTCGCCATCGCGGATGAAGATCGCGCACGCGGGCCGGCGCGGATTGTCCTCCGACCATTCGCTGAGCGGGACCGTGCGAATCAGCACGCCGAGCGGCGGCTTGCCGGACGGGCGCGGCACGGCGATCGCCTGCGCGACCGTCGGCGCGCCGCCCGCGCGCTCCGCGAGCACCTGCCGGATCAGCTTCTGCAGCTTGCGGTTCTCCAGCGGATACGCGGCCTCGAGCGCGCCGCCGCGCACGCGCAGGCCGTCGCATTCGGCGAAGATCTCGTCCGCGACCGAGTTGGTCTTCATGATCGTGCCGCGCTCGTCGAGGATCGCGGTCGCGACGAGCATGCGGTCGATCGTGCTCGCGTACAGCATGCGCTCCGATTCGACCATCCCGAACTTCGCATGCAGGCGCACCGCGCGCTTCAGGTGCGGCAGCAGCGCGTTGCAGACGGCCTTGTCGGTCACCGAGAACGCGCGGCCGTGATGCGAGCGGCACACGCGGAACCGGCATTCGATCCCGTCGGGCGTGCGCAGGTCCGCGCCCATCAGGTAGCCGACGTCGAACGGCTCGAGAAACTCGCGATACATCGCGCTGCCGCGCCACACGCCGACGCCGAGCAGCTCGTCGACGGTGACGACGCGATCGCTCGGCAGGTTCACGAACGGATCGAGCGCGTAATAGTAGTTGTTGTACGAGGCGACGCCCGGCAGCGGCGCGCCGTGCCCGGACGCATTGATCATCAGCCCCGTGTGACCGCTGGCGGGCCAGCGCAGGATCATCGTCACGTAGTTCGCGTCCAGGTGCGCGCGGATCCGTTCGAGGGCACCGCCCCATGGCACGTCCTCCAGCGGGCCTTCGTAGATGGTCGCGAGCAGCGCGTCGAACTGCTCGAGCGTCAGGCTCGATCGGGCAAGGCTCGGGGGAAGGGCCGGGGGCGCCGTGGTCATCGGGGGTGTCTCCTGTTGCCGCCGCCGGGTCGCGGTGCGCCGGGCGTGCGGGTGCGTGCACGGGCGTATCCGGACCGCCGGCGGCGGCGCGCAGCGGCCTGCACCGGAATACGGTAGCGCGCCGGCGCACGCGCGACATCGCACGAATGAGGGTGGCGGCACGCCGTTGTAAGCAATTCGTGAACTTTCCCGAAACGCCGTTCGTCTAATCGGCCCGCCAACGCTTCCCGAGGAACACCCGATGATTCGCAAGACCAGAACGCTGCTCGGCGCGGCCATGATCGCAGGCAGCACGCTGCTTGCCGGATGCCAGACCGACGCGGCCGCGACGGACGCGCGCGCGGCCCGCCCGGCCGACGGCCGGCCCGTGACCCGGACCGTGTATGTCGCGCCGCAGGCGGCGCGCTGCACGGGCGTCGCGCCGATGGACTGCCTGCAGGTGCGCAGCAGTCCGGCGGAGCCGTGGAGCCTGTGGTACGCCGGTATCGAGGGCTTTGCGTACCAGCCCGGCTATCAATATGTGCTGGAAGTCGACGAATATCGCGTCGCGCAGCCGCCGGCCGACGGTTCGTCGATCCGCTGGGTGCTCAAGCGGGTCGTCGAGCGCCGTCAGGTGAACTGACGGCCGGCCGTGCCCGCCCGTGGCGCCGCTTACGCGGACGGGCGCGGCGCGACCGGCCTCGGCGGCGCGGCGGCATCGATCCGCCGGAACACGACGGACGACAGCAGCGTGACCGAGCCCATGCAGACGAACGACAGCACGAAGCCGTTCGCCATCGAGCCCCAATGCGCGGCGAACAGGTTCACGAGCCCGCCGCCGATCGACACGCCGAGCCCCATCGCCAGCATCTGCATCATCGTGAACAGGCTGTTGCCGCTGCCGGCGTCGGCGTGCGACAGGCCCTTCAGCGTCACGGCGTTCATCGCGGCGAACTGCATCGAGTTCGCGGCGCCGAACATGATCAGCAACGCAATCTCCAGCGCCGGCGCGGGCCGTGCCGAGACCAGCGCGAACCCCGCGATCGTGCAGCCGACGATCCCCGTGTTCACGACCAGGAACGTCGCATAGCCGAAGCGTTTCGCGAGCGGCGCGATCCAGCGCTTCGCGATCACGCCGGCGATCGCGGCCGGCAGCATCATCATCCCCGACCGCAGCGGCGTATAGCCGAGCTGCACCTGCATCAGCAGCGGCAGCATGAACGGCACGGCGCTCGTGCCGATCCGGCACAGCAGGTTGCCGAGCAGCCCCCCACCGAAGTTCGGCTCGCGGAACAATCCGAGCCGGAACAGCGGCTGCGCACGGCGCCGCGCATGGGGCAGGTACGCGAGCGCGCTCGCCACGCCCAGCACGGCGAGCCCGATCGTCCAGCCGCTGCGGTGCGCGGGCATCGGCGGATCGATCGCGAGCGACAGCGCGATCATCGCGACCGACAGCAGCGCGCAGCCGACGAAATCGAACGGCGGCGGCTGCGTCGCCTGATCGTGCGGCAGGAAGCGCTGCACCGCGAGGAAGCCGACCATGCCAACCGGCACGTTGACGATGAACACCCAGTGCCAGGAAATCGCCTGCGTGAGCCAGCCGCCGAGTGTCGGCCCGACGATCGGGCCGAGCTGCGCGGCGATCGACACGAACGCGATCGCCGCGACGTACCGTTCGCCCGGCACGCGGCGCAACACCGCGAGCCGCCCGATCGGCAGCAGCATCGAGCCGCCGATGCCCTGCACGGCGCGCGCGACGACGAGCTGGCCGAGCGTGTGCGACGCCGCGCAGCCGATCGACGCGAGCGAGAACACCAGGATGGCGAGCGAGAACACGCGGCGCGTGCCGAACCGGTCGGCGAGCCAGCCGGACGCCGGCGTGAGCATCGCCATCGTCAGCGTGTAGACGACCACGACCGGCTGCATCGCGAGCGGCGACGCATGCAGGCTTTGCGCGATCGACGGCAGCGCGGTGTTGACGATCGTCGTGTCGAGCGACTGCATGAAGAACGCGGCGGCGACGATCCACAGCAGCGCGGAGTGTGAGGGTTCGCGGGACATGACGAAACGGCAAGTGCGGCGACCGGCGCGGCGGCGACGTGACGGGCGACGCGGCCCGGCAGGCTCGCGCCGGCGCACGGCCGGTCTTCAAGCGTTCGATGGTACCGATTCCGGTGGCCATCGGGAAGCTGCCCGAGCGCATTGACCGTCATCGAACGTGCCGATGAAGCGGCGGGGCGCTCGATCCCGTCTAGCTCATGACCCGACACCGACCGTTCCCGCGGCATCCGGCCGGGTTCCCGCCGGCCGGATCGCGTGGCACGCGCGCCACACGTGGCCGCGTCACGCGGCGCGTTTCTGCGAAATCACCAGCAGCGCGCCGTTGCGGTCCTCCAGCACCGCGCGGTATTCGTGCGGCCCCGCCTGCACCGGCACGCGCACCGACGCGCCGGCCTTCACGACCCGCGCCATCGCCGCGTACAGGTCGTCGTCCTCGTCCACGCGCAGCGTGAGCGCCGCGCGTTCGACGATCTGCTCGTCGCCGGCCACCAGCGCGATCGTCAGCGGGCCGCCGTCGAGCGCGCAATAGCGGTCGCCGTCGCGGAACTTCACGTTCAGGCCGAGCCCGTCGACGAACAGCGGCAAGGCCGTGTCGATGTCGTCGACCGGGTACAGCAGCATCGATACCTTCATTCCCTCTCTCCCTCGTCGTGATGTGTACGGCCGCACCGGGCCGTCGTTCGATGCTAGCGCGCGGTGCCGGCCGCGACGCAGTCTGTTCGGATGACGGTGAAACCCCTCTGTCCCCGCATGCATGCCGTTACTCCAAACAGACGATGCCCGTGCGGGCCCGCGCGCCGACACTCCCATCCGTGGACCGTCGCTATTCGTCCGTATCGTGCGGGCGGCTGCACGACCCCGACTCGTCCAACATACATGGAGACGCACGCAATGAAGTTTTCCCTCATCTACGAAGCCCAGACCACCGACGCATCGCGCGAGGGCGACCACCGGGTGTTCAAGGAGACGGTCGAGCAGGCGCTGCTGGCCGAGCAGGTCGGTTTCGACACGATCTGGTGCGTGGAGCACACGTCGCTGACCAACTATGCGCACATGAGCGCGCCGGAAACCTTCCTTGCGTACCTGGCCGGGCGCACGACGCGCATCGGCCTCGGTCACGGCGTCGTGTGCCTGCCGCCGGCGATGAACCATCCGATCAAGGTGGCCGAGCGCGTCGCGCTGCTCGACATCCTGTCGGGCGGCCGCGTGCATTTCGGCGTCGGCAAGGGCGGCAGCCAGCAGGAAGCGGGCGCGTTCGGCTACGACCTCAACGAACTGCAGCCGATGATCGACGAGTCGATGTACCTGGTGCCGAAGATGTTCGTGCAGGACGAGATCGAGCACGACGGCACGTACATCAAGATTCCGAAGCGTCCGATCCACCCGAAGCCGTTCCAGGATCCGCATCCGCCGATGTACCTCGCCTGCACGAACACCGACGCGCTGCTGCGTGCCGGCCAGCGCGGGATGGGCGCGCTGGTGCTCGGCTTCGGCGGCCCCGACGAAGTCGCGAAGAAGAACGCGATCTATCGCGAGGCATGGGCGAACCGCAAGCCGGAAGACCAGGTCGGCTTCCGCCCGACCCAGCACCTCGCGGCGCTGTGCCCGACGGTCGTGATGGCCGACGGCCAGAAGGCCCGCAAGATCGGCATCCGCGGCCAGCGCTACTTCATGGAATCGCTCGCGTACTGGTACACGGGCGGCGAGCGTCCGGACCCGGCGAAGTGGGGCGACGACCTCGTGCAGGCCGACACCGGCGAGATGGTGATCCGTTCGCGCTTCGCGTCGGAGGAAGTCGTCGTGAACTTCGCCGATCCGGCGCTCGCGATGATGAACCCGAACCATGCGTACGGCACGGTGGACGACTGCATCGGCTACGTGGGCCGCCTGCAGGAAGCGGGCGTCGACGAAGTGCTGTTCCTCTGCCAGATGGGCACGGTGCCGCACGACGCGCAGATGGAGACGATCCGCAACATCGGCGAGCACGTGATCCCGTTCTTCAACAAGGAGAAGGAGCGCGCCTGCGCGTAAGGCGGGCCGGGCCGCGCCGCGCCCGTCGTCCCTTCGGACGATGCGGCGCGGCCGCGCGAGCCCGAGCATCGTCGGCAGGAGCCCCCGCTCGCGGCGCCGGCCGCGACGAACCACTTAGAGAGAGACCGGGATGAGCGCCGCCGCGCGCGCCCCGTATCACAGGAGACATTCGTGCACCGCGACAACGATTCGAACGCACTGGCCGCCACCCTGATCGCCCGGGCCGAGGCGCTGGCGCCGACGCTTGCCGGCCGCGCCACGCAGGCGGAAGCGCTGGGCCGCATCCCGGCCGAGACGATCGCCGACATGCAGGCCGCCGGCTTCTTCAAGGTGCTGCAGCCGAAGCGCTACGGCGGCTACGAGCTCGATCCGCAGACCTTCTTCGACATCCAGATGGCGCTCGCGCGCGGCTGCATGTCGACGGCATGGGTGTACGGCGTCGTCGGCGTGCACAACTGGCAGCTCGCGCTGTTCGACGAACGCGCGCAGCAGGACGTGTGGGGCAAGGATCCCGCGACGCTGATCGCGTCGACCTACATGCCGGTCGGCCGCGTGACGCCGGTCGAAGGCGGCTTCCGCCTGTCCGGCCACTGGAAGTTCTCGAGCGGCAGCGAACTGTGCGAATGGGTGTTCCTCGGTGCGCTGGTGCCGGCAGCCGAGGCCGGCCAGCCGCCGGAATACCGCACGTTCCTGCTGCCGAAATCCGACTACCGGATCCAGCAGGACTGGGACGTGCTCGGCCTGCGCGCGACGGGCAGCCACGACATCGTCGTCGACGACGCGTTCGTGCCCGCGTATCGCACGCACAAGGCGCTCGACGGGATGATGGGCACGAGCCCGGGCCTGACCGTCAACGACGCGCCGCTGTTCAAGCTGCCGTTCGCGCAGATCTTCGTGCGCGCGGTGTGCACGTCGTGCATCGGCGCGCTGCAGGGCGCGCTCGACGATTTCACCGGCTATGCGGCCACGCGCGTGTCGGCCAACAGCGGCGCGAAGACGACCGACGATCCGGGTGCACAGAACGCGTGCGCCAACGCGGCCGTCGCGATCGACGAGATGAAGGTGCTGCTCAAGCGCAATTTCGCAGAACTGATGGAGTCGGTGACGGGCGGGCCGGCCGTGTCGATCGAGCGCCGCGTGCATTTCCGCTACCAGTCCGCGCAGGTCGCCGAGCGCTGCGCGCAGGCCGCGAACGCGCTGCTGCGCTATGCGGGCGGAAACGGCATCTATCACCGCAATCCGCTGGTGCGCCGCTTCCTCGACCTGCACGCGGCCCGCGCGCACTACGCGAACAACGTGGACCGCTTCGGCCAGAACCTCGGCGCCGTGATGCTCGGCCGCGAGAACACGGACTACTTCATCTGACGAGGCCGCGATGAACGACACGCAAGCGCAGCAATACGTGTTCGACGTCGTCGTCGTCGGCTCGGGCGCGGGCGCGCTGCTCGCGGCATGCCGCGCGGCCGACCGCGGGCTGTCCGTCGTCGTGATCGAGAAGACGGCGCTGTACGGCGGCACGTCGGCGATCTCCGGTGGCGGCATCTGGATACCGTGCAACCACCATATCGCGGAACTCGGCGCGACCGATACGCGCGAGGCCGCGCGCCGCTATCTCGACGCGTGCACGGCCGGCGCATCGTCGCGCGAGCGGCTCGACGCGTATCTCGATCAGGCGCCCGAGATGTTGCGTTACCTCGAAACGAAGACGCCGGTGCGCTACCAGGCGCTACCGAAGTACGCGGACTATTTCCAGAAGCTGCCGGGCGCGATGCCGGGCTATCGTGCGCTCGATCCGCTGCCGTTCGACGGTGCGCTGCTCGGCGACGAGCTCGACCGGCTGCGTCCGCCGTCGCCCGGCACGCTGATCGGCGGCCGCGTGGCCGTGACGTCCAAGGAAGCGCACACGCTGTTCTCGCGCGGGCCGGGCTTCATGAAGCTCGCGATCGCGCAATTCGGCCGCTACTGGCTCGATGTCGGCGTGCGTCGCCGCACGCGGCGCGACCGGCGCCTGACGCTCGGCAATGCGTTGATCGGCGGGCTGCGCCACGCGCTGCTCGAACGCAACGTGCCCGTCTGGCTCGACACGCCGATGCGCGACCTGCTCGACGTCGACGGCCGCGTGACGGGCGTGCGCGCGCAGCGCTTCGGGCAGCCGGTGACGATCGTCGCGCGGCGCGGCGTGATCCTCGGCGCGGGCGGTTTCGAGCGCAACCAGCCGATGCGCGAACGCTACCTGCCGCAACCGACGCAGATGCGATGGAGCGCGACGCCGCCGGCCAACACCGGCGACGCGATCGCCGAAGGCCACCGGCTCGGCGGCGCGCTCGCGCTGATGGAACACGTCTGGGGCGCGCCGACGGTCGGCGTCGCGGGCGAGGAGAAGCAGCGCGCGCTGTTCGTCGAACGCAACCTGCCGGGCTGCGTGATCGTCAACGGCCTCGGCAAGCGCTTCGTCAACGAAGCCGCGCCGTATTCCGAATTCGTGCCGGCGATGTATCGCGACCATGCGCGCACCGGCGCGTGCGTGCCGGCGTGGATGGTGTTCGACGCGCGCTTTCGCCGCAAGTATCCGTGCGGTCCGATCATGCCGGCGCCGATGATGCCCGATTCGCGGATTCCGGACGCGTTTCGCGACGTGCTCGTGAAGGCCGACACGATCGATGCGCTCGCCGCGCGGATCGGCGTCGACGCGGCGGGGCTGCACGACACGCTGCGCGACATGGCGCGTTATGCGGCAACCGGTATCGACGAAGCGTTCGGCAAGGGCGACAACCTGTTCGACACGTATTACGGCGATCCGAGGAACCAGCCGAATCCGTGTCTCGGGCCGGTCGACGAGGCGCCGTTCTATGCGGTGCGGATCGACGCGGGCGACATCGGCACGAAGGGCGGGCTCGTCACCGACGCGCACGCGCGCGTGCTGCGCGCCGACGGCGCGCCGGTCGACGGCCTGTACGCGATCGGCAACACCAGTGCATCGGTGATGGGCGCGAGCTACCCCGGCGCGGGCTCGACGCTCGGTCCGGCGATGACCTTCGGGTTCATCGCCGCCGACCACCTGGCCGCGCAAGCGGCCGACGCCGGCGGCCGGTCGGACCGGCCGTCCACGACTGAACTTGACGGAGTCCAATGATGAGCGATCTCACTACCCATCCGCTGCGCACCGACATGCTGCTGGCGATGCGCCGCCTCGCGCGCTCCGTCACGGTCATCAGCAGCGCGCACGACGGCCGGCGCTACTCGATGTCCGCGACGGCGGTCGATTCGCTGTCGACCGAGCCGCCGTCGCTGCTGATCTGCATCAACCGCAATGCGTCGCTGTATCCGCCGCTCGACGCGGGCGCGCCGTTCTGCGTGAACGTGCTGTCGGCACGCCACGAAGGCATCGCGATCGACTGCAGCGGCCGCCTGAAGGGCGAGGCGCGCTTCACGACGGGCGAGTGGCGCACGTCGCCGCTCGGCGTCCCGTATCTGCACGATTCGCAGGCGAGCCTCGTGTGCGAGCAGGACGGCCGTTTCGAATACGGCACGCATACGGTGTTCATCGGACGAATCCGCGAAGTGCTGATGAGCGGCGACGTCGATCCGCTCGTCTATCTCGACGGCGCATATACGACGCCGGGCGCGCCCGCGAACCGCGCGGCCGCGTGACGGCCGCGCGCTTTACCGCATCGGAAAGAGACGACTCATGACACGCAGACTGAACCGCAATATCGCGAACGATGCGGACACAACGATCATGCAAGCGCTTGTGCAGTTGATCGGCGCTGCGGCAACGCAAGTGCTGAACGCGTTCGCATGCATCGCGCCGGCGCTCGCGTCGAACTCGGCACGGATCCGCGCGGGCGAAACCGGCCGGGATGCGGCCGGTGCGGCATGAGGGGACGGCGATGAGCGATTCCCGTTTTCACCGGCTGACCGTTGCCGACGTCATCGCCGAAAGCGACGACGCATGCTCGATCGTGTTCGACGTGCCCGCCGCGTTGCGCGATGCGTTCGCGTACCGGCCCGGCCAGTTCCTGACGCTGAACGTGCCGTGCGCCGATGCGGCCGTCGCGCGCTGTTACTCGCTGTCGAGCGCGCCGGGCATCGACGCGGCACCGAAGATCACCGTCAAGCGCGTGCGCGACGGCCGTGCGTCGAACTGGCTGTGCGACCGCATCCGTGCGGGCGATGCGCTCGACGTGCTGCCGCCGGCCGGCGTGTTCACGCCGCGCACGCTCGACGGCGACCTGCTGCTGTTCGCGGGCGGCAGCGGCATCACGCCGGTGCTGTCGATCCTGAAATCCGCGCTCGTGCACGGCCGCGGGATGCTGACGCTGATCTATGCGAACCGCGACGAGCGCTCGGTGATTTTCCGCGACGAACTGCAGCAGCTCGCGCACCGCCATCCGGGTCGCCTGCGCGTGATCCACTGGCTCGACAGCGTGCAGGGCGTGCCGCAGCAGCGGCATCTCGAGGAACTCGCGCGGCCGTTCAGCCAGCAGGAAACGTTCATCTGCGGGCCGGCGATGTTCATGGAGAACGCGCTGGCCGCGATGCTCGGCCTCGGGCTGCCGCGCGCGCGCGTGCATGTCGAGCGCTTCGCGTCGCTGCCCGATGCGCCGGCGCAGGGCGACGCGGCGGCATCGTCCGCGGCGACTTCCGCGGCCGACTCCGGCGACGGCGCGGCGATCGAGACGGTGCTCGACGGCGAGGCGTTCGCCTTCGACAGCGCGCCCGGCGAAACGCTGCTCGACGCGATGCTGCGCGCCGGCCTGCCCGCGCCGAATTCCTGCCGGATGGGGCAGTGCGGCGCGTGCATGTGCCGCGTCGAACGCGGGGAGGTGGCGCTCGACGATAACCACGTGCTCGACGACGACGAGATCGCGGCCGGCTGGACGCTCGCCTGCCGCGCGCGGCCCGCGAGCGACGCGCTGCGCGTGGTGTTCCCCGATTGAGCCGTGGCGCGCCGGCGGCGCGCGCGGCAACCCTGTTGCGATGCCTATGACGATGGACAACGAAATCCTCACCACGCCCGCGCTGATCGCGCGGGCTGCCGCGCGCCACGGCGCGCATCCGGCGATCGAGTCGGAGCACGGCCGGCTGACCTATGCGGAACTCGACGCGGCGCGTCTCGAGGCGGCGCGCGCGCTGCTCGCGAGCGGCATCGACGCGGGCGACCGGATCGCCGTATGGGCGCCGAACCTGCCGCAATGGATCGTCGCGGCGCTGGCGATCCATACCGTCGGCGCGATTCTCGTGCCGGTCAACACACGGATGAAGGGCATGGAGGTGGGCGGCATCCTGCATGACGGCGGCGCGCGGCTGCTGTTCTGCTGCGGCACCTTCCTCGGCGAATCCTATCCGGCGATGCTCGCGCCGCATCGGCCCGCGACGCTCGAACGTGTCGTCGTGTTCGACGGCGAACCGCCGTCCGGCGCGCGCGACGAAACCTGGAACGCGTTCCTCGCGCGCGGCGCGGCGGTGTCGCTCGCCGCCGTGCGCAAGCGGGAGGCGCAGGTGACACCGGATACGGTGATGGACCTGATGTTCACGTCCGGCACGACGGGCCGCCCGAAGGGCGTGATGACCGCGCACGGCCAGAACCTGCGGGCCGCACAGGCGTGGGCCGCGATCGCCGGCGTGCGCCAGGACGACCGCTATCTGATCGTCAATCCGTTTTTCCATACGTTCGGTTACAAGGCGGGCTGGCTCGCCGCACTGTCGAGCGGTGCGACCGTGCTGCCGCATCTCGTGTTCCAGCCGGCCGACGTCTTGCGGCGCATCGCCGACGAACGCGTGTCGGTGCTGCCCGGCCCGCCGACGCTGTATTACGCGCTGCTCGACGCGCCCGATCGCGCGACGCGCGACCTGTCGTCGCTGCGGATCGCGGTGACGGGCGCGGCCGCGATCGCGCCGAGCCTGATCGAGCGGATGCGCGCGGAGCTCGGCTTCGAGACCGTGCTGACCGGCTACGGGCTGACCGAATCGTGCGGGTTCGCGACGCTGTGCCGGCATGGCGACGACGCGGAGACGGTCGCCTCCACCTCGGGCCGACCGATGCCGGGCGTCGAGTTGCGCATCGCGGGGCAGGACGGCGCGGCGCTCGGGCCGGACGAGACCGGCGAGATCTGGGTGCGCGGCTACAACGTGATGCGCGGCTATTTCAACCAGCCGGACGCGACGCGCGAAACCGTCGACGCGGACGGCTGGCTGCATACCGGCGATCTCGGCTGCGTCGACGCGAACGGCAACCTGAAGATCACCGACCGGATCAAGGACATGTTCATCGTCGGCGGCTTCAACTGCTATCCGGCCGAGATCGAGCGGCTGCTGGCCGCGCACCCGGCGATCGCGCAGGTTGCGCTGGTCGGCGTGCCCGATACGCGGCTCGGCGAAGTCGGGCATGCATACGTCGTGCTGCGTCCCGGCGCGCACACCGACGCCACCGCGCTGAACGACTGGGCGCGCAGCAACATGGCGAACTACAAGGTGCCGCGGCATTTCACGTTCGTCGAGCAACTGCCGACGAGCGCGGCCGGCAAGGTGCTGAAGTACCGGCTGCGCGCGGGCACCGAAGCGGCGGCCTGACCGCCGGCGCGCGATACGTCACCAACGGGATGAACGCATGAACGACAACGGATTTCCGCAAGGCGCAGTGCTCGTGTTCGGCGGCAGCGGCGGGATCGGGCAGGGCGTCGCGCGCGAATTCGCGTGTGCCGGCGTGCCGGTCGCGCTCGGCTATCGCAGCAAGGCCGACGTGGCCGAGCGTGTCGCGCGCGACCTGCGCGGCACGGGTGTCGCGGCCACCACGCATCGCGTGGACGTGACCGATCCCGCGCAGATCGATGCGGCGCTCGCGGCCGCGATCGACGCGCACGGTCGCGTGCATACGATCGTGTGGGCGGCCGGCCCGTTCGTGAACCAGCGCCATATCGGCGACATGACGCACGACGACTGGCGGCGCGCGATCGAGGTCGAGACGGTCGGCTTCTTCAATGCGGCGAAGGCCGCGTTGCCGCATTTGCGCGCGTCGGGCGGCGGGTCGTTCGTGACGCTCGGCTCGGCCGGGCATCTGCGCTGGCCGGATCGCGATGGATTGTCGGTCGCGCCGAAGGCGGCGAACGAGGCGCTCGTGAGGGGGCTCGCGCGCGAGGAGGGCCGTCACGAGATTCGCGCGAATTCGATTCTGGTCGGCGTGATCGAGGCCGGGATGTTTCCGGTGCTGCTCGAACAAGGGCAGTTCGACCAGGCGTGGATCGACGAGACGCAGAACATGCTCGCGCTCAAGCGCTGGGGGAAGGCGCACGATATCGGCCGCGCGGCGGTGTTTCTCGCGTCGGATCGCGCGAATTACATCACGGGGCAGCAGTTGAATGTGTCCGGTGGGTACGGGTTGTAGCGGATGCATGGGGCCCGCTCGGGCGAGCGGGCTTGGCAGACGAACGCGTCAGTTGTTCTCGGCACCGAATTCGGCGAATCTGCACACCGCCGGCGAACGGGATCGTCGGCCCACATTGCATGCATCGACGCGCATGACCGACCATCTCACCAGAGACTGGTTGCGCACGCACCGTCCTCGGTATTCACCCTGACCCGCACCGCACGATCTCGCATCCCAGACCACGCACGGCTGGTGCGAAGTCACGTCGATGAAACATTTTCTTCCGGGCGTGGCGACACACGCGCTTGCCGGCCGTCGCGACTTCGCGTCTGCCGACGGCCGCGCACGCTTGCACGATGCGCGTCGCTCTGCCCGATGCGCTGTTTTTCGGCATCGGGCACGACGCTGACGCCCCGAAAACAGATGCGTTCCTGAAACATTTCCGTCGATTCCCTCCCGCGTAACCCCGCACGTCAGGCCGCGACGCTTGCCCCGCGCCGATCCGCGCCGCATGGCACACCCCTTGCGGTTAGGCCGGGGCTGCTCGACATAACCGCGATCGATGGCAACCACGAATCGCGGGAGCGGCACGCAACGACATCGAAATATCGGGGATCGGATCGCGCCGCGGGATGGCGGCCGGTCGTGTCGGACGCGCGATGCGTCATATCGGCGACACGAACGGACACCGCACGTGCGATCCGTCAAACAGCAAGCTTGCTTGCAAGATGTCGTGCCGGGGGACCCGCTGCGCGTGGCGGCATGCGCTGCACGCGGCGGGTCGGCTCGCCCGGCACATGTCGGGGAGACGCCCGTGAAAACGACAGTGAACCAATGGGCAGCGCTGGCGATGGTGTTCGCGGCTGGCGCGCACGCGCAGGAAATCTACCTGCAGGGCGGCACGCAAGGCGTCGGCATCGGCGCGGCCGTGAGCTTCAACTCGGTGCTGGGCGCACACGCGGATTTCAATGCGATCAATCTGACGCATGACTTCACCGTGGCCGGCAATCGCTATCAGGACGACATCAAGCTGCGGCAAGGCGGCCTGTATGCGGACATCTTTCCATGGCGCGGCAGCGGCTTTCGCGCGACGATCGGACTGCGCTTCAACGACGACGAAATCCGCGGCGTGTCGGTGCCGACCAACGGCACCTACGTGTTCGCCGGCAAGCGCTACCCGGCGCTGCCCGGCATGTACGCGGTCGCGGAGGCGCGCTATCCGACCGTGATGCCGTATGTCGGGATCGGTTATGGGCATCGGCCGGCGTCGAAAGGGCTCGGCTTCGTCGCCGACATCGGCGTCGCATACGGAATCCCGCGCTGCTCGTACACGCTGTCGCCGGAACTCGCCGCCGCGGCCGGACCGCAGAAGAGCCAGGTCCTGGCCTCCAGCGGCCTCGACGAACTGAACCGGATGATGTCGCGGTATCGGTGGTATCCGGTGCTGCAGATCGGGATCTCGTACCGGTTCTGAGCCGGACGTGCTACTGGATGCGAATCAGCGCGGCGCTCACCGGTGCCACCTTCACGGTCACCTGCCGATTCGCCACGGCAAGCGTCTGCTGCGGCGTGCCGTTCCATGCGCCATTCAGCGCGACCGCCTGCCCGCCGAACGTGATCGGTGTCCCGCCGTTGTAAATGCCCGGATTGGCGAGCTGGGCGCCCGTTGCGTCACCTGACGAAGCGAGCGTCATCACCGTCGCGCGCGACGCCTGCGAACCGAGCGTGACGGTAACGTTTGCGGTGCTGACCGTATCCTTGTTGTTGATGATGACGTAGGTCGCGCCCTGACTGGTCGCGACCGCGAATGCGCTCACGGCCGCCGTGCTCGCGCTCAGCGTCGTATTCAGGAATTCACCTGCGCCGCCGCCCGCGAAGATTTGCGAAAAGAACAGCAGCGCGTAATAGAGCGGCTGCACGGCCGTGACTTCGCCTTGCGAATCGGCGATCGCGGTATAGCTCGCGACCGATCCGTTGTTGTGGAAATTCAGGCCGCTCGCGCCGTACTGCGCATGCGTGAAGATGAAATCGATCGCCCACAGCGCGCTCGCGAACACGTTGCTGACGCCGGCCGGCTTCGTGCTGTTGAAATACGAATTGGTCTCGTCCATCCTGAACGGCACGCCGGCCTTCTGCGCGGCGGACCGCATGTTTTGCAGGGCCGTCACGAGATTCGCATCGGGGTAGGCGAGCATCCCGGCGATCGAGGGCGCGTTTTCGTTGTAGTTGCTGATGTAGTAGTGCTCGGTCAGCAGTGCGATGTTCCTGCCCTGGCTCGCCGCGAACGACTCCGCCCAGCCCGGCGTGTCGCTGGCGGCGGCCGGCCCGCTGAACACGGCGCCGCTGACGGCGCCCGCGATCGCCTGCGCGAACTGGTTCCATCCCGCGATCGCGCCCTGGGCGACCGTGCCGCCGTTCAGGAAGATGCCGTAGGTGATCCCGGCCAGGTTCGGCGTCCTGCTGTCGCCGTATTGATCGGGTTCGTTGCCGATCTCGAACGCGAGCAACTGCCCGCCGAGCTGCTGCGACACATACAGCGCTTCGTCGGCCGCTTGCGCCGGCGATGCCACCGAGCCGCGCGCGCCGGCGAAATTGATCCCGTAGATCACTTTCCATGCGGGACATTGCTTGAGGCACGCGACGAATCGCGCCACGTCGACACGCGACACCTGCCCGCGGATCTGCCCCGGCCCGTTGGGCGCCCACGTCATGCGGTCGACGCTGTTCCCGCCGATGCGCAGCACGCCGCCGCCGAGCGCGTTGAGCAGCCCGATCAGGTTCGTGTTGTCGGCGCGGAAGTAGTTGTTGTTGATGTCGGCTTTTTCGAAGCTGAGGCTCGCGAAGTGGGCATCGAGCGCGGCGGTGCCGGAGGCGGGCTGCTGCACGGCGAGCGTCAGCGAGACGCCGTCAGGGTGCGGGTCCGGCGGCGGTGCGTCGGATCCGCCGCCGCCGCATGCGGCCAGCATCGATACGGCTGCATACGCGCCGAGGCGAATGAAGTCGCGCCGGTTCATCGCCGCCGACGCCTCGTACAGGTCGGACAGCGAAAGCGGGTTTTTTGTGGTTTTCAATTTGTCATCCTCGTAGGCCGTTATTGATATTTATGAAAGACATTAAACGCCGCCTGCGTAACATACCCGTTACAAGGATCGAAGTCCATGATGCGCGTGTCGAAGTTTGTCTCGACGCTTCGCAGTGCGTTTCCAGAAAACCGGCGGAAGGCCGTGCAGCTTGTACTGACAGGGCAGACGCCATGACGCCGGGTTATCGACGACGATTCCCGGTGAGCGGGTAAATGGTTGATTTCTACGCAGAAGAAATAAGCATTCCGGCCGATTTTTTCAGGCATTCCTGATGTTTCGACCGTAAGAAAGATAATCCGCCGAACCGGTTATTCCGGCTGAGCCGCACGCATGTTGTCGCCGATGCCCGCGCGTCGCTGCGGCCACGCTTTACCGACGTCGTTTGCGGCGCCGCAGCAACGCGGCATCGTTTCGCTGCGCGCACCCGCCGCGCCACGCTCCCGCCCCCCGCCGGCTCTCGTCCCAACAGACGATGTGACGCCATCCCCGACCGGCCAGAATCCTTTCACGAACAACGGAATCTGAACCTGGAGGAGGCCGACATGATCGATGTCCGTGCGCTCGGCTACGTCGTCGTCGAGGCGACCCGCGTCGATGCGTGGCGCCGCTACGCGGAAGACGTGCTGGGCATGCAGGCGCTCGACGCACCCGACGGCGCGCTGTACCTGAAGATGGACGAGCGCGATTTCCGCTACGTGATCGTCCCCGGCGCGTCCGACCGCTATTTCGCGTCGGGCTGGGAACTGCCCGACGGCGCCGCGTTCGACGCCGCGCTCGCGGCGTTGCAACGGGCGGGCGTCGAAGCCGTGCGCGCCACGCGCGACGAAGCTGCGCTGCGCCGCGTGCAGGCCATGGCGTGGTGCACCGACCCGTCCGGCAATCGTCACGAGCTGTACTGGGGCGCGCGCTGCGACTTCCGCCGCTTCGTGTCGCCGCTCGGCGTCGCGCGCTTCGTCACCGGCGACATGGGGCTCGGCCACGCGGTACTGCCCGCGCCGCAGTTCGACGCGACCGACGCATTCGTGCGCGGCGTGCTCGGCTTCGAACTGTCCGACATCTACCGCGTGAAGTTCACGCCGGACCCCGCCGAACCCGAGAAGCGCATTCACTTCATGCACTGCCGCAACGCGCGCCATCACAGTCTCGCGCTGTTCGAGATGGCCGTGCCGTCGGGTTGCGTGCACGTGATGGCCGAAGTCGACTCGATGGACGAGGTCGGCCGCGCGCTCGATCGGGTCGCCGCGCACGACGTGAAGATGTCGGCGACACTCGGCCGGCACTGCAACGACCAGATGATCTCGTTCTACATGAAGACCCCCGGCGGCTTCGATCTCGAATACGGCTTCGGCGGCCTCACGGTCGACTGGTCGAAGCATGCGGTGTTCGAGGCCACCAAGGTGAGCCAGTGGGGCCACGATTTCAGCATCGGATACCGGTAAGCCAGCACGATGACGATGAAACCTCTCGACAAGACGATGTCCGCGCGCGACGTGGTCGCGCAACTCGCCGACGGCATGACGATCGGCATCGGCGGATGGGGGCCGCGGCGCAAGCCGATGGCGCTGGTGCGCGAGATCGCGCGCTCGAACCTGAAGGACCTGACGGTCGTCGCGTACGGCGGCGCCGACGTCGGCCTGCTGTGCGCGGCGGGCAAGGTGCGCAAGGTGGTGTTCGGCTTCGTATCGCTGGACGTGATCCCGCTCGAACCGCATTTCCGCCGCGCCCGCGAACAGGGCCGTGTCGACGTGCTCGAACTCGACGAAGGGATGCTGCAGCTCGGCCTGCGCGCGGCCGCCGCGCGCCTGCCGTTCCTGCCGACGCGCGCCGGACTCGGCACCGCGCTGCTCGATCACGCGCCGGAGCTGCGCACGGTCAGGTCGCCGTACGACGACGGCGAGACGCTGCTCGCGATGCCGGCGCTCGAGCTCGACGTCGCGCTGCTGCACGTGAACGCGGCCGACCGGATGGGCAACACGCGCATCGACGGCCCCGATCCGTTTTTCGACGCATGGATGGCGCGCGCCGCGCGGCGCTGCTACGTGTCGGCGGAAACGGTCGACGCGTCGCTCGCGACCGAAGACCTCGATGCCGCGAAACGCAACCCGTTCGAGCGTTCGCTCGTCACCGGCGTCGTGCCTGCGCCGGGCGGCGCGCACCCGACGTCGTGCGGGCCGGCCTACGGCTGGGACCTGCCGCACCTGCGCGCGTACTGCGCGAGCGCGGAAGACGATGCGAAGACGGCGGCGTACCTGCGCGACGTGGTCGGCCAGGACGAACGCCAGTATCTCGAAGGCGTCGGCGGCCTGCCGCATGTGACGACGCTGCCGTTGCCGATTCTGTAAAGGAGCGCCTGTGAGCGAATCTCTCGACCATTCCCTCGCGGAACTGATGATCGTAGCGTCCGCGCGACTCTGGCGCGACGACGGCGAAGTGCTGGCGACCGGCATCGGCACGGGCCCGCGGCTCGCGGCCGGCCTCGCGCGGCTCGCCTACAACAACGGGCTGATGCTGACCGACGGCGAGGCGTATCTCGTCGAGGAGCCGGTCCCGCTCGGCCCCCGTCCCGACGGCTATCGCGTGAAGGCGAGCGGCTGGATGACCTACGAACGCGTGTTCGACTGCCTGTGGCACGGCCGTCGCCACGCGCTGGTGATGCCGACACAGATCGACCGCTTCGGCCAGGCGAACATCTCGTGGCTCGGCGACGACTACGCGCGTCCGAAGACGCAGCTGCTCGGTGCGCGCGGTTTCCCCGGCAACTCGACGAATCACGCGAATTCGTTCTTCGTCAGCGGCCACGGCAAGCGCACGTTCGTCGAAGGCGAAGTCGACATGGTCTGCACGGTCGGCTACAACCCGGCGCGCCGGCTGCCCGGCATGAAGACCTTCGTCGACCTGCGCAGCATCGTCACCGACCTGTGCGTGATGGATTTCGGCGGCCCCGATCACGCGATTCGCGTGCGTTCGCTGCATCCGGGCGTGAGCTTCGACGAGGTGCAGGATGCGACCGGCTTCCCGCTGGTAGCCGCACCGGAACTCGGCACGACCGCCGCGCCGAGCGCGGAAGACCTGCGCATCGTGCGTGCGCTCGACCCTCACAACCTGCGCGCGACGATCGTGCGCAACAATCCGGCGCCGCGCCGCGGATGAGGTCCGACATGGAAGCGACCCAGATGACGTTCGGCGACGGTGTCGTCGACTACGCGGTCGAGGACGGCATCGCGACGATCACGATGAACCGTCCCGAGTATCACAACGCGCAGAACTCGAAGATGACGTACGCGCTCGACGCGGCGTTCCGGCGCGCATCGCACGACGACGCGGTGAAGGCGATCGTGCTCGCGGGCGCCGGCAAGCATTTCTCGGCGGGCCACGACATCGGCACGCCGGGCCGCGACATTCACGAGTCGTTCGATCGCGCGTCGCTGTGGTACGACCACGTCGACAAGGAAGGCGGCGAATTCCTCTACGCGCGCGAACAGGAGGTGTACCTCGGGATGTGCCGACGCTGGCGCGACCTGCCGAAGCCGACCATCGCAATGGTGCACGGCGCGTGCATCGCGGGCGGGCTGATGCTCGCGTGGGTATGCGACCTGATCGTCGCGTCGGAGGACGCGTTCTTCGCGGATCCGGTCGTGCGGATGGGCATTCCGGGCGTCGAGTATTTCGCGCACGCGTACGAGCTGAACCCACGCATCGCGAAGGAGTTCCTGTTTCTCGGCGAGCGGATGCCGGCCGAGCGCGCGTATCAGATGGGCATGGTCAACCGCGTCGTGCCGCGCGAGCGGCTGCGCGACGCGACCTACGCGATCGCCGCGAAGATCGCGACGATGCCGCGGCTCGGCCTCGCGCTGACCAAGCAGGCGCTGAACCACGTCGAGGAACTGCAGGGCAAGCGCGCGGCGATGGACGCGGCCTTCGCATGGCATCACTTCGCGCATGCGCACAACGAGCTCGTCAGCGGCGACCGCCTCGGCGGCTACGACGCGCGCAAGATGGCCAGCTCGCAGCGCCGGCCGGAGCAGGCGGAAGGCGAAGGGCGGACCGATGCGGCAGCGGCCGCCGTCAACGGAGCCGCCGCATGAGCACGACGCTGCATACCCCGTTGTGCGACCTGCTCGGCTGCCGCTACCCGATCGTGCAGACCGCGATGGGCTGGGTGGCGGATGCACGGCTCGTCGCGGCTACCGCCAACGCCGGCGGCTTCGGCTTCCTGGCCGGCGCGACGCTCGAACCGGAGCAGGTCGAGGCCGAGATCCTGAAGGTGAAGGCGCTGACCGACAAGCCGTTCGGCATCAACTTCCACATGTTCCAGAAGAACGCCGCGCAGGTGGTCGATCTCGCGATCGAGCATCGGCTGCGCGCGGTCAGCTACGGGCGCGGGCCGGACGCGAAGACGATCCGCCGCTTCAAGGACGCCGGCATCGTCTGCATGCCGACCGTCGGCGCGCCGAAGCACGCGGCGAAGGCGGTCGAGCTCGGCGCGGACATCGTGACGGTGCAGGGCGCGGAAGGCGGCGGCCATACGGGCTCGGTGCCGACCACGCTGCTGTTGCCGAAGGTGCTCGACGCGGTGCGGGTGCCGGTCGTCGCGGCCGGCGGGTTCTTCGACGGGCGCGGGCTGGCTGCCGCGCTCGCGTACGGCGCGGCCGGCATCGCGATGGGCACGCGCTTCCTGATGAGCGCCGAGTCGCCGGTGCCGCGCGCGACGCTCGAGCGCTACGTGGCGGTGGGTGATCCGGCGCGGATCCGCGTGTCGGACGCGCTCGACGGATTGCCGCAACGCATGATCGACAACCCATATCTGCTGAAGCTCGAACGCTTCGGCCCGCTGCGCCGCACGCTGTTTGCACTGAAGACGGCCGAAGCGTGGCGCCGTCAGAACGGATTGCGCACGACCGACATGCTGGGCCTCGCGATCAAGGCGCTGCGCTCGCACGACTACACGGCCAGCCAGACGCTGATGGCCGCGAACGCACCGTTCCTGATCCAGCGCGCGATCGTCGAGGGGCGGCCGGACGAGGGCGTGCTGCCCAGCGGCCAGGCGGCCGCGATGATCGGCGCGATCGAATCGTGCGATGCGCTGATCGCGCGGATCGTCGCGGAGGCCGGCGCGCGGCTCGACGCGCTGGCCGCGTTGCGCGGCGTGGCGGCGGCCCACGCGGCTTGAAAGACATCACAGGGAGGCAGTGGAGATGACTACATCCAAACAACCGGGCGGCGCGATGCCGTTCCGGATCGAGCGCGCCGACGGTATCGCCGAACTGGTGATCGCCCATCCGCCCGTGAACGCACTCGATGCGCAGGGCTGGCACGCGCTCGCGCGGGCGCTCGATGCGCTCGGCGAGGACGACGACGTGCGCGTGATCGTCGTGCGCGGCGAAGGCCGCGGCTTCTGCGCGGGCGTCGACATCAAGGAGCTGGCCGCGCATCCGGAACGGATCGTGTCGGTCAACGCAGGCAACTACGAGACGTTCCGCGCGGTGCACCGCAACCCGAAGCCGGTGATCGCGGCCGTGCACGGCTTCGTGCTCGGCGGCGGGATCGGCATCTGCGGCGCGGCGGATATCGTCGTCGCGGCCGACTGCGCGCGCTTCGGCGTGCCGGAGATCGACCGTGGCGCAATGGGCGGCGGCGCGCATCTGCAACGACTGTTCGGTGTTCAGAAGGTCCGCGCGATGTACTTCACGGGCGAGATGATCGACGCGGCCGAGGCGTACCGGCTCGGTGCGGTCGAGCAGGTCGTCGCGCGCGATGCGCTGCGCGACGCGGCGCTCGCGATCGCCCGCAAGATCGCGGAAAAGAGCCCGGCGATGGTGCGGCTCGCGAAGGAGGCGCTGAACGGCGTCGAGGACGGCGACCTCGAGGACAAGTACCGCTGGGAGCAGGGCTTCACGCTGCAGGCGTACATGACCAACGACTCGACGGAGGCGCGCGCCGCGTTCGTCGAGAAGCGCGACGCGCATTTCGACGCACGGACCAGCGTCGAGGAGGCACGCGCATGAACCTGACCTATACGCCGCAACAGCAGGCGTTCCGCGCGGAAATCCGCGAATGGCTTGCCGCGCACGTGCCGCGCGAGCGGCTGCCGAGTTTCGACACCGAGGAAGGCTTCATCGCGCACCGCGAATGGGAGCGCACGCTGCATTCGGGCCGCTGGAGCATGGTCACGTGGCCGCGCGAGCTGGGCGGGCGCGGCTGCGACCTGATCGAGTGGCTGATCTTCGAGGAAGAGTACTGGCGCGCCGACGCACCGATGCGCGTGAACCAGAACGGCATCTTCCTGCTCGGCCCGACGCTGATGGATTTCGGCACGGCGGAGCAGAAGGCGCGCTTCCTGCCGGCGATGGCGGCGGGCGAGCACGTGTGGGCGCAGGGCTGGTCGGAGCCGAACGCGGGCTCGGACATGGCCGCGATCCGCACGACGGCGATCCGCATCGGCGACGAATACGTGCTCAACGGCCAGAAGATCTGGTCGACCCGCGCGGTGTGGGCCGACTGGCTGTTCGGGCTGTTCCGCAGCGATCCCGAATCGTCGCGTCACCACGGGCTCACGTTCCTGATGGTGCCGCTGTCGACGCCGGGCATCACCGTGCGCCCGATCCGCCAGCTGAACGGGCAGACGGGCTTCGCGGAAATCTTCTTCGACGACGTGCGCGTGCCGGTCGAGAACCGCCTCGCGGCCGAAGGCGCGGGCTGGCAGGTCGCGATGGCGACGGCCGGCTTCGAGCGCGGGTTGATGCTGCGTTCGCCCGCCCGTTTCCAGCGCACCGCGCAGGCGCTGCGCGACCTGTATCTCGCGCACCGCGACAGCGCGGATCGCGACCCGACGCTGCGCGAACGCGTGGTCGCCGCATGGATGGATGCGCAGGCGTACGCGCTGTCGACCTACGCGACCGCGAGCCGGCTGCTGAAGGGCGGCCACATCGGCGCGGAGTCGAGCACCAACAAGGTGTTCTGGTCGGAACTCGACCTGCGGATGCACCAGACCGCGCTCGACATTCTCGGCGCGCACGGCGAGGTCGTCCCGCAGACGGCCGCGCAGCACGCGACGCTCGGCCACTGGCTCGACGGCTTCCTGTTCGCGCAGGCCGGCCCGATCTACGCGGGCACCAACGAGATCCAGCGCAACATCGTCGCCGAACGGATGCTCGGCATGCCGCGCGCATAAGCGCGCCGGCGCCAACCTCACTGAACGGACATCGTATGGATTTCGTATTCGATGAAGACCAGGAGGCGCTCGCGGACAGCGTGAAGCGCCTGCTGATGACCGAGATGACCCCGGAGCTGATCCGCGAGCTGTGGGCCACGCCGACCGGCCGCTCCGACACGCTGTGGTCGCTGTTCGCGTCGCAGGGGCTGACCGCCGTGTCGGTGCCCGAGGCGCACGGCGGTCTCGGCCTGACCGAAGTGGAATGGGCGCTGCTCGCGCAGACTTACGGCTACTTCGGCAGCCCCGAGCCGTTGCTCGACACAGCGCTCGTGTCGGCCGGCGTGCTCGCGCGGCTGCCCGCCGCCGACTGGCGCGACGCGCTGCTGCGCGACATCGCCGAAGGGCGCGCGCGTGTCGCGCTCGTGCATCCGGTGAACCCGTATGCGGCCGACGTGCACGTCGCGCAAGCGCTGCTGTGCGAGCACCGCGGCGAGCTGCACCGCGTGAATCCCGCGCAGTGCGCGTGGCGCGCGGTCGACAGTGTCGACCCGTCGCGGCGCCTGTTCACGCTCGACTGGGAGCCGTCGACGGCCACGCGCATCGCGAGCGCCGACGAAGCCGCGCCGCTGCTCGATCGCGCGCTCGACCACGGCGCGTTCGCGGTCGCTGCGCAACTGCTCGGGCTCACGCAGCGCGTGCTCGACGTCGCGATCGACTACAGCGCGCAGCGCAAGCAGTTCGGCAAGGCGATCGGCTCATACCAGGCGCTCAAGCATCTGCTCGCCGACGTGGCGATTCGCTACGAGTTCGCGCGGCCGGTGGTGGCGCGCGCGGCCCGGGCGATCGCCGACGATCACCCGCAGCGCGCGGTGCTGGTGTCGCACGCGAAGCTCGCGGCGACCGCCGCCGCGCAACTGGCCGCGCGCCACACGATGCAGGTGCACGGCGCGATCGGCTACACGTGGGAGCTCGACCTGCAGATCTTCATGAAGCGGATCTGGGCGCTCTCCGGCAGCTGGGGCGACAACGCATTCCACAAGGCCCGCGTGGCCGACGCGATCCTCGGCGACGCATTGCCGATCGGCCCCGCGCAGACCTTCGACTTCGAGGAAACCCACCGATGAAACAAGCCTATATCGTCGACGCGCTGCGCACGCCGACCGGCCGCCGCAAGGGCGGGCTCGCGCACGTGCATGCGGCGGACCTCGGCGGCTTCGTGCTCAAGACGCTCGTCGAGCGCAACGCGATCCCGGCCGACGAATACGACGACGTGGTATTCGGCTGCGTCGACACGATCGGCCCGCTCGCCGGCAACATCGCGCGCACCTGCTGGCTCGCGGCCGGGCTGCCGCTCCAGGTGCCGGGCGTGACGGTCGACCGCCAGTGCGGCTCGTCGCAGCAGGCCGTGCACTTCGCCGCGCAGGCCGTGATGAGCGGCGTGCAGGACGTGGTGGTCGCGGGCGGCGTGCAGACGATGACGCAGATCCCGATCTCGTCCGCGATGACGAGCGCGGCGCCACTCGGCTTCAAGGACCCGTTCTCGGGCAGCGCCGGCTGGCGCGCGCGCTTCGGCGACGCGCCGGTGTCGCAGTTCGTCGCCGCGCAGCGGATCGCCGATCACTGGAACCTGTCGCGCGACGCGATGGAGCGCTATGCGCTCGAAAGCCACCGCCGCGCGGTCGCGGCGATCGAGGCAGGCCATTTCAAGCGGGAAATCGTGCCGCTCGAAGGCGTGATGCATGACGAGACGCCGCGCCCCGACACGTCGCTCGAAAAGATGGCGACGCTCGAACCGCTGATGCCGGGCGGCTCGCTGACGGCCGCCGTCGCGAGCCAGACCTGCGATGCGGCCGCCGCGTTGCTGATCGTGTCGGAGGATGCGCTGAAACGCTACGGGCTCACGCCGCGCGCACGCATTCACCACCTGAGCGTGCTCGGCGACGATCCGCTGTGGATGCTCACCGCGCCGATCCCGGCGACCCGGGCCGCGTTGAAGAAGAGCGGGCTCGACTGGTCGCGGATCGACGTCGTCGAGATGAACGAGGCGTTCGCGTCGGTCGCGCAGGCGTGGCTCGCGGACACGCGCTTCCCGCACGAGAAGACCAACCCGAACGGCGGCGGCATCGCGCTCGGCCACCCGCTCGGCGCGACCGGCGCACGGCTGATGACGACGCTGCTGCACGAACTGGAACGCACCGGCGGTCGTTACGGATTGCAGACGATGTGCGAAGGCGGCGGCCTCGCGAACGTCACGATCATCGAGCGCCTGTGAGCGCGGCACTTTCACGATCCCTCGATCCAGGAGGCACAAGCATGGGAATCTGTAACGGACGCACCGCCATCATCACCGGCGCGGGCGGCGGCCTCGGGCGCGAATACGCGCTCGCGTTCGCGGCCGAAGGCGCGGCGGTCGTCGTCAACGACATCCGTCACGAGGCCGCGCAGGCCGTGTGCGACGAGATCGCACGACGCGGCGGCCGCGCGCTCGCGAATGCCGACGACATCACGCGGATCGACACCGCGCAGCGGATCGTCGATGCCGCGCGCGACGCGTTCGGCGACGTGCACGTGCTGGTCAACAACGCGGGCATCTGCCGCGACAAGATGTTCACCAGCATGACCGAAACCGACTGGGACGACGTGATGCGCGTGCATCTGCGCGGCCACTTCTGCCTGTCGAGCGTGCTGGCGCGCGTGTGGCGCGACGCCGCGAAGGCCGGCCACGCGGTCGACGCGCGGATCGTCAACACGAGTTCCGGCGCCGGGCTGCAAGGGTCGATCGGTCAGTCGAACTATGGCGCGGCGAAGGCCGGCATCGCGGCGCTCACGCTGATGCAGGCGGCCGAGCTGCAGCGCTACGGCGTGCGCGTGAACGCGCTCGCGCCGGCCGCGCGCACGTCGATGACCGAAGGCGTATTCGCCGACATGATGAAGAAGCCCGAGGACGGCGGCTTCGACTATTTCGATCCGGTCAACGTCGCGCCGCTCGTCGTGTGGCTGGGCAGTGCGCTGTCGGCCGACGTGACGGGCCAGGTGTTCGAGGTCGCGGGCGGGATGATCGCGGTTGCCGAAGGCTGGCGCACCGGCCCGAGCGTCGACCGCGGCGCGCGCTGGGCGCCGGCCGAGGTCGGCCCGGCGGTCGCGCGGCTGATCGCCGACGCGCGTCCCGCGCAGCGCGTGTACGGGAGCTGACGCATGGATCTGGCGCTCACCGACGAACAGGCGATGATCCGCGACGCGGCGGCCGACGTGCTCGCCGAACGCAGCGCGTCCGCCGACGTGCGACGCGCGCTCGAGCAATCGGCCGGCCGCGACGACACGCTGTGGGCCGCGCTCGCGGGCGAGCTCGGCTGGAACGCGCTGTCGCTGCCGGAGGCGGCAGGCGGGATGGGGCTCGGCGCGGTCGAGCAGACGTTGTTGATGGAGCAGCTCGGCCGGCGCGTCGCGTGCGTGCCGTATTTCTCGACCGCGTGCCTGGCCGCGACCGCGCTGGCGAGCTGCTCCGACGTGCCGCTCGCGACGGGCTGGCTCGCGAAGATCGCCGAAGGTGCGTGCAGCGCGACGCTGGCCTTGCCGTTCGAGCTGCCCGCAGGTTCATGGCAGTTGCCGGTCGTCGCGGAAGAAGCAGCGGGCGGCTATGCGTTGTCCGGCACGATCGAACAGGTGATCGACGGCGCGCGCGCCGACCTGCTGTTGATCCCCGCGCGGATCGCGAACGAGGGGCAGTCGATCGGCCTGTTCGCGATCGACGTCGCGACGGCGCCCGGGCTGAGCATCGCGCCGCTCGACACGCTCGACGCGACGCGGCCGATCGCGCGCATCGTCCTCGACGACATCCGCGTGAACCGCGACGCGCTGTTCGCCGGCGGCACCGTTGCCGCGCAGGTGCTCGAGCGCGCCGCATGGTTCGCGGCGCTCGCGCTGGCCGCCGAACAGCTCGGCGGCGCACAGCACTGCCTCGACCTGACGCTCGACTACACGGGCCAGCGCGTGCAGTTCGGCCGCGCGATCGCGTCGTTCCAGGCCGTCAAGCATCGCTGCGCGCAGATGATGGTGCTGATCGAATCCGCACGCTCGGCGGTGCTCGGCGCGGCGCACGCATGGGATGCGGACGCGGGCGGGGCGGCGCCGGGCGCGGCGTTGCGCGCCGACGTCGCGGCCGCGAAAGCCGCCGCGAACGACGCATATGCGTTCTGCGCGCAGGAAGCGATCCAGCTGCACGGCGGTGTCGGCTTCACGTGGGAATACGACCCGCATCTCTACTTCAAGCGTGCGCAGGCGTCGGGCACGCAGTTCGGCAGCACGCCGCAACTGCTCGAATGGATCGCCCGCCATGCGATCGACGGCGACACGTCGCGGCGCGAGGCGGCACTGGCGTCGCCACAGGCGTCGATCGCCACGCGTCCGTCCGCCGCGCGCACCGGAGCACGCCAATGAACAGCGAAACGCGCGAACAGCAATTGCGGCACGAAGTCGCCGACTGGGTGCGGTCGCACCTGACCGGCGAATTCGCGTGCCTGAAATACCGCGGCGGCCCCGGCGACGAGGAAGCGTTTCCGGAACTGCGCAAGGCGTGGGAACGGGAACTGGCGCACGGCGGCTGGACCGGCCTCGGCTGGCCGACCGACGCGGGCGGCCGCGGCTTCACGGTCGCCGAGCAGGTGATCTTCCACGAGGAATATGCGCGTGCCGGCGGCCCCGGCCGGATGGGCCATATCGGCGAGGGGCTGCTCGGGCCGACGCTCGTCGCGTGCGGCACCGACGACCAGCGCGCGCGCTTCCTGCCCGGGATTCTCGCCGGCACGCAGTTCTGGTGCCAGGGCTACTCGGAGCCGGGCGCGGGCTCCGATCTCGCGAACGTGCGCACGCGTGCCGAGCAGGACGCCGACGGCACCTGGCGCGTGTTCGGCCAGAAGGTGTGGACGTCGCTCGCGCACGATTCCGACTGGATCTTCGTGCTCGCGCGTACCGATCCGGCATCGAAGGGCAACAAGGGGCTGTCGTTCCTGCTGCTCCCGCTCGACCAGCCGGGCATCGAGATCCGCCCGATCAGGCAGCTCAACGGCGGCGCCGAATTCAACGAAGTGTTCTTCGACGGCGCGCGCGCGGCAGCACGCGACCTGGTCGGCGCGCCGGGCGACGGCTGGCGCATCGCGATGACGCTGCTCGGCTTCGAGCGCGGGATGTCGACGCTCGGCCAGCAGATGCAGTTCGTCCGCGAGCTCGAATGGGTGATCGACGCCGCGCGCGAGTCGGGCGCCGATCGCGACCCGGTGCTGCGCCAGCGGATCGGCCGCGCGTGGGCCGGGCTGCGCGTGATGCGCTACAACGCGCTGCGGATGCTGTCGGGCGCGGACGACGCGAACGGCGCCACCGCGCCGCTGCGCCGCGAGGCGCTGATCTACAAGTATTTCTGGTCGAACTGGCACCGCGACCTCGGCCAGCTCGCGATGGACGCGCTCGGGCCCCGCGCGAACGTGATCGATCCGGCCGACGAGAAGCTCACCCATCTGCAGCGCGTATTCCTGTTCTCCCGTGCGGACACGATCTACGCCGGCACCAACGAAATCCAGCTCAACATCATGGCCGAGCGCGGGCTCGGCATGCCCAGGGAACCACGAGGCACAGCATGACCGAACCCCAGATCCAGAAAGCGCCGGCTTACGTGCCGGGCCACCAGCTGCTCGTCGGCAAATCGGTGCTGATCACGGCCGCCGCCGGCGCAGGCATCGGCTTCGCGGCCGCGCGTCGCTGCGCGGAGGAAGGCTGCCGCGCGCTGTTCATCTCCGACATCCACGAGAAGCGCCTCGAACAGGCCGTGGAGACGCTGCGCGCCGAAACGGGGCTGCGGCAGATTTACGGCCGCCTGTGCAACGTCGCGGTCGAGGACGACGTGCAGGCGCTCGTGGCCGATGCGCAGGACAGGCTCGACGGCGTCGACGTGCTGATCAACAACGCCGGGCTCGGCGGCGCCAAACGCATCGTCGAAATGGACGATGCCGAATGGTCGCGGGTGATCGACATTAGCCTCACCGGGACGTTCCGGATGACGCGCGCGATGCTGCCGCACATGCAGGCCCGCGGCCGCGGCGCGATCGTCAACAACGCATCGGTGCTCGGCTGGCGTGCGCAGGCGGAACAGGCGCATTACGCGGCGGCGAAGGCGGGCGTGATGGCGCTCACGCGCTGCGCGGCGCTCGAGGCGTCGCCTTACGGCGTGCGCATCAACGCGGTCGCGCCGAGCATCGCGATGCACGATTTTCTGAAGAAGTCGGCTCCGGCCGACTTGCTGAATCAACTGGCGTCGCGCGAAGCCTTCGGGCGCGCCGCCGAAGTCTGGGAGGTCGCGAACGTGATGGTGTTCCTTGCAAGCGATTACGCGTCGTACATGACGGGCGAAGTGCTGTCGGTCAGCAGCCAGCACGCATGATGGAGACGACCCTCGACCCCGTGCGCGCGACGCCCCGCGTGTTCGCGCATCCCGCTGAACTCGCGGCGGCCGTCGGCGACACGCTCGGCGCGAGCGCGTGGCTCGCGATCGACCAGATCCGCATCGACGGCTTCGCCGACGCGACGGGCGACCACCAGTGGGTGCACGTCGATCCGGTGCGCGCGAAGGACGGCCCGTTCGGCGCGTGCATCGCGCACGGCTACCTCACGCTGTCGCTCGTCAACCATTTCCTGCCGCAGATCGTGCGCATCGACGGCGCGCGGCTCGGCGTCAACTACGGCTGCGACCGGATCCGCTTCCCGGCGCCGGTGAAGGTCGGCGCGCGCGTGCGCGGCGTCGGCGAGCTGCTGCGCGTCGAGCCGCTCGACGGCGGCGTGCAAGCGTGGATCCGCGTGACCGTTGAGATCGAAGGCGACGCGAAACCCGGCTGCGTGGCCGACACGATCAGCCGTTACTACTTCTAGATTCAGAGAGCCAGCTCATGGAAGACGCAGTCATCGTTTCCGTCGCACGCACGCCGATCGGCAAGGCGTTTCGCGGCATGTTCAACGACACCGAGGCGCCCGCGCTGGGCGGCCACGTCGTGCGCGCCGCGCTCGAACGCGCGGGCGTCGCGCCGGTCGACGTCGACGACGTGCTGATCGGCTGCGCCGCGCAGCAGGGCACGCAGGGCTACAACATCGGTCGCCTGTCGGCGGCGGCGGCGGGGCTGCCGGCGTCGGTGCCAGGCA
This sequence comes from Burkholderia sp. RF2-non_BP3, assembly GCF_001522185.1. Lineage (NCBI taxonomy): Bacteria > Pseudomonadati > Pseudomonadota > Betaproteobacteria > Burkholderiales > Burkholderiaceae > Burkholderia > Burkholderia sp. RF2-non_BP3. Next base: position 18,015 of record NZ_LOSU01000003.1, on the reverse strand, counting down.
TGTCGATCGACCGCATGTGTTCGTCGGGCCTGATGTCGATCGCGAGCGCCGCGCGCAGCATCGGCGCGGGCGATGCGCGGATCGTCGTCGCGGGCGGCGTCGAATCGATCTCGCTCACGCAGAACAAGCACAAGAACGTCTACCGCGCGCGTTCGCAGGCCGTGCTCGACCACCAGCCGGTCGCGTACATGGCGATGATGGAAACCGCCGAGATCGTGTCGCGCCGCTACGGGATCTCGCGGGCGGCGCAGGACGAATTCGCGTTGCAGAGCCACCGGCGCACGGCCGACGCACAAGCGGCCGGCCGCTTCGACGCCGAAATCGCGCCGCTCGACGTGACGCGCGCGCTGTTCGACAAGGAAGGCAACCCGATCGGTCACGAGGCCGTGCGCGCGGCGCGCGACGAAGGCGTGCGCGCCGATACGACGGCCGAGCGGCTCGCGGGGCTCAAGCCGTCGTGGAGCGGCGGCAAGGTCGTCGAGCAGGGCGAGTTCGTGACGGCCGGCAACGCGTCGCAGCTGTCGGACGGCGCGGCGGCGGTGGTCGTGATGTCGCGCGCCGAGGCCGCGCGTCGCGGGCTCGCGCCGCTCGGCACGTTCCGCGGGCTGGCCGTGGCCGGCTGCGAGCCGGACGAGATGGGCATCGGCCCGGTGTTCGCGATTCCGAAGCTGCTGGCGCGCTTCGGGATGACCGTGCGCGACATCGGGCTGTGGGAACTGAACGAGGCGTTCGCGTGCCAGGCGCTGTATTGCCGCGACACGCTCGGCATTCCCGACGAGCGGCTGAACGTCGACGGCGGCGCGATCGCGCTGGGCCACCCGTTCGGGATGTCGGGCACGCGGATGACGATGCATGCGCTGCTCGAAGGCGCGCGCCGCGGCGTACGGCATGCGGTCGTGACGATGTGCATCGGCGGCGGGATGGGTGCCGCCGCGCTGTTCGAAGTCGGCGCGTAACGGCATGTAACCGCGTTCGACGCAGCCGCACCGGCGGCCGGACCGACAGCCCGGTTCGGCCGCCATCCATTCGGAACCATGCGAGGCCGCGGCGACGACCGACGGCCCGGAGACTTGCAGCGGCAGGGCGAGCGCGTCGGCGCGGGCCCGGGCCGCTTGCCAGGACAGGAGACAACCGATGAAACGTACCTTGCCAGGACTCGCGATGTCGGCGCTCGTGCTCGGCGCCGCGCTGTTCGCGTTCTCGCCGCGCCCGCTGCCGGCGTTCCCGGTCACCGCGATCCATGCGGACCGCCTGCAGATCAACGGGCTCGCCCGCGCCGGCGCGCGCATCGTCGCGGTCGGCGAGCGCGGCGTGATTCTGCTCAGCGACGATGCGGGCCGCCGCTGGCGGCCGGCATCGGTCACGCCCGACCAGGGCTCGACGCTCACGCAGGTGAGCTTCGTCACGCCGACGCTCGGCATCGCGGTCGGCCACGACGGCCGGATCGTGCGCAGCGACGATGCGGGCGTGCACTGGCGCGCGGTCCACAGCGACAACGCGCATTCCGATCCGCTGCTGTCCGTCTGGGGCAGCGCGAACGGCCCGCTGTTCGCGGCCGGCAGTTTCGGCCAGCTGCTGCGCTCGGACGACGCCGGGCTCACGTGGCAGCCGCTGAAGACGCCGGCGGGCGACCGCCACCTGAACGCGATCGTCGGCGACGGCCACGGCAATTTGCTGATTGCAGGCGAGAGCGGCACGCTGCTGCGCTCGACCGATAACGGCGTGACCTGGGACAAGCGCCCGTCGCCGTACGCAGGCTCGCTGTTCGGCGCGCTGATGCTCGCGAACGGCGACTGGATCGCGTACGGCATGCGCGGCAACGTGCTGCGCAGCACCGATCGCGGCATGACCTGGACGCACGTCGACAGCCACGTGCCGGTGTCGTACTTCGGCGCGACCCAGCTTGCCGACGGCGAACTCGTGCTGGTCGGTCAGGGCGGCGCGATCGTCGCGTCGCGCGACGGCGGCCTGACCTTCGACGTGCGCAAGCTCGGCGGCGTGCAGAGCCTCGCGGCCGTGTTCGACATGGGCCGCGGCGCGCTGCTGCTCGGCGGCGAGGCCGGCGTCGCGCCGCTCGCCGCGTCGCCGTCCTGATGCGCGGCGGCGGCGCTTGCCGCCGCCCGCATCCGTCCGCGTCGCTGCGCCGACCCACCCGTATCGCCCGCATCGTCCGTCCCGTCCGTTCCGACCCGAGAAATCCATGAACGACCTGTCACGCCCCACCGAAGCCGTTCCCGCATCGCGCCTCGCCGCGTTCGTCGAGCGCTGCGCCGACACGATCATCCGGCAGCGCCGGCTGCTGATGCTGCTGTGCATCGCGGCGACGCTCGCGCTCGGCCTGTCCGCGACGCGCCTGAAGCTCGATCCGGGCTTCAACAAGATGATTCCGATGCAGCACCCGTACATGCAGGTGTTCGAGCGCTACGCCGGCGCGTTCCCCGGCGCGAACACGATTCTCGTCAGCCTGCGCTGGAAGGGCGACGGCGACATCTACAACCAGACGTTCATGGACGCGCTGCGCCACGCGACCGACGACGTGTTCTTCATCCCCGGCGTGAACCGTTCGCGCGTGTTCTCGCTGTTCACGCCGAACGTCCATTACACCGAAGTGACCGAGGCTGGCTTTCGCGGCGACGTGGTCGTGCCCGGCCAGTTCTCGAGCGCGAACCCGGACGATCTCGCGAAGGTGCGCCGCAACGTCGCGCGCTCCGGGCAGATCGGCCGGCTGGTCGGCAACGACCTGAAGTCGGCGCTGATCCGCGCGGAACTGCGCGAGACCGATCCCGCCACCGGCAAGCGGCTCGACTACAGCGCGGTCGCGCGCCAGCTCGAGGAAATCCGCGCGCGCTACGCAAGGCAGGGCATCGACGTCAACATCATCGGCTTCGCGAAGCTGGTCGGCGACGTCGAGGCCGGAATCGCCGGCGTGATGGCGTTCTTCGCGCTGGCGTTCCTCGTGACGGCCGCGCTGCTGTTCGCCTATACGCGCTCGCTGAAGACCACCGTGCTCGCGCTCGTCGTCGCGCTGCTGCCCGTCGTCTGGCTGCTCGGCGCGCTGCCGCTGCTCGGGCTCGGCATCGACCCGATGTCGATCCTCGTGCCGTTCCTGATCTTCTCGATCGGCGTGTCGCACGCGGTGCAGATGACCAACGCGTGGAAGCAGGCGCTGGTGCGCGGCGCGTCGTCGGTCGAGGCCGCGCGCGACGCGTTCCGCAAGCTGTTCGTGCCGGGCACGGTCGCGCTGCTGACCAACGCGCTCGGCTTCATGGTGATCATGCGGATCAAGATCGACATCGTGCGCGAACTCGGCATCACCGCGTGCCTCGGCGTGCTGCTGATGATCGTCACCAACAAGGTGTTCCTGCCGATCCTGCTGTCGTACACGCGCCTCGAGCGCGGCACGCTCGCGCGTGCGCAGCGCACGGCGGCGGCCGGCGGCAGCGGGAAGTGGTCGCGCTTCGCGGTGTTCGCGCGGCCGGCGCCGGCGCTCGGCGTGTTCGCGGTGGCGCTCGCGCTGCTCGCGTACGGCACGCTCGAGTCGCGCAAGCTGGAGATCGGCGACATCGGCACCGGCGCGCCGGAACTGCGCGCGAACTCGCGCTACAACATCGACAACGCGGCCATCACGCACCAGTACAACATCGGCGTCGACGTGCTGTCGGTGATCGTCGAGACGACCGGTTTCGACGATGCGTGCCTGCATTACCCGGTGATGAGCGCGATCGAGAAGTTCGAGATGAACATGCGCGGCGTGGCCGGCGTGCAGTCGGTGACGAGCGTGTCGTCGCAGGGCAAGGTGTTCATCGCCGCGTTCAACGAAGGCAACCCGCGCTGGGCCGCGCTGCCGCGCTCCAGCGACGGGCTCACGCAGGGCTCCAATGCGTTCGATCCCGACAACGGGATGAACACCGCGAACTGCAAGGCGATCCAGGTGCTGATCTACACGCAGAACCACGAAGGCACGACCATCGCGCACATCGTCGACGAGATCAAGCGCTTCGCGGCTGACAACCCGACGCCGAACGTCGCGTTCCGGCTTGCGGGCGGCAACGTCGGCGTGATGGCCGCGACCAACGAGGCGGTGGGCGACGCGGAGATCGCGATGCTGCTGTCGATCTTCGGCGCGATCGCGCTGCTCTGCGCGGTCACGTTCCGCTCGTGGCGCGCGGTTCTGTGCATCATCGTGCCGCTCACGCTGGTGTCGATCCTGTGCAACGCGGTGATGGCGCGGCTCGGCATCGGGCTGAAGGTCGCGACGCTGCCGGTGATCACGCTCGGCGTCGGGGTCGGCGTCGACTACGGGATCTACCTGTACGAGCGCCTGCAGCACGACATCCGCCACGGCGCGACGCTGCCGGACGCATTCGCCGACGCGATGCGCCAGCGCGGCACCGCGGCGCTGTTCACGGCCGTCACGATGTTCATCGGCGTCGGCACCTGGGCGTTTTCCGCGCTGAAGTTCCAGGTCGACATGGGCGTGCTGCTCGCGTTCATGTTCCTCGTGAACCTGTTCGGCGCGGTGTTCCTGCTGCCCGCGCTGGCCGCATGGCTCGGCGTCGAGCGGGCGGAGCGCCGCGTGTCGCGCGAGCCGCAGCCGGCATCGCCGCAGGCCGCGCCGGCCCCCGCGCTCAAGCCGACGCGCACGCTCGAACCCGGCAATCCGGTGCGCTGAGCGACGCAACCCCCGTTACCCCGGTGCGCGGCGGGCCGCCGCGCGTCCCCCAAAGAGGAGTCAACCCACATGTCCGCACGCCCTTACAAGATCGAAGCCCAGCCGCTCGCGCAGCGCTATGCGCGCGGCTGGCACTGCCTCGGGCTCGCCCGCGACTACAAGGACGGCAAGCCGCACACGCTGAACGTCTTCGGCCGCAAGCTCGCCGCGTTCGCGGATTCGACCGGCAAGATCAACGTCGTCGACGCGTATTGCCCGCACATGGGCGCCGACCTGAGCCTCGGCACGGTCGAAGGCGACAATCTCGTCTGCCCGTTCCACGGCTGGGCGTGGAACGGCGACGGGCAGTGCGCGTCGATCCCGTACTGCAAGCGGATTCCGCCGAAGGCGCGCATCGGCGCGTGGCCGACCTGCGAGGAAAACAACCTGCTGTTCGTGTGGAACGACCCGGAAGGCAATGCGCCGCCGCCGGAAGTCGCGATTCCGCGCCTCGACGTGTGCTTCTCCGGCGAATGGTCGGACTGGGTCGTCGACAAGATGGTGATCCAGGCGAACTGCCGCGAGCTGGTCGACAACATCTCGGACGTCGCGCACTTCGCGACCGTGCACCACGCGCCGATCGACTATTTCGCGAACCTGTTCGAGGATCACAAGGCGACGCAGCTGATGGTCGGCCGCAGCGAGAAGCTCGGCGGCGACAGCCTGACCGCGTTGTCGACGTATTTCGGGCCGGCCGTGCACATCACGCAGATGACGGGGCAGAGCGGCGGGCAGCCGATCCATTCGGTGCTGCTGAACTGCCACGTGCCGATCGACATGAACAGCTTCGAGCTGCGCTACGGCGTGATCGTGAAGAAGGTGGCCGGCCTGAGCGACGCGCAGAACATGGAGATCGCGAACGCATATGTGAAGGAAGCGCAGCGCGCGTTCTACGAGGACGTCGACATCTGGCACAGCAAGACGCGCATCGACAACCCGCTGCTGTGCGAAGGCGACGGCCCGCTGTACCAGATGCGCGACTGGTATTCGCAGTTCTACCTGGACGCGGCCGACGTGCGGCCGTCGAGCGTCGCGCGCAAGACGTTCGAGATGAAGATCCGCGACGGTGCGGCGCCGCCGCCGCTGCATCACGTGTTCGAGCCGCGGTGACGGGCAGGAGCGGCGAAGCGCGGCGAAAATAGGGGGCGCATCGTTTCGTGTCCCGATCGCCGCCGACGCCCGCCAGGCAAGGCGCGCGCGCCGCCGCGCGCCTGCAACGCATCGAAAGAGCTTGACGGATCGGCCTGCACCGCGTAGTGTCCGAGACCGAAGTCTTCAAGAAGTTCGATTGCTCATCATTGGCCGCACGGCGTGCGGCAGTCGTTGGTCTCTCCCTCTTTTGATTCTTTCTGTGCCCGTCACGGGGCGCATGTTCAATTATTCGTATTAAGGAAGTATTTGTGGATACCGGTACCGTCAAGTGGTTCAACGAAACCAAGGGCTTTGGTTTCATTTCCCCGGACAACGGCGGCGACGATCTGTTCGCCCATTTCTCGGAAATTCGCGGCACGGGCTTCAAGACCCTGGCCGAAGGCCAGAAGGTCAGCTACGAAGTGAAGCGTGGCCCGAAGGGTCTGCAAGCGTCGAACATCACGCCGCAGTAAGCCGCTTCGGCACCGGCCGTCGAATGGCGGCCGCTGCCGGTCGGATATCGCGCGGAGGCCGGCCCGAGCCGGCGTCCTGCGCGTTTCGACGCACACGACCGATGCATCGCGGAATTCACGATGCATCGGTCGTGTGCTTCCCTCATCCATCGCAGGTCCGTACGACGTGCGATCCAACGCCCTCGCGACGCGCTCGCCGCGTCGCCAGCGGCCCATGCTTGAACCCGAGTAGACCGTCGCCATGCCGCACGCGGCGCGGTCCCGACTTTGCGCGGTGCCGATCGCATCGCCGCCACCGACCGCCCGACCGCCGCATTGCGCCGGGCTCCGATTGCAAGACGGGCGCGTCGCCCGTCTGAACGAATTGATCCCCGGCATCCCGCCGGCCGCCGTCCCGTTGCGGGGCACGGCGCCGGTGAGTTCGCCGCGGCCGCGGTCATCACCTTGTCTGGAGGAATTGGTTTGGCAAAAGAAGAACTGCTGGAACTGGACGGAATCGTCGACGAAGTGCTGCCGGACAGCAAATACCGTGTCACGCTGGAAAACGGCGTCGTGGTCGGCGCGTATGCGTCGGGCCGCATGCGCAAGAACCACATCCGCATTCTCGCGGGCGACCGTGTGACGCTGGAACTGTCGGTCTATGACCTCACCAAGGGCCGCATCAACTTCCGCCACAAGGACGCGAATTCGCCGCGTCCGCCGCGCACCGGGCAACCGCGTCGCTGAAGCAGTAGCGATCGGGCAGCCTAACGCCGCACCGATCGAAATCCGTCCGGCCCGTTCATGCGGCCGGGCACACCGGATGGACGGCGCGGTTCGCGCCGTTCGACGGTCGCCGGCGGCGGGGCAGTGCCGCGGCGGCCGAGGCCGCATTCTCTCCGGTCGAATCGTCCGATTCGCCTCGTTTTCCCCGCACTCGCCGATTCGCCGCGCATCGCTTTTCTCTCCCACGTTGGTCGTCGGCTGAATGCACGCGTCTTGCTGCGCGCCGTAACCGGCTTTACGCGCGGGCCGGCGTAGCCGTACACTCGTCGGCAATTCGCGGCCCGCGCACGTTGCAGCGCCTTTCCTTTCGGTTTCTTTCCGTGCCGCCGCGATCGTGCCAGCCGGATATTCGTCGCGCGACGCCAGGAGGCGCCATGAGTGCAGACGCAACCCCCGCAGCTCCTTCCGTTCCCGCAGCGCCGTCGGTTCAGGACCGCATCCGGCACGTGTTCGTGCTGATGCTCGAGAACCGCTCGTTCGACCATCTGTTCGCGCTCTCGGGCATCGCCGGCATCACGGCCGCGACGCCGGGCGACAGCAACGCATACGGCGGCACCGTCCATCCGTTCGGCGGCGGCGCGCCGGACCGGATGCCGACCGATCCGTGCCACGAATTCTCCGACGTGCTCGAACAGTTGTGCGGCGCGGGCGTGCCGTTCGTCAAAGGGCGGCCTTATCCGAGCGTCGACAATTCGGGATTCGTGTCGAATTACGCGACGTCGCATTCCGAAGGCACGCCGCCGCAACCGGGCAGCATTGGCGCGATCATGCAGGGTGTGGATGTGCGCACGCAGGCGCCGTCGCTGTATGCGCTCGCGAACGCGTTCGTGCTGTGCGACCGCTGGCACGCGTCGATGCCGGGGCCGACCTGGCCGAACCGCTTCTTTCTGCACGGCGCGTCGTCCGCCGGCCTCGACCATTCGCCGACCCGCGAAGAAATGGCCGGATGGGATACGTTCGACGGCTTCCCCTATCCGAAAGGCTCGATCTTCGCCGCACTCGGCGACGACAACTGGCGCATCTACCAGGACCAGTCGGGCGATCCGCTCGGCCACGTGCCGCAGGTGACCTCGCTGAAGGGCGTGAGCTTCTTCGACGTCGACGATCTGGCGCACTTCGAAGCCGATCTCGCGGCCGGCTATACCGCGCGCTACACGTTCATCGAGTCCGGTTACGGCGACATCGTGCACGGCACCTACCAGAACGGCAGCTCGCAACATCCGATGGACGGCCTTGCCGGCGGCGACCAGCTCGCCGCGCGCGTGTACGACGCGATCCGCAATTCGCCGGTGTGGGAGCGCAGCCTGCTCGTGATCGTCTACGACGAGCACGGCGGCTTCTACGATTCGGTCCGGCCGGGCGCGGCGCCGCCGCCGAACGACGGCGCGGCCGCGACGCTGAACGCGAGCGGTTTCGGCTTCGACGTGTATGGCGTGCGGGTGCCCGCGATCGTCGTGTCGCCGTGGGTTGCGGCAGGGCACGTCGATCACACGCCGTACGATCACAGCTCGGTGGTCGCGACGCTCGGGCGCCTGTTCGGCCTCGCGCCGCTGACCGACCGCGATCGCGCCGCGAACGACCTGCTGTCGCTTGTGACCACGACCTGCCGCACCGACTGCCCGACGAGGATCGGCTCATGAACACGACTTCGGCGACGGACCCGCGCGATGCGCTGCCCGTGCGTGACGGCACCAGCCTGATCGCGTATCTGCACATCCTGAAGAAGGCGCATGCGGCGCTGGTCGGGCACGACCACGCGCATCGGCGGTTCAGCGAGATCGTCACGCGCGGACAGGCGCGGCAGTACATCGAGGAGCTGATGCCGACGCTGCTGCAGGCGCGCGCGGCACATCGACGACGCAGGCATGGCGGAAAGCACCGCTGATGCGGTGCGTGGTTGACGGCAACGGGGCGCATCGCGCCCCGTTCCGCAGATTCGCCGGCGTATCGGGCGATGGCGGCCCGATATCGTCGATCACGCCGGTTACGCCGCCACCTCCCGCGCCCGCACCATCGTCAGCGCCGCATCCTCGATCATGTCCTCCTGACCGCCGACGAGCCGCTGGCGACCCAGTTCGACGAGGATGTCGCGCGCCGGAATCCCGTATTTCGCTTCCGCACGCTTCGCGAACAGCAGGAACGACGAGTAGACGCCCGCATAGCCGAGCGTCAGCGCATCGCGGTCGAGGCGGATCGGCGCGTCCATGATCGGCACGACGAGATCCTCGGCCACGTCGGAAATCGCGAACACGTCGACGCCCGTCTCGATCCCCATCCGGTCGCACACGGCGACGAACACTTCCATCGGCGTATTGCCCGCGCCCGCGCCGAGGCCAGCCGCGGCCGCGTCGATCCGGTTCGCGCCGGCGGCGACCGCCGCGACCGAGTTCGCGACGCCCATCGCGAGGTTGTGATGCCCGTGGAAGCCGAGTTCCGTCTCCGGCTTCAGCGCGGCGCGCACCTGGCCGATCCGCGCGGTCACGTCGTCGGGCAGCATGTGGCCGGCCGAATCGGTGATGTAGATGCAGTTCGCGCCGTACGACTCCATCAGCTTCGCCTGCACGACGAGCTGCTCGGGCGACGACATGTGCGCCATCATCAGGAATCCGACCGTATCGAGTCCGAGCGTGCGCGCCAGGCCGATGTGCTGTTCCGACACGTCCGCTTCGGTGCAGTGCGTGGCGACGCGGATCGTGCCGACGCCGAGTTCGTGCGCCATGCGCAAGTGCTCGACGGTGCCGATGCCCGGCAGCAGCAGCGCCGACACCTTCGCCTGCTTCAGCTCCGGGATCACGGCGCTCAGGTACGCCTCGTCGGTATGCGCGGGAAAACCGTAGTTGACCGATGCGCCGCCGAGCCCGTCGCCGTGCGTGACCTCGATCAGCGGCACGCCGGCCACATCGAGCCCGCGCGCGATGTTGCGCATCTGGTCGAGCGTGATCTGATGACGTTTCGGGTGCATCCCGTCGCGCAACGACATGTCGTGGACGGTGATCTTCTTGCCTGCAAGTGACATCGTGTGACTCCTCGACTCAAGCGGTGGCGGCCGTCGCGGCCAGCATCTGTTCGGCGAAACGCTCGGCCGTGGCGGCCGCGGCGGCGGTCATGATGTCGAGGTTGCCCGCGTACTTCGGCAGGTAGTCGCCGAGCCCCTCGACTTCCATGAAGACCGACACGCGGTTGCCGTCGAACACCGGGCCGTTCTTCAGCGTGTAGCCGGGCACGTAGCGCTGCACTTCCTTGACCATCGCGTGCACCGACGCGGTGATCGCATCGACGTCGGGCGGCCCGTCGGTCAGGCAGTGGATCGTGTCGCGCATGATCAGCGGCGGTTCGGCCGGATTGATCACGATGATCGCCTTGCCCTTGCGGGCGCCGCCGACCTGTTCGATCGCGCCGGACGTCGTGCGCGTGAATTCGTCGATGTTCTTGCGCGTGCCGGGGCCGACCGAGCGCGACGATACCGTTGCGACGATCTCGCCGTACGCGACCGGCTGCACGCGAGACACCGCGTACACCATCGGGATGGTCGCCTGGCCGCCGCAGGTCACCATGTTCACGTTCATCTGCGCGCTGTCGAGGTGCGCGTCGAGGTTCACCGGCGGCACGCAATACGGCCCGATCGCGGCGGGCGTCAGGTCGATCATCTTCACGCCGAGCGCGGTGAGCTTGTCGGAGTTGTCGCGGTGCACGTAGGCGGAGGTCGCGTCGAACGCGATGCGGATGTCGTCGCCGACGACGTGCGGCAGCAGCCCGTCGACGCCCCGGTCGGTGGTCTTCAGGCCGAATTCGCGGGCACGCGCGAGGCCGTCGGATGCCGGATCGACGCCGACCATCCACACGGGTTCGAGCACGGTCGAGCGGCGCAGCTTGTACAGCAGGTCGGTGCCGATGTTGCCGGGCCCGATCAGTGCGCATTTGATTTTCTTCATCAGGTTCGTTCCTTTAGATAAAGCGGACGTCGCAACTGCCGATGCCGGAAATGTGCATCGACAGCGCGTCGCCGGCCGTGACCGGAATCAGTTTCGCGAGCGAGCCGGACAGCACGATCTCGCCGGCAAGCAGCGGCACGTCGTATTCGGCGAGGGTGTTCGCGAGCCACGCGACGGCGTCGGCGGGATGGCCGAGCGCCGCGTCGCCGCGGCCTTGCGCGACGCGCTCGCCGTTCTTCTCGATCGTCATCTCGCACGCGGCGAGGTCGAGCGTGCGCGGGTCGACGCGCGCATCGCCGAGCACGTACACGCCGCACGACGCGTTGTCGGCGACGGTGTCCTCGATACGGATCGCCCAGTCGCGGATGCGCGAATCGACGATCTCGAAGCAGGGCGCGACGGCGGCCGTCGCGGCGATCACGTCGGTGCGGTCGATGCCGGGGCCGCGCAGGTCGCGCGCGAGGATGAACGCGATTTCGCCTTCGGCGCGCGGCGCGATCAGCGATTCGGTGGCGATCGCCTCGCCGGCCGCGTAGTGCATGCCCGACAGCAGGATGCCGAAATCGGGCTGGCGCACGTTCAGCATGTCCTGCACGGCCTGGCTCGTCACGCCGATCTTCTTGCCGACCACCGATTCGCCGCGCTCGACGCGGCGTTCGATGAAGCGTTGCTGGATGCGGTACGCATCGTCGAGGGACAGCCGGCGCGGGCGGCTCGACAGCGGCGCGACCGGTGCGCGTGCGTGCCACGCGGCGTACAGCTCGTCGCCGAGCGTCGTATGCAAGCGGGAAGACATGAAAGGGCCCTCGAATGGAAAAGGCCGCCGTCCCGGGCGGCGTCGGGCGCCGGAGCGCGGCTCCGGCGCGTGGGGCGCGGGCGTGCCGCGCCGGATGCTTAGTTACCCGAACTGCGGATCGCGTCCGGCGAGAAGTACGCCTCGCTGAACTGCGGGCTGCTGTCGAGTTTCGGCATCGGCCCTTCGTTGGTCAGGCGGTCGGCCATGTATGCGCCGGAGATCAGGTCGTGGAAGAACACGACGCCGGGGTAGAACGTCTTCGCGTCGTACGCGTACAGCGTCGTCGCGACGTTGGTGCGCCACAGCTGGCCGCGTGCGTCGTAGTTGTCGGCGAGCAGCGTCATCCACGAATCCTCGTCGATGTACAGCACGCGCTTCGCGTACTGATGGCGATAGCCGCTCTTCAGCGTCGCCTGCAGCACCCATACGCGATGCAGCTCGTAGCGGATGTACGACGGGTTCTCGTGGCCCTTGGTCAGCAGGTCCGCATACTTGACCGAGCTGTCCATCGCCTTGTAGTTGTCGTACGGCACGTAGATTTCGCGCTTGCCGACGATCTTCCAGTCGTAGCGGTCGCCGGGGCCGTTGTACAGGCGGTCGTCGTCGACGGTGCGGAAACCGCCGGGGCCTTGCGGCTGGTCATAGCCGTATTCGGGCGCCTGGCGCACGCGCCGCGTGCCGGGGTTGTACATCCACGTGCGCGACGAGTTGTCGGCGCCGGCCTTGTCCCAGTTCGTGAAGCCGACGATCAACGAGCCGCGGTCCGACAGCGGCAGCTCCGTCGCGTTGCGGTAGAACGTGCGGTTGTTCAGGTCGCTCTTCACGTCGTACTTGCCGACGTTGCGCGGCGAGTAGATGTCGTAGCGCACCTTGCCCCACGCGATATTGCCGTCGGAGTACACGACCGCCTGATCGTAGGTCGCCTGCTCGGTGCCGATCGCCGACGAGAAGCGCTGGTTCCACAGCAGCTCGGCGGCCGTCTTCGGAATCGGGTAGGGCACTTGCGGCGGCGCGTTGGTCAGCCCGTTCGCGTCGGGCGTCATCGTCGAGTCGGGCGCGTACGTGCGGATGTCCTTGTAGACGGAATCCGCGTAGCGGAAGTCGCGATGGCTCGGGTAGACGTTGATCTTGAACGTGGCCGGGTAGCGCTTGAACATCGCCTTCTGGCCGTCGGTCAGGTGCTCCGCGTACTGCGCCATGTTCTCCGCGGTGATCGTCGCGACCGGCTTCTCGCTCGCGAACGGATCGGGGTAGCGGCCGCCGCGCTTGTACTGCACGTCGGGCGGCGTGCCGAGCCACTTGCCCGACCACTCCGGCACGCCGCTGTCCTTGCTCGCGGCGCGCACCGCGCCCATCGGCGTGAGCGGGCCGTCGAGCGCCTTCAGGTCGTCCGGCGTGACCTTCGGGAACGACGCCGTCGCGACGAGTGCGCACGCGGCCATCACCGACGCGCGCAGGAGGGGGAGACGAGTTCGTTTCATGACAAATCCTCTTCTTGCTGAGTGACGAGCGGCCGGGCCGCTCAGAAGTGGTAGGTCGCCGTGGCCAGCACGTAGTCCCGATCGGCGAGCGGACGCGTGACGGGATTCGGCGAACCGAGGAACTTCGCGTAGACGAGCGACAGCGACAGGTTGCTCAGGCGCGTGAACGTGACGCCGGCGGTCACGCGGTGGTCGCCCTGGCCCGTGAGCGAGCCGAGCGCGCCGGCCAGCGGCGACGTACCCGCCAGGTCGTGCGTGTACGTGAGCGGCACGTCGAGATCCCAGCCGTTGAACACGTTCTTGTAGCTGAGCGTCCAGGCCAGCTCGAGGGCGAGCGCGTTGCGCGAGTTCGTGAGGGTGGTCGAGCCGTCGACGGCCGAGATGCCGCCCGCGTGCACGTACGTGATTTCGCCGACCAGCGACTGCGAATTCGCGAGGAAGCTCGGCCCGATCGAGTAGATGCCGGACAGGTTGAGCTGCGTGACGTTCGCGCGCGTCGCCTGCGCGCCGGTCGGCGTGTTGACGAGCACGGCCGCGCCCTGGCGGTATGACGCTTCGCCCGCGACGTTGACCGGACCGACTTGCGTCGAGAAACTCGCGCCGGTCAGCTTGATGTTGTTGAAATAGGTCTGCCGGTACTGGAGCACGGGATAGAACGACGTGACGACGCTCGGGTTCATGTCGTTGTAATGCAGGTGATACACGCCGAGCTCGGTATCGCCGAACACGCGCAGGCGTGCGCCGATACCCCACTGGTTGTGCGCGCTCGGCTTTTCGTCTGCGCCGCGCGGAATGATCATCCCGCCCGGGCCGATGATGAACTGCGCGCCCGGGCCGACCACGTCCGAATAGCTCCAGTACGTGCCGGGCGCGGTCAGGCGGTTCTGCTGGAACGAGAACTGGTAGTAGCCGAGCAGGCTGAAGTTCGGCGTGATCTGCCACTGCGTCGAGATCTGCGGCACGGGCAGCAGGATGTCCTTCACCTGAGCGCCCGCGACGTAGGACTTGGTGGCGTCGGCCGGGCCTTGCGCGCCCGCGATGTTCGGGAAGAACAGGCTTTCGCCCCACGCGACCACCTGGTCGCCGACCTTCACGTTCAAGCTCGTCGCGCCGATCTTGAAGGTGTTGTACGCGTAGGCGGCGAGCAGCGTCGTGTGGCCGCCCGACCAGTAGCGGGCATCGCTCGAGAAGTTGTTGTACTGGCCCGAATGGTTCACTGTGCCCGGCGCGTCGTTGTAGTTCGGGCGGTGATAGGCCTGATCGTAGAACGTGCTCGCGCGGACGAACACACCCCAGTCGTCGTGCTTCAGGTTCACTTCGCCGAGCAGGCTCACCTGATTCTCGATCAGCTTGTTCTTCGCGAAGTTGCGATCGCCGTCGTCGCCATTGATGTTCGCGGGCGTCAGCAGATTGCCGCTCGGCGCACGCGTGCGCATGCCGAGGCCGTAACTCAGCGTGAACGTGTAGTCCAGCGTCGTGTCGGCGCCAAGCTCGATCGTGCTGCCTGCGTGCGCGTTGGGAACGGCGCACGTCAGCAGCGCGGCGGCCAGCGTCGACAGCGTGGCGGTGGCCCGCTTGTCGGTACGGCGCGAAATCCGTTGATGCATGGTGTCTCCTCTGGGGTATCGACGACGGTCGACTGTGGTTGTCGTGAGAGGCAGAGTAGGGAGATCGCGGTAGCAGGGAATCGTCGAAATGAACTAGATGACTTCCCTAGGACTGGAAACGATCGGGGCGCGCCGGTCGCGTTCGCGCGTCAGCGTGGTTCCGTTCGTGCCGCCGCGAGGAACGCCGGCCGTTCACCGCCCCCGTCGAGCCGCAGGTTCGCGCCCGACGTGTACGACGCATCGGGCGACGCGAGGAACAGGCACGCCGACGCGACGTCGTCGGGCGTCGCGAGCCGTCCGGCGGGAATCGTCGCGCGGATCGCGTCGAGCGCGGCGTCGTCGCCGTAGTGGCCTTCGGTCGCGGATTCGGTCTGCACGAGGCTCGGGCTGATCGCGCACACGCGCACGCGCGGCGCCCATTCGACCGCGAGCGACGTGACCGCGTTGACGAGGCCCGCCTTCGCGGCGCCATAAGCGGCGGTGCCGGGCGAGGGACGCGATGCGCTGACGCTCGCGATGAACAGCATCACGCCGCCGTGCGGTTGCGGTTGCATGATCGCGTTCACGCGCTGCGCGAGCTGCAGCGGCGCGATCAGGTTCAGTCGCACGATCGATTCGGTGAAGCGCGGCGACGCGTCGGCCGCGAGCACGAACGGCGAGCCGCCCGCGTTGTTGACCAGCACGTCGAGGCAGCCGGTGGCGTCGCGGATCGTCGCGAGCATCGCGTCCACCTGCTCGATGTCGCGCAGGTCGGCAGCAATGAAGGTGGCCGTGCGGCCGCCGCCCGAAGGCGGCGTGTCGGGCGCGCTGCGTCCGCACACGAACACGCGCGCGCCCGCCGCGAGAAACCGCTCGGCGATGCGCCGTCCGATGCCCTTGGTGCCGCCCGTCACGAGCACCGTCCTGCCGCTGTAGTCGAATCCGTTCATCGTCTGCCTCCGTTTCGGTGGCCCGATGATAGGAACAAGCGCGCGCGGTTTCGTAGTCTGAAAGGATGATGCCGGCCGGCGCCGGCGGCGCAATCATCGTGGCAGGCATCCATCGACCGACGAAGGAGACAACCCGCGATGACGACCCCCACGACGCCGCCGGCCGGCATCTTCACCGACGTACCGGGCGGCCTGCGCCTGCATCACTTCGAGGCGGGCGACGGCCGCCCGGTGGTGTTCATCCACGGCAGCGGCCCGGGCGCCAGCGGCTTCAGCAACTTCAAGCACAACTACCCGGCATTCGCGGCTGCCGGCCATCGCGCGATCGTCGTCGACCTGCCGGGTTACGGGCAGTCGTCGAAGCCGTCCGATGTCGCCTACACACTGGATTTCTTCGTCGATGCGCTGCACGCGCAGCTGTCCGCGCTCGGCATCGGGCCGGCCGTGCTGCTCGGCAATTCGCTGGGCGGCGCGATCGCGCTGAAATACGCGCTCGATTATCCCGACGAAGTCGACGGGCTGATCATGATGGCGCCGGGCGGCGTCGAGGATCGCGACACCTATTTCCGGATGGAAGGGATCCAGCGAATGGTGAAGCTGTTCACCAATCGCCAGATGAATGACGACACCATGCGCGAGCTGCTGACGCTGCTGGTGCACGATCCGGCGATCGTCACCGACGCGCTTGTCGCCGAGCGGATGAAAGTGTGCGTCGAGCAGCCGACCGAAGTGCTGTCGACGATGAGCGTGCCGAACCTGACGGGGGCGCTCGGCGACCTGCGCTGCCCGGTGCTTGGCTTCTGGGGCACGGACGATCGCTTCAATCCGGTCGGCGGCGCGCTGACGTTTCTCGAACGCTGCCGCGACGCGCGTTTCGTGCTGCTGAACCGTTGCGGCCACTGGGTCATGGTGGAACACTCGGCGTATTTCAATCGCGAATGCCTCGATTTCCTGGCGGCGCCTGCCGCGACCGCGTCACGATAACGCCCGATGCCCCTGATGACCGGCCCGTTCGAGGCCGGTTCGCCTGACTACACGGAGACACAATGAAACTCATCGAAGACCTGTTCGACCTGCGCGGCAAGGTGGCCGCGATCACCGGCGGCGCGCGCGGCATCGGCGCGGAAACGGCACGCACGCTGGCCGCGGCCGGCGCGAGCGTCGCGATCCTCGACGTGCTGTCGCAACCGGCGGAAGCGCTCGTCGAGGAGATCCGCGCGCAGGGCGGCCAGGCCGCGTTCTGGTCGCTCGACGTGACGCGCGAGGCCGACGTGGCGCGCGTGTTCGACGAGATCGTCGCGCGCTTCGGGCGCCTCGACGTGCTCGTGAACAACGCGGGCATCGAAGGGCACAACGTGCCGACGCACGAACTCACGCTCGCGCAATGGCAGCGCGTGCAGGACGTGAACGTCAACGGCGTGTTCCTGTGCACGCGCGCCGCGATTCCGCACCTCGAGGCGGCCGGCGGCGGCTCGATCGTGAACCTGTCGTCGATGTACGGGATCGTCGGCGGTCCCGACGTGCCCGCGTATCACGCGTCGAAGGCGGCGGTGCGGATGATGGCGAAGGTCGACGCGATGCTGTATGCAGCGAAGAACATCCGCGCGAACTCGGTGCATCCGGGCTATATCCGCACGCCGATGCTCGAGGACGCGTTCCGCCAGATGGGCCAGGATCCGGACCGCGCGTTCGAATACATGCAGACGCACGTGCCGATGGCGAAGATCGGCAGCCCGCGCGACATCGCGGCCGGCATCCTGTATCTCGTGTCGCCGGCGGGGCGCTACGTGACGGGTGCGGAGCTGGTGATCGACGGTGGATACACCGCGCGCTGACGCGCCGCGGCGGTCGAAACGAAACAGGAGACAGGCAGTTGAAAGCGCTCGTGGCAGTGAAGCGCGTGGTCGACGCGAACGTGAAGGTCGGCGTGAAGTCCGACCGCACCGGCGTCGACATCGCGAACGTGAAGATGTCGATGAATCCGTTCGACGAGATCGCGGTGGAAGAGGCCGTGCGATTGAAGGAGGCCGGGGTCGTGGCGGAGGTGATCGCGGTGTCGGTCGGTGTGACGCAAGCGCAGGAAACGCTGCGCACGGCGCTGGCGATCGGTGCCGATCGCGCGATCCTCGTCGAGTCGAACGACAGCGTCGAGCCGCTGGCCGTCGCGAAGATCCTGAAGGCGCTGGTCGA
>NZ_LOSU01000002.1:0-90953 GCF_001522185.1 Burkholderia sp. RF2-non_BP3 | reverse complement strand
GCGAATAGCTCGATCTCTTCGCTGTCCACGTCGACCTCGACCGGTATCAACTCGCTGTCGACCGGCCTCAGCTCGACCAACAGCTCTGTCGCTTCGCTCTCGACTTCGACGTCGACCGGCATCAACTCGTTGTCCACGGGCTTGAGCTCGACCAATAGCTCGGTCGCTTCGCTGTCGACCTCCACGTCAACGGGTCTCTCGTCGGCGAACAGCTCGATTTCGTCGCTCTCGACTTCGACCTCGACGGGTATCAACTCGCTGTCCACAGGCCTCAGCTCGACCGATAGCTCGGTCGCTTCGCTGTCGACTTCCACATCGACCGGCCTGTCGTCGGCGAACAGCTCGATCTCGTCGCTTTCCACTTCGACCTCGACGGGCATCAACTCGCTGTCCACGGGCCTCAGCTCGACCAACAGCTCTGTGGCTTCGCTTTCGACCTCCACGTCGACCGGTCTCTCGTCGGCAACCAGCTCGATTTCGTCGCTCTCGACCTCGACCTCGACGGGTATCAATTCGCTGTCCACTGGCCTCAGCTCGACCGATAGCACGGTGGCTTCGCTGTCGACTTCCACGTCGACCGGTCTCTCGTCGGCAACCAGCTCGATCAGCTCGTTGTCCACCTCGACCTCGACCGGGATCAACTCGCTGTCGACCGGCCTCAGCTCGACCGATAGCTCGGTCGCTTCGCTGTCGACCTCCACGTCGACCGGTCTGTCGTCGGCAACCAGCTCGATCAGCTCTCTGTCCACCTCGACTTCGACCGGCCTCTCGTCGGCCAATAGCTCGATCAGCTCGCTGTCCACGTCGACCTCGACCGGCATCAACTCGTTGTCCACGGGCTTGAGCTCGACCGACAGCTCGGTCGCTTCGCTGTCGACCTCCACGTCAACGGGTCTCTCGTCGGCGAACAGCTCGATCAGCTCGCTGTCCACGTCGACCTCGACGGGTATCAACTCGCTGTCGACCGGCCTCAGCTCGACCAACAGCTCGGTGACTTCGCTGTCGACCTCCACGTCGACAGGTCTCTCGTCGGCCAATAGCTCGATCAGCTCGCTGTCCACTTCGACTTCGACGGGTATCAACTCGCTGTCGACCGGCCTCAGCTCGACCAACAGCTCGGTCGCTTCGCTGTCATCGTCCACGTCGACGGGTCTGTCGTCGGCGAATAGCTCGATCGGCTCGCTGTCCACGTCGACTTCGACTGGCATCAACTCGCTGTCGACCGGCCTCAGCTCGACCGATAGCTCGGTCGCTTCGCTCTCGACTTCGACGTCGACCGGTCTGTCGTCGGCAACCAGCTCGATCAGCTCCCTGTCCACCTCGACGTCGACCGGCCTCTCGTCGGCCAATAGCTCGATCAGCTCGCTGTCCACGTCGACTTCGACCGGCATCAACTCGCTGTCCACGGGCCTCAGCTCGACCAACAGCTCGGTGGCTTCGCTGTCGACCTCCACGTCGACCGGCCTCTCGTCGACCAATAGCTCGATCAGCTCGCTCTCGACGTCGACCTCGACTGGCATCAACTCGCTGTCCACGGGCCTTAGCTCGACCGATAGCACGGTTGCTTCGCTCTCGACCTCCACGTCGACGGGTCTGTCGTCGGCAACCAGCTCGATCAGCTCGTTGTCCACGTCGACCTCGACCGGCATCAGCTCGTTGTCCACGGGCCTCAGCTCGACCGACAGCTCGGTGGCGTCGCTCTCGACCTCCACGTCGACGGGCCTCTCGTCGGCAACCAGCTCGATCAGCTCGCTCTCAACGTCGACCTCGACCGGCATCAACTCGCTGTCCACCGGCCTCAGCTCGACCGATAGCACGGTGGCTTCGCTGTCGACCTCCACGTCGACCGGCCTGTCCTCGGCAACCAGCTCGATCAGCTCGCTCTCGACGTCGACCTCGACCGGCATCAACTCGCTGTCCACGGGCCTCAGCTCGACCAACAGCACGATCACGTCGCTGTCCACCTCGGCCTCGACCGGCATCAGCTCGCTGTCCACCGGCCTCAGCTCGACCAACAGCACGATCACGTCGTTGTCCACCTCGGCCTCGACCGGCATCAGCTCGCTGTCCACCGGCCTGAGCTCGACCGACAGCACGGTCACGTCACTGTCGACTTCGACCTCGACCGGCCTCAGCTCGCTGTCGACCAGCCTGAGCTCGACCGACAGCACGGTGCTGTCGCTGTCGACCTCGACTTCGACGGGTCTCTCGACGGCAACCAGCTCGATCACGTCGCTGTCCACCTCGACCTCGACCGCGATCGAAGCCGCGAAGACGCACTACTACAGCGTCAACGACAACGGCACGCAGCAAGGCAACTACGCCAACGACGGCGCGACGGGCGTCAACTCGCTGGCAGCCGGCGTGAACGCCAGCGCGGCGGGCGCCAGCAGCGTCGCGGTCGGCGACGGCTCGAACGCACAGTCGACCGGCGCGGTCGCCATCGGCCAGAACGCATCGGCCACCGGCGGCAAGGCGGTGTCGATCGGCTCCGGCAACACGGCGAGCGGCGACGGCGCGGTCGCGATCGGCGACCCGAGCATCGCAACGGGCACCGGCGCGGTGGCGATGGGCGCGAACGACACGGCGACCGGCACCGGCGCAGTGGCGCTCGGCAACGCGAACACGGCAACCGGCAACAGCGCGCTCGCCCTCGGCAGCTCGAACCAGGCCACCGCGGACAACACGATCGCGCTCGGCAACAAGGCGGTCGCGAGTGCGACCGGCGCCCAAGCCTACGGCTCGGGTGCGTCGGCCACCGCCGCGGATGCACTCGCCTTCGGCACGAACGCGCAGGCCAATGTCGCCAACTCGATCGCCATGGGCGCGAACTCGACCACGGGCAACGCCGTCGGCGTGTCGAGCGTCACGGTCGGCGGCATCACGTACCCGGTCTACGGCACCTCGCCGGTGGGCGTCTTCAGCGTCGGCGCACCCGGTGCGGAACGCCAGATCACGAACGTCGCGGCAGGCCAGGTCTCGGCCACCAGCACGGACGCGATCAACGGCAGCCAGCTCAACGCGACGAACCAGGCGGTCAACAGCCTGTCGACGTCGACCGCGTCGAACATCTCGTCGCTGTCGACCGGCATCGGTTCGCTGTCCACGGGCCTGAGCTCGACCAACAGCAACCTCACGTCGCTGTCCACGTCGACCTCGACGGCGATCAGCTCGCTGTCGACGGGCCTCAGCTCGACGAACAGCAACCTCACGTCGCTGTCGACGTCGACCTCGACCGGCATCGGCTCGCTGTCGACCGGCCTGAGCACGACGAACAGCACGGTGGCCTCGCTGTCGACCGGCGTGACGAATCTCGGCGATCAGGTGAACCAGTTGTCGAACACGATCAACAACAACACGACGCGCACGTTGAACAACACCGCCGTCGCGGCCGACATGACCGGCACCGGCTCCGACCGGCCGACGGTCACCGCCGGCTCGAACTCGGTGGCGATCGGCGCGAATTCGACCGACGGCGGCCGTTCGAACGTGGTGTCGGTCGGCAGCGACACGCAGCAGCGCCAGATCACGAACGTCGCGCCGGGCACGCAAGGCACGGACGCGGTGAACGTGAACCAGCTGACGCAGGTGCAGACGACGCTGTCGACGGCACTGTCGGGCCAGCAGGCGCAGATCAACTCGCTGGGTTCGCAACTGCAGCAGACCGACCAGATGGCGAAGCAGGGTATCGCGGCCGTCGGCGCGATGGCGTCGATCCCGCAGCTCGATCGCGACGCCAACTTCGGGATGGGTGTCGGCACCGCGTCGTTCCTCGGTCAGAAGGCGATGGCGGTCAACATGCAGGCGCGCATCACGGAGAACCTGAAGGCGTCGATCAACGGCGGCTTCAGCGGCGGTCAGAAGGTGATCGGCGCCGGCATGCTGTACCAGTGGAAGTAACGCGTCGCGCCGCCACGCCGCCGGCTCACGAGCCGGACGGCGGCGGGCGGCCCCGACGGCAGGACGAGCCCGCCGCGCAACGCGTGGCGGGCTTCAGTCAACCCAAGCATTGAGGACGTAATCGTGAACAAACTCGCTCTTGCGCTCGCACTTTCCGCAACGGCCCTCGCCGCGTGCTCGACCGCATCCGGCCCGACCTTCAGCGCATCCGAACTGCAGCCGCGCGACGGCGTGCGCACCTTCCAGGTGGATTGCCACGGCCTGCTGTCGGGCCCGCAGACCTGCATGAAGGCCGCCCGCAAGATCTGCGGCGACCAGCCGGTGCGCACGGTCGACTCGGCCCGTGCGCTGCGCGACGGCTCGGATCCCGCGACGCTCGTATTCCAGTGCGGTGCCGCGCCGGCCGCGGCAGCGTCGGCCGCCGAGCCGGCGCCGGCCCCCGCGCCCGCGGCGGTCGAACATGTGAACCTCGCGGGCGACGCGCTGTTCGCGACGGGCCTGGCCACGCTCACGCCGGCCGCGCGCGCATCGCTCGACAAGCTGCTGAGCGAACGCGAAGACCGCACGTACACGCAGGTGACGGTCACCGGCCATACGGATTCGGTCGGCAGCAACGCCGCCAATCTCGCGCTGTCGAAGCGCCGCGCGGAAACCGTCGCAAGCTACCTGAAGGCGCACGGGCTGAAAGCGCAGTCCGTGTCGGTCACGGGCCGCGGCAGCGCCGATCCGGTCGCGTCCAACGCGACGGCCGAAGGCCGCGCGAGCAACCGCCGCGTCGAGATCTCGCTGCAGCGCTGAGCAGCCGGCCGTCGCGGCCCGGGCGCCCTCGCGCCTGCGCACGGCCCTCACCGGCAGGGCGTTGTTGCCCCGCCGGCACCCTGCTGCCCCCGTCGACCCCGCTTCGCCGGGGCCCCGGCTCCCGTGCCGGCGGCTATGTCAAAGTTCGTCAGCCCCCTCCACAAAACGGCGCCTTCCGTGCCACAATCGCCGCAGACAGCTGCCGGAGCGTTCCGACCGCGTCGCGCGCCGTGCCAGACCCGCCCGACGACACCCCGGAATCCTGCGGCCGCCTCGCGATCCGCGCCGCTCGACGCACATTCCAGTGCGCGCCGGCGCGAACGCGACCACGACAATCCACGGCGCGCCGTTTCGCGGCCACGGCCGAACGCACGACGCCGCAGAGGAAACCAACCGGTGACGGACATCAATCAAGCCGCCTCGGGCGGCACCCGCAAGCAACGGCCGGCCGTCGGCATCTCGCTGTTTGCGCGGGACGGCCAGGCGATCTGGGAAAACGGGATTCACCAGAACATCGCGTACCTCGCGATGATGCTCAAACGTTCGGACCGCGTCGGCCCCGTCTATTTCCTGAACGGCGGCGACGCCAACGCACTGCCGACCGGCCTCGAACTCGACGGCCTCGACGTGCCGCTCGTGAAGCCCACCGACGTCACGCACGAACTCGACGTCGTGATCGAAATGGGCGCGCAGTTGCCGACCGAATGGATGCGGCACGTGAAGGCGCTCGGCACGAAGCTCGTCGCGTGCTATGTCGGCCATACCTACAGCGGTCTCGCCGAAACGCCGATCTTCGGCAAACCGTCGGGACACGTCTTCAACGGCACGCAGTTCGACGAAGTATGGGTGCTCGAGAAGTCGCAGAAGATCGACGTGCCGCTGTTGCGCACGCTCACGCGCGCGCCGGTCTTCACGATTCCGCATCTGTGGTCGCCGTACTTCCTCGATCGCCGCATCGCCGCGCTGGCGAGCGAAGGCCTGACGTTCGGCTATCGGCCGGGCCGCCGTCCGTGGAATCTCGCCACGCTCGAGCCGAACATCTCGGTCGTGAAGTCCTGCCACTACCCGATGCTCGCGTGCGACGAGTTCTACCGCGCACAGCCGGACGCGGTGCGGCATCTGTTCGTCGTCAACTCGATGCAGATGAAGGCGCATCCGACGTTCGTGCACTTCGCGAATAGCCTCGACCTCGTGCGCCAGCAAAAGGCGACGTTCGAGCCGCGCATCGACCTGCCTGGCTTCATGGCGCGCCACGCGGACGCCGTCGTGTCCCACCACTGGGAAAACGCGCAGAACTATCTGTACTACGACGTGCTGTACGGCGGCTATCCGCTGATCCACAACTCGACGCTGCTCGGCGACGCCGGCTACTACTATCCGGATTTCGATTCCGCCGGCGGTGGCCAGGCGCTGCGCGATGCATGGCTGCATCACGACGAGCGGCTCGACGACTATCGCGCGAAAGCCGGCCGGCTGCTGCAGTCGGTCTCGATCGACAACCCCGCGAACCTGGACGCGTTCGTCGCGCGCCTGGTCGCCTGAACCGGAGCATACGCATGTCGGACTCCAAAGCCCGTCAAGCGCCCGGCGAGGGCAAGCGTCTCGTCGTCGGCGTGTCGCTGTTCGTACGCGGCGCCGGCCAGTCGCTGTGGGAAAACGGCATCTTCCAGAACTGCCTGCTGCTGATTCTGCTGCTGCGCCAGTCGCCGCTCGTCGCGGAAGCCGTGATGGTGAACGGCGGCGAACAGGTCGCCGATCCGCAGATGATGCTCGGCGAATGGGACGTGCCGCTGCTGTCGATGGACGAAGCGCTCGAGCGCTGCGACGTGCTGATCGAAATGAGCGCGCAGTTCGGCGCCGACTACCTGCGCGCGTTCCGCGACCGCGGCGGCAAGGTCGTCACGATGCGGGTCGGCAACGACTACGTGATCGACATCGAGCGCGCGATGTTCGACAAGCCGTCGGGCTTCCTGTTCTCGGGCGCGCCGTATGACGCGGTGTGGACGATTCCCGAGTTCGAGCGCTCGTGCCTGCATTATTACCAGACCGGCCTGCGCGCGCCCGTCACGATCGTCCCGCACATCTGGCATCCGATGCTGTTCGACAAGGCGCGCGCGACGCTCGGCGCCGGCCTGACGTTCGGCTATCAGCCCGGCAAGCCGCGCTGGCGCGTGACTATGTTCGAGCCGAACATCTGCATGGTGAAGACGAGCATCATCCCGATGCTGGTCACGGAAGAGGCGTACCGCGCGAATCCGAAGTTCCTCGAGTTCGTGCGCGTGTGCAATACGCTGCACCTGAAGGAACATGCGACCTTCGTTCACTTCGCGAAGAGCCTCGACATCGTCAATCACGGGATCACGACGTTCGAAAGCCGCTATGCGGTGTACGAGTTCATGGCCGCCTACGGCGACGCGGTGGTGTCGCACACGTGGGAAAACGCGCAGAACTACCTGTACTACGAACTGTTGTATGGCGACTATCCGTTGATCCACAACTCGCCGTTCCTCGGCAAGGCCGGGTATTTCTATCCGGACTTCGATTGCCAGGCCGGCGGCCGTGCGCTGCTGCAGGCGTTCGCCGAGCACGATGCGAACCTCGACGCGTACCGCGAGCAATCGAAGCACGTGCTCGACTCGGTCAGCATCTACAACCCCGACAACGTCGCCGCATATTCCGACGCGATCGCATCGCTCTATCGCGACGCATGACGCGCCGCCTGCTCCGGGCCTCAACATGAACGCACACCCGCCCCTCGCCCGCACGAAATGGCTGATCGGCTGCGCCATCGCGTCGATCGCGATCGGTGCGCACGCGCAAGCCGGCGGCGAATCGGCCGACGCGCTGCTGCGCGATGCCGATGCGGTCTTCAAACAGCTCGACGCCGGCCAGTACGGCATGGTGTGGAACGACTCCGCCGCGTTCGTGAAGGCGCGCATCAAGCAGGACCAGTTCGCTCTGGACATGCAGCGCGCGCGCCAGTCGGTCGGCATGGTCAGCCATCGCGGCTGGGCGCAGATCACGCGCATTCGCTACACGAATTCATCGTCGATGCCCGACGGGCTTTATGCGAGTGTCGACTTTACGACGACGCTCAAGACCGGGACGACCGTGTACGAAAAGCTGAGCTTTCGTCTCGACGACGGCCGCTGGCACCTGACCGGCTACGTGCCGCGCCAGTCGCAGAACGACACGCCTTGAACCGCGAACCGTCCCCCCGGAGCCGCCGATGAAAATCAATGTCGCGATTACGATGAACGTTCAGCGCGACGCGACGCAGTCGATCTGGTACAACGGCGCGAACCAGCATTGCGTGTACCTGTACATGCTGCTGAAACGCTCGCCGCTGATCGGCGAAGTGTGGCTCGCGCACGACGACGGCATCACCGACTACCCGCAGGCGCTGATGATGGACGCGTTCGGCGACGCGCTGCGGCCGCTGTCGTCGATCGTCCACCAGACCGACCTGCTCATCGAGATGAACGCGTTCATCGATCCGTCGCACACGGACGCAGTGCGCCAGCGCGGCGGCAAGTGCGTGTCGTACCGCTTCGGCAACGACTACGTGATCGCGGTCGAGACGATCAACTTCGAGAAGAACAACTGGCGGCCGAACCCGAACCGCGTGCAATTCGACGAGATCTGGACCAATCCGCAGCACATGCACACGTGCGCGGCCTACTTCCAGGCCGTGTATCGCGCGCCGGTGATCGAGCTGCCGCACATCTGGTCACCGTACTTCATCGAACGCAGCCTCGACGCCGATCCCGAACTGAAGGCGCGCTTCGGCTATCGCAATCACGGCCCGGCCAAGCGCATCGCGTTCTTCGAACCGAACCTGAACGTCGTGAAGAGTTCGATCGTGCCGATGCTGGCCGCGAATGCGTGCTACGTCGAGCACCCGGAACTCGTCGAGCATGTGTACATGACCAACACGTTCGACAAGAAGGAAAACGTCGCCTTCAAGCATCTCGCGCTCGGGCTCGAGATGGTGCGCGACGGCAAGGCGACGGCCGACGTGCGCGCGCCGTTCGTCGCGTGGGCCGCGCATCACACCGACATCGTCGTGTCGCACCACTGGGAAAACGGCCTGAACTACCTGCTGTACGACGCGCTGTACGGCAACTACCCGCTCGTGCACAACTCGCCGTTCCTGCGCGACGTCGGCTATTACTACCCGGACTTCGAGATCTTCGACGCGGCGCGCGCGATCGCAACCGCCGCGCAAACGCACGACGCGCGGCTCGACGATTACGCCGCGGCGGCCCGCCGCTGTCTGCAGCAGGTCGACACGCTCGCCGACCACAACGTTCGCGCGTATTCCGAGCAGATCCAGCGCCTGTTCGCCGGGCGCGCGCTCGGCTGAGCGCATCCGTCCGCCAGCCGTTCATGAGCACACCGCCCGCAACTTCGTCGTGGTCGATTCGATCCACGGTCCGTTCGTCATCGACCGGCACAGCACGCGGCAGGCCGACGCGCTGATCAAGACCCGACGCGCTGCGTGGCCGTGTCGAACTCGCGCGCTCGGCGCTGCTGCTGCGTGCCGGCCGGCGCGACGAAGCCGCGCGCGCGACCCTCGCCGGCGAGAACGTGCTGACCGCCGCGCAGTCCGAGCCGTCGGATCTGCCGGGCGCGTTCCCGCATCACGCGATCGGCGATTTCAGCGATCTGGCCGCGCTGATACTCGCGATGGATGCCGTGGTCACCACCTGCACCGCGCACATCCATCTGGCCGGCGCGTTGGGCGTGCCGGCGGCCCTGCTGCTGAGCCCGAAAGCCGATGCGCGCCGGGAAACCGGCTCGCGTACCGCGCTGTATCCGGGCATCCGGATCGTGCGCGCCGCGCATCCGGGCCGATGGGACGATGCGGTCGATCGCGCGCTGGCGCTCGTGCTCGGCGGATTCGGAAAAGACTGACGGGATGCTTGCCGGGCGCCGCGCGCGCGATCGGCGAACGTCAGGCGCGGTGCGCGAGCGGGCGCCAGGGCGGCACCCGGTCGCCGCCGTGCGTGGCGAACAGGCGGCCGTGGCGGCGTCCGATCCGCGCCAGCCCCGCGAAACAGCGGAGCGCGGCACGGCTGACCTGGCCGGCGTGCCGCGCGAGGCTGCCGGATACGCCGCACGCAATCGCCGAATCGTCGCCGCAGGCGCCCGCAAACACGCCGGCATAGTAGTGCCGCGCCGCGAGTTCGCGGCCGTCGGCGTCGAGCGGCTGCATCCGGCGAATACGGTGCGCAACGGCCTTCAGGCCATCGAGATACGGTGCGACGTCGAGCGGCGCGCCGTTCGATTCGGCGCCGAGCTGCCACAGCATGTCGGCCAGTTCGGCGATCGCGACGAGTTCGCGCGCATCGACCGCCTGCGTGCCCGTTCCGTGCCCGGCCTTCTTCGTCGCCGCCATACCCACGCCCCTTTGCAATCCTTCGTTGCCCGATGCCGGCGCGCCGCGCCCGCGCCGCGGCGTCATGCGGCGGCCGGCGACCGCCATGTAAAGCGGATGCCCTGCGCCCAGGCGACGCCGGAATCCAGGATGATCTGCCGGTCGATCTCGTTCTCCACGCCTTCGACGACGACGTGCCGCGCGCTTTCATGCGCGAACGCGATCAGCCGGCGAAACTGGTAGCGCCCGATCGCGTTGCGCTTGATCAGCGACAGGACGGACCTGTCGAGCTTCACGATATCGGGGTTGCCGACCACCAGGTTGTTCAGCGCGCTGAAGCCGACGCCGAAGTCGTCGATCGCGACGCGGCACCCGGCCTGGCGAAACCGGTTCACGAACGACCGGCCCGCGACGGGATTCAGCGGCCCCGTCTCGGTAATCTCGACGACCAGCCGCGCCGCGACCGACGGCTCGCGCTCGAGCCGCCTGAAAATGGCCAGCCACGCGTCGTCCACTACCGCACTCATCGCCGCTACGTTGCAGCCGTACACGGCGTTCGGATCGGCGCGCAGCGCGTCGATCATCCGACTCACCACGAGGCGGTCGAACCAGCGCATCAGGCCGAGCGATTCGAGGCGCGGCAGGAACGCAAGCGGCGGCAATGCATCGCGCGATCCCCAGCGCAGCCGCGCGAGACATTCGTGATACAGCACGCCGCCCGACAGGTCGGCGCGGCAGACCGGCTCGCGCGCGAATCCGAGCCGGCTTTCGACGAAACTGCGTACCGACGCAAGGTCGGGGTGATCGTCAGGCGCGCCGAACACGAGATCGATCTCGTCCCGATTCGCAACGCTGTTCGCCTCCAGGCGAGGTTCGACCGCATTCATCCGGCGCTCCGGCAAATGTCGGACCGCCGATGACGGCCCGCGCTCTCGATACATATGGCGCGAGCCGACCACGACACGCGCCACCGCCTACCCGGCCCATCCTCTTGTTTTGATCTTTTCCGGGAGCGTACTTTTTATTTCAGCGCGCCGTCAAACCCGATATTGTCAACGATATTCAAATACAGGAAATACACCACGCGGGCACGTCGACAACAGTGCGGCAGATTACACAAAATCACCTGCAAAGCGCCAATCGGTATCGTTTATTTTGATCCGCTCGAACACCGCTCGGCGAATCGATTTACCGCGCGACTCGTTTCAAAAATCGGATGTTCGATATTTTTGTATGACAAATAACCGCCAGCGAAAAACGCCCGGACTCGATGACGGATTTCGCCGCAGCCGCCCGCGTCGTGCGCCGCCGATGACCCGACACGGCACATTCGGTCTCGACAGAATTGAATTCCGTCGTTTCAAACGATATTGACGATGACCGAATATTAATCATACAAGTCAGAGGCGATAATATCCGCCCGAATTATATGATCGTCGTCGATTGAAAGATGTTTAACAATCTTTCCGACTTGTTAACCTCTAAAATAATTTCTGACGGACTTCCCTCGGAGCCGTCAAATTCGTGCCTTCAAAACCGTCGAATCTTCCCCGGTTCGACGGTTTCTTTTTTAATGGCACCATTTCTTCAGACATTAACCGGAGACAATCCGGACGACGGCTTGCGGCACGCGCAATTCACGCCGCCGTCGCGCCGATCAGGTTCGCGAGCAGCGCATCGTATTCGGCGACGAGCGCGGGGTTCGCCGACGTATAGCGGCCAAGGATCTCGCGCTGGCGCCGCGTGTACCCTTCCCAGTCGTCGTCGTGCGTGTGCAGCGCGTGCAGCAACGCCTCCGCGCCCTTCTGCACGTCATTGTCCGGGTAGTAGTAGCCGAGATCGGGCGCGAGGCTCGCGTTGTGCACGAGCGGATAGCCCTGCCAGCACACGTCGAAATAGAAGTAGTTGAGCGGGTTCGACCATTGATGCGACACCACGATGTCGGTCAGGTCGGCCAGGAACAGCGGCGTGTCGAAGCGACCGACGAAGCTCGCCTTGCCGGCGCGCACGATGTCCAGGTAGTTCATCAGCATCACGAACTCCGGGCTGTCGTGCGCGAGACGGTCGGCGTTCGTCACGTGCGCGAAGCAGATCGCATCGGGGTCGCGCCGGTACGCTTCGTCGATGATCAGCATCGGGTACACGCAGAACTTCACGACGTTGTGGTTCGGCTCCATCACCGTGAGCCGCTTGCCCGGCTCGCTGCGCGGGCGGTACTCGCCGTGCCCGGGCAGCGATGCCGCACGCGCGTCGAGGAACATCGGATCCCACACGAACGGCACGACGCGCCCCGGGCAGCGGCGCAGCGACTGCAGGAACGGCAGCGACGACGGCGCGATCTGCGGAATCGCCCACACCTCGTCGTAGCCGCGGTTGATGAACAGCGAATCCCACAGCCGGCGGCCGAACAGCATCGATTCCATCGCGTTGATGTACTCGACGCCGCAGCAGTAGCTGACGATCTTCGCGCCGCGCGCCTTCAGGTAAGCCGTCTGCGCGGCGTCGATCTGGCCGCCGAGTTCGATCACCACGTCGAGCGCATCCTTCATGTCCGCGAACGCGCGCGTGTCGTACACGGTGCGATCCCACGGCAGCGCGTCGGTCAGCGGCACGTCGGTCGTGTTGACCAGCGTCACGCGGTAGCCGTGCGGCGACGCCATCAGCAGCTTCGCGAGAAACAGCGCGTTCTGCTTGATACCGTTGATCCACAGGCTTTCGTCGGGGGCGCGCAGACCGATCGTGATACCGATGCGCAGGCCGTTCAGGACAGGAGACGTCATCGTCGGCGGGATGGGAGGTTGAATGGTCGCAGTGTAGCGCGCGGCACGCGGCCGCGCGAGCAATCCGCCAGTCTAGCGGAGCGCCGGCCGCCAGACTGTCATGCATGGTCATACGCGGCGCCAACGGCGCCGGTTGGCGACCGGGCGCACCGCAAGGCATGCCATGCGCGCCGCCGGCGCCAGATGCGACAAGGCCGGCGTCGCGCCGCGAGGCGCCACGCCGGCCCGTGCGCGACGCACGCCCCGGTCAGCCTTCCGCCATCATCAGCAACTGCGCGCCATCCGCGACCTGGTCGCCGACGCCGTACAGCACTTCGGCGACGACGCCCGCGCCCGGCGCGCCGATCGTGTGTTCCATCTTCATCGCTTCCATCACGATCAGCGGCGTGCCGGCCTCGACCTTCTGGCCCGGCTCGACCAGCACCGCGATCACCTTGCCGGGCATCGGCGCGGTCAGGCGGCCGCCGCCATGTTCGGCATCGCCGGCGTGCGCGAGCACGTTGCGCCATTCGAACGTCTCGGCGACACCCTGCGTGAACACGTGGAAACTGTCGCCGTCCGCATACACGCGGCCGCTGCTGCGCACGCCGTCGAGCGTTACGTCGAAGTCGAGCGGCGTGGCGCCGCGTGCCCATGCGAACGGCTGCGCGGCCGCGTCGCCGGTGGCGATGCGCGTGCTGCCGCCGTCGTCCAGGTAGGTGACCGTCACGTCCGCTTCGCGTTCGGGCGCATGCCATTCGAGCGTGCGGCGATAGCCGCCGTTCAGCCGCCAGTCCGGCAGCGCGCGCCACGGCGACGCGCCGTCCCGTGCGGCCGCATCGCGCTCGCGCGCGAGCAGCGCCGCGCAGGCCAGCGCGAGCGTCGCGCGCGGCGGCTGTTGCGGCGCGAACAGCGCAGCGTGGTTGCGCTCGATCAGGCCCGTGTCGAGATCGGCGATCGCGAACGGCGCGCAGGTGACGATCCGCTGCAGGAACGCGGCGTTCGTGTGCAGGCCGACCACCTCGCATGCCCGCAGCGCGCGCAGCATCCGGCCCAGCGCTTCTTCGCGGTCAGCGCCGTGCACGATCAGCTTCGCGATCATCGGATCGTAGAACGGCGTGATCGCATCGCCTTCGCGCACGCCGCTGTCGACGCGCACCGGCGCGCCGATCGCGAATTCGACGCCTTCCGGCAGCCGCAAGTGCTTCAGCGTGCCGGTGGACGGCAGGAAGCCGCGCGCCGGATTCTCCGCGTAGAGACGCGCCTCGATCGCGTGGCCCTGCACGCGCAGCTCGTCCTGCTGCAGCGGCAGCGGCTCGCCCGCTGCGACGCGCAGTTGCCATTCGACGAGATCGAGCCCCGTGACCATCTCGGTGACCGGATGCTCGACCTGCAGACGCGTGTTCATTTCCATGAAGTAGAACGCGTCGCCCGTCATGATGAATTCGACGGTGCCCGCGCCGACGTAATTCACCGCACGCGCGGCCGCGACCGCCGCCTCGCCCATCGCCTGGCGCACGTCTTCATGCAGCCCCGGCGCCGGCGCTTCCTCGAGCACCTTCTGGTGACGGCGCTGCACCGAGCAGTCGCGGTCGAACAGGTAGACGGTGTTGCCGTGCGTGTCGCCGAACACCTGCACTTCGACGTGACGCGGGCGCGTCAGGTATTTCTCGATCAGCACGCGATCGTTGCCGAAGCTGCTCGCGGCCTCGCGCTGGCACGATGCGAGCGCCGCCGGAAAGTCCTCGGAGCGCTCGACCACGCGCATGCCCTTGCCGCCGCCGCCCGCGCTCGCCTTCAGCAGCACCGGGTAGCCGATCTCGTCGGCTTCGCGATGCAGGTTGGCCGCGTCCTGGTCGTCGCCGTGGTAGCCGGGCACGAGCGGCACGGCGGCCGCGTGCATCAGCGCCTTCGCGGCGGCCTTCGAGCCCATCGCCGCGATCGCGTCGACCGGCGGCCCGATGAACGCGATGCCGGCCGCTTCGCACGCGTGCGCGAAATCCTCGTTCTCAGACAGGAAACCGTAGCCCGGGTGGATGGCCTGCGCGCCGGTCGCGCGCGCGGCCTCGATGATGCGCTCGATGCGCAGGTAGCTGTCCGCGGCCGCGGAGCCGCCGATGTGCACGGCCTCGTCGCATGCGGCGACGTGCTTCGCGTTCGCGTCCGCGTCGGAATAGACGGCGACGCTCGCGATCCCGAGACGTTTGCACGTCGCGGCGACGCGGCAGGCGATTTCGCCGCGGTTGGCGATCAGAATCTTGTCGAACATGGCTTCGGTGTCGTCCGGAAAGTTAGGGGCACGCCGTCATTCACGCCACGAAGGCGTGCGTTTCTCGAGGAAGGACGCGATCCCTTCGCGCGCTTCCGCGCCGGCGCGGGTCCGCGCGATCCAGTCGGCGGTCTGCTCGATCAGCGTCGCGTCGAGCGGCCGGCCGGCCACGTCGGCGACGAGCCGCTTGCATGCCCGCACCGCGTCGGGGCCGTTCGCGACGAGCGTCGCGGCCAGCTTCGCGACCGTTTCGTCGAGCGCCTCGGCCGGCACGGCATCGTGAATGAAGCCGAGCGACGCGGCGCGCGCGCTGTCGAACACTTCGGCCGTCGTGAAGTAGCGACGCGCCGCGCGCTCGCCCATCGCGCGCACGACGTACGGCGCGATCGTTGCCGGAATCAGCCCGAGCCGCGCTTCGGACAGGCAGAACTTCGCGCCGTCGGCGGCGATCGCGATGTCGGCCGCCGCGACGAGGCCCACGCCGCCCGCATACGCGTCGCCGTGCACGCGCGCGATCACCGGCTTGCCGCAG
Organism: Burkholderia sp. RF2-non_BP3; assembly: GCF_001522185.1. Lineage (NCBI taxonomy): Bacteria > Pseudomonadati > Pseudomonadota > Betaproteobacteria > Burkholderiales > Burkholderiaceae > Burkholderia > Burkholderia sp. RF2-non_BP3. Next base: position 75,315 of record NZ_LOSU01000002.1, on the reverse strand, counting down.
CGATGGATCGCCTCGAGCATCCGCGCGAGCTTGCGCGCGTCGGCGCGGTTCTCGTCGTCCGAGTAACCGGCCATCTTCTTCATCCAGTTCAGGTCCGCGCCCGCGCAGAACGCGGCGCCTTCCGCCGCGAGCACGACCGCGCGCACGCCGGCGTGCGCATCGAGCCACTCGAACGCGGTGGTCAGCTCGGCGATCGTCGTCTCGTTGAACGCGTTGCGCACGTCGGGCCGCGCGAGCGTGACGGTCGCCACGCGGCCGGCTTCGCTTACCTTGATCGTTTCGTATCGCATCGGTCAGCCCTCCCGGCCGTTACATGCGGAACACGCCGAAACGCGTGTCGTCGATCGGCGCGTTCATCGACGCGGCGAGGCCGAGGCCCAGCACGTCGCGCGTCTGCGCGGGGTCGATCACGCCGTCGTCCCACAGCCGCGCGCTCGCGTAATACGGATGCCCCTGGCGCTCGTATTGGTCGCGGATCGGCTGCTTGAAGGCATCCTCGTCCTCGGCCGACCACGTGCCGCCCTTCGCCTCGATGCCGTCGCGGCGCACGGTCGCGAGCACCGAAGCGGCCTGCTCGCCGCCCATCACCGAGATCCGCGCATTCGGCCACATCCACAGGAAACGCGGGCCGAACGCGCGACCGCACATCCCGTAGTTGCCGGCGCCGAACGAGCCGCCGATGATCACCGTGAACTTCGGCACCTTCGCGTTCGACACGGCCGTCACCATCTTCGCGCCATGGCGCGCGATGCCTTCGTTCTCGTATTTGCGGCCGACCATGAAGCCCGTGATGTTCTGCAGGAACACGAGCGGAATCTTGCGCTGGCAGCACAGCTCGATGAAATGCGCGCCCTTCACGGCCGATTCGGAGAACAGGATGCCGTTGTTCGCGACGATCCCGACCGGATGGCCCCAGATGTGCGCGAAGCCCGTGACGAGCGTCGTGCCGAAGCGTGCCTTGAATTCATCGAACTCCGAATCGTCGACGATGCGCGCGATCACCTCGCGCACGTCGAACGGCTTGCGCGTGTCGACCGGAATCACGCCGTACAGGCTCTTCGCGTCGTAGCGCGGCGGCTTCGGCTCGCGCACCGCCACCGGCGACGCGATCTTCGGCGCGAGATGACCGACGATGTTGCGCGCGATCGACAGCGCATGCGCGTCGTTCTGCGCGAGATGGTCGGCCACGCCCGACAGGCGCGTGTGCACGTCGCCGCCGCCGAGATCCTCGGCGCTCACTTCCTCGCCGGTCGCGGCCTTCACGAGCGGCGGGCCGCCGAGGAAAATCGTGCCCTGGTTCTTCACGATGATCGACTCGTCGCTCATCGCCGGCACATACGCGCCGCCCGCCGTGCACGAGCCCATCACGACCGCGATCTGCGCGATTCCCGCGGCGGACATCGTGGCCTGGTTGAAGAAGATGCGGCCGAAGTGATCGCGATCGGGAAACACGTCGTCCTGGTTCGGCAGGTTCGCGCCGCCCGAATCGACGAGGTACACGCACGGCAGCCGGTTTTCCGCGGCGATTTCCTGCGCGCGCACGTGCTTCTTCACGGTCATCGGGTAGTAGGTGCCGCCCTTGACCGTCGCGTCGTTGCATACGATCACGCACTCGCGGCCCGCGATCCGGCCGATCCCGGTGATCACGCCCGCGCCCGGCGCGTCGTCGTTGTACATGCCGTTCGCCGCGAGCTGCGACAGCTCGAGGAACGGCGCACCCGGATCGAGCAGCTGCGCGATGCGGTCGCGCGGCAGCAGCTTGCCGCGCGACAGGTGCTTGTCGCGCGCGGCCTGGCCGCCGCCTTGCGCGAGCTGTTCGATCTTCGCGCGCAGGTCGGCGACGACCGCCTCCAGCGCCGCGGCGTTCGCGCGGAAGTCTTCCGAACGCGGGTTCAGTTTCGATTCGATGATCGGCATCGACGGGGCTCCGTTCGCGTGACGTGGGGCGTTACATCGTTTCCGCGAACAGCTCGCGGCCGATCAGCATGCGGCGGATCTCGCTCGTGCCGGCGCCGATCTCGTACAGCTTCGCATCGCGCCACAGACGGCCGACCGGGTATTCGTTGATGTAGCCGTTGCCGCCGAGGATCTGGATCGCCTCGCCGGCCATCCACGTCGCCTTCTCGGCCGTGTAGAGGATCACGCCCGCGCAGTCCTTGCGCACCTGGCGAATGTGGTCGCTGCCGGCCGAATCGAGGTGGCGGCCGACCGCGTACAGGTACGCGCGGCACGCCTGGAACGTGGTGTACATGTCGGCGACCTTGCCCTGGATCAGCTGGAATTCGCCGATCGACTGGCCGAACTGCTTGCGGTCGTGGATATACGGAACCACCGCGTCGAGACACGCGGCCATGATGCCCGTCGGGCCGCCCGACAGCACCGCGCGTTCGTAGTCGAGGCCGCTCATCAGCACCTTCACGCCTCCGTTGAGCTGGCCGAGGATGTTCTCTTCCGGCACCTCGACGTCCTGGAACACGAGCTCGCCCGTGTGCGACCCGCGCATGCCGAGCTTGTCGAGCTTCTGCGCGACCGAGAAGCCCTTCATCCCCTTCTCGACGATGAATGCGGTGATGCCGCGCGGGCCGGCGTCGATGTCCGTCTTCGCGTAGACGACGAGCGTGTCGCAGTCGGGGCCGTTGGTGATCCACATCTTCGTGCCGTTGAGCACGTAGCGGTCGCCGCGCTTGTCCGCGCGCAGCTTCATGCTGACGACGTCGGAGCCCGCGTTCGGCTCGCTCATCGCGAGCGCGCCGATGTGTTCGCCCGACACGAGCTTCGGCAGATATTTCTGCTTCTGCGCAGCGGTGCCGTTGCGGTGGATCTGGTTCACGCACAGGTTCGAGTGCGCGCCGTACGACAGGCCGATCGACGCCGATGCGCGCGAGATCTCTTCCATCGCGACCATGTGCGCGGTGTAGCCCATGTTCGCGCCGCCGTATTCCTCGGCCACCGTCATGCCGAGCACGCCAAGATCGCCGAACTTCTTCCACAGATCCATCGGAAACTGGTCGGTGCGGTCGACTTCCGCCGCGCGCGGCGTGATTTCCTTGGCCGCGAACGTCGCGACGGCGTCGCGCAGCATCTCGATGTCTTCACCGAGCATGAATTGCACACCGGGCAGGTTGATCATGTCTCCTCCGTCTCCAGAAAATGGGTCGCACGCGCCGATTTCTGAGTTTCGCTCAAATCGGATCAATGCGTCGATTCATTAAGCCAACACAGCGTAAATTTTGCACAGTTTCGCGCCTCTCCCAGCTTGCCGTCAATAGTTTTTTGAGTGAGACTCAGATATCATGGCGGCATGACAGCCGCTACCGCCGACACCATGACCGCCACCGCCAAAGCCGACCGCCCCGAGCCGTCGCGCGCACCCGCCGGGCGCAAGTCCCAGCAGCGCGTGCAGGACATCCTGCGCGCCGGTCGTGAAGTGTTCGCCGAAAAGGGTTACGAGCATGCGACGGCCGCCGAGATCGCGCAGCGCGTCGGCGTATCGGAGGCGACGGTGTTCAGCTACTTCCGCGGCAAGCGCGAGCTGTGCGCGCGCGTGATCGCCGACTGGTATGACGAAATCATTGCCGCGTTCGAAGTCGGGATGCCGCAGGAAGCGTCGGTGCAGCAGCAGTTCGCGTTCATCGTGCGCACGCACCTGCGGCTGATGCTCGTGAACGGCACGGGGCTGTGCGCGCTGGTGCTGTCGGAGGGGCGGGCGAAGCAGCATGCGTTGAGCGACGAGCTCACCGCGCTGCAGCGCCGCTACACGGCGCCGCTGATGGACGTGCTCGCGCGCGGTCAGGCGGCCGGGCAGGTGCGCAGCGACATGCCGCTGAGCCTGCTGCGCTCGATGGTGTTCGGGCCGATCGAGCACGTGCTGTGGGATGCGATCCTCGGGCACCGCAAGCTCGATACGGAAACGACGGCCACGCAGCTCATCGACATGCTGTGGGCGGCCGTGCAGCCGCCCGCGCCGGAGCAGGCGGCGCTGGTGCGCTTCAGGAACGAAGTCGCGGAAGCGGTCCGGCGGCTGGAAGGGGAAACGTCACGCCCGTGACGCCTGCGGGCGGCACGGCGCCTCTGCCGCGTTGCCGCCTCCCCCGCCAATGCGGAGCATTCAATCGCTACGACTCCTCGCCGACCCGCAGCGGCGCACGGCTCTGCTCGTTGTTCAAATGAACGAACTTGCGCAACAGGCGCATCAGTTCCCGCGAATCGTCCTCGCCCATGCCGTCGAACAGGCCGGCGCGCAGCTCCTGCACCGACGGAATCAGGTGCGTGAGCAGCTCGACGCCCGCCGGCGTCAGCAGCAAGCGCCGCTGACGCCGCGGCAACACTTCTCGGACGATCAATCCTTTCGCTTCGAGCCGGACCGCGAGATCCGCGGTCGTCGACGTGTCGAGCGCCACCCGCTGCGCGAGCGTGACCTGATCGAGCCCCGGACACTCATAGAGCATCCGCAGGACCGCGTACTGCACCGGCGTCACGTCCCGGCCCAGCTTCTCGTAGAACATCGCAACCGCGATCTGGTGCGCGCGCCGGATCAGATGCCCGGGTTCGTCGTACAGGTCGAGCGGGAAAGCCGGCGCGTCGGCGGGATTCGTTTTTTCCATGAATGAGTCGATGACATAGGCGGCGCACGCCGTTGCGTGCGCCGACGGCATGGCGCTGCGTCGCGCCATTTCCCGGGAAAACCAGTATACCGCTCGCCTTGCCCTGGCCAATCTCGATGCGTACACTGAATCTCATTCAGTACACGGAATGAAGAATTGCCGCACACCGGCGGCACCGCCCTGAAGGAGACGAAGAACGTGTTTCTCAAGAACGCTTGGTATGTGGCGTGCACGCCCGATGACATCGACGGCAAGCCGCTCGGCCGCAAGATTTGCAACGAGTCGATGGTGTTCTACCGCGCGGCGGACGGCCGGGTCGCCGCGCTCGAGGACTTCTGCCCGCACCGCGGCGCGCCGCTGTCGCTGGGATTCGTGCGCGACGGCGTGCTCGTGTGCGGCTATCACGGGCTGGAAATGGGCTGCAACGGCAAGACGGCCGGCATGCCGGGCCAGCGCGTCGGCGGCTTTCCGCCGATCCGCAGCTTTCCGACGGTCGAGCGGTACGGATTCGTCTGGGTGTGGCCCGGCGACGCGTCCGCAGCCGATCCCGACAAGCTGCCCGCGCTCGAGTGGGCCGAAGATCCGGCCTGGGCACACGGCGGCGGCCTGTATCACATCCGTTGCGACTACCGGCTGATGATCGACAACCTGATGGACCTCACGCACGAGACCTACGTGCATGCGACGAGCATCGGCCAGAAGGAAATCGACGAAGCGCCGCCGAAGACGACCGCCAACGGTGACGAAGTCGTCACGAGCCGCTTCATGGAGAACGTGATGCCGCCGCCGTTCTGGCGGATGGCGCTGCGCGGCAACGGGCTGGCCGACGACGTGCCGGTCGACCGCTGGCAGATCTGCCGCTTCACGCCGCCGAGCCACGTGATGATCGAAGTGGGCGTCGCGCATGCGGGCCACGGCGGTTACGACGCGCCGGCCGAGCTGAAGGCGTCGTCGATCGTGGTCGACTTCATCACGCCGGAGACGGACACCTCGATCTGGTATTTCTGGGGGATGGCGCGCAACTTCCGGCCCGACGATCACGCGTTGACCGCCGAGATCCGCGAAGGCCAGGGCAAGATCTTCGCCGAGGATCTCGACATGCTCGAGCGCCAGCAACTCAACCTGGAGCAGTGGCCGGACCGCAAGCTGCTCAAGCTCAACATCGACGCCGGCGGCGTGCTGTCGCGCAAGGTGATCGAGCGGCTGCTCGCCGACGAAAACGCGTCGAGCCCGCAGCGGCCCGTGATTCCGGTCGTGCAGATCAAGGAGGCGTCATGAGCGCCGCGACGCTGACGGTCCGGGTGGCCCGCAAGTGGCAGGAAGCGCGCGACATCTGCGGTTTCGAATTCGTCAGCGATGACGGGTCGCCCTTGCCGCGCTTCGACGCCGGCGCGCATATCGACGTGTATTTGCCGGGCGGGCTCGTGCGCCAGTACTCGCTGTGCAACCACCCCGAACTCGGCGATCGCTACCAGATCGCAGTGCTGCGCGATGCCGAGGGCCGCGGCGGATCACGCGCGATTCACGACGAAGTCCGGCAAGGCGATACCGTACGGATCGGCATGCCGCGCAATCAATTTCCGCTCGCGCCCGACGCCCCGCACCACCTGTTGCTCGCGGGCGGGATCGGCGTCACGCCGATTCTCTGCATGGCGGAACGGCTGTTCTCGTCCGGCGCGCCCTTCGACATGCACTACTGCGCGCGTTCGACCGATCGCATGGCCTTCGTCGAGCGGATCGACGCAGCCGGGTTCCGCGATCGCGCCCGCTTCCACGTCGACGACGGCCACCCCGCGCAACGCCTCGACCTGCCCGCCGTGCTCGCCGCGGCGCCTGACGGCACGCACCTCTACGTATGCGGCCCGCGCGGCTTCATGGAGGCGGTGCTGAACGCCGCACGCGAGCGCAACTGGGCCGACGAGCGGCTGCATTACGAGTTCTTCGGCGGCGCGGTTGCGTCGTCCGGTGCGGATCGCGCGTTCCAGGTCCGCATCGCGAGCAGCGGCAAGGTGATCGACGTGCCGGCCGAATGCACGGTCGTCGCCGCGCTGGCGGCCAACGGCATCGATGTGCTCACGTCGTGCGAGCAAGGCGTCTGCGGCACCTGCGTGACGCGCGTGCTCGAAGGCGAGCCCGATCATCGCGATTCGTATCTGACGGAAGCGGAACAGGCGGCCGGCGACCAGTTCATGCCGTGCTGCTCGCGATCGCGAAGCGATCTGCTGGTACTCGACCTGTAGATCTGTAGACGGACCGCCCGACACGCGGCGGCCAATCACAATACTGGAGACGATCAATGGCGCAACATGCCCGGCCACCGATCAATACTACTAAGTTCCCGGTCGACCGATGGTGGGTCGCCGCGCTGTCTTCCGAACTGACGGACAAACCCGTCGCCCGCACGCTGCTCGGCCGCCCGGTCGTGCTGTTCCGGATGCCGTCCGGGGAAGTCGGCGCGCTGGAGGATCGCTGCTGCCACAAGTCGCTGCCGCTGTCGTGCGGCTCGCTCGAAGCGCGCGGCCTGCGCTGCGGCTACCACGGCCTGCTGTTCGACCGCGACGGAACCTGCGTGGAGATTCCCGGGCAGGACCGGATTCCGGCAAAGGCGTGTGTGTCGTCGTATCCGGTGCGGGAACAGGATGCGATCGTGTGGATCTGGATCGGCGCCGACGCGCATGCTCAACCGACCTGCGCACCGCCGCCCTATGCGTTCCACACGGATCCGCAATATCGGTTCGGCGGCGGCAACTACCATTACGACGCGCCGTATCAGCTGATTCACGACAACCTGATGGACCTGAGCCACCTCGGCTATGTCCATCTGAAAACGATCGGCGGCAACGCGCCGCTGCACATGGGCGCGGAAACCCGCGTCAGCAGCGACGGCGACACGGTGACGCTGGTGCGCCGGATGCCGGATTCCGACCCGCCGCCAACGTACACGGCCGCATGGCCGTTCGCGGGCCGGGTCGATCGCTGGCAGGAAATCGAATTCCACGTGTCGCATATCCGGATCTGGACCGGCGCGATGGACGCCGGCACCGGCGACCTGCTCGATCCCGCGCGCGGCGGCTTTCACATGCGCGGCTTCCACGGCATCACGCCGGAGACGGACACCACCACGCACTATTTCTGGACCGTCGCGACCAATCCGCAACACGACGTCGAACGCGTCGCGCAAACGGTCATCGAGCAATCGGCGGCGACGTTCGACGAGGACAAGACCGTGATCGAAGCGCAATACCGGAATCAGCTGCGGTTTCCCGGAGGCCGCCAGATCGACATTCACGTCGACGCGGGCCCCAATCGCGCGCGGCGCGTGATCGAGCGACTGCTGCAGCAACCTGAACCCGTGTAACCGTCGCGCCGGCGCGCGAACGACGCCTGCTTGTGGCTGCAGGCATCCCCGCGGTTGGCCGCCGGCACATGCATTCGCGTTCGCCACGCTTGCTGCAGCCGGCTTCTGTTTTTCCCATTCGATTAGTCATACTATTTTTATGAAGGATCTTTGACGTGAGTGCAAATATCCGCAATACGATCGACGCATCCCCGATGAGCGCGTTCCAGACGATGGCGGTCACGGCCTGCGTCGTGCTGAACATGCTCGACGGCTTCGACGTGCTGGCCATCGCATTTGCCGCGCCGCATCTGGCCGCCGAGTGGAAACTGAGCGGCAAGGAAATCGGCCTGCTGCTGAGCGCGGGGCTCGCCGGCATGGGCATCGGCTCGGTGCTGATCGCGCCGCTGGCCGACCGCGTCGGCCGCCGCCGCATCATCCTGCTCTGCCTCGCCGTGATCTCGACCGGGATGCTCGCCTGCGCGGCCACGCACAGCACGCTGCAACTCGCGATCGCACGGGCCTACACAGGGCTCGGCATCGGCGGCATGCTGGCGAGCCTGACCGTCATCAGCGGCGAATACGCATCGAACAAATGGCGCAGCGCCGCGATCGGCATGCAGTCGACCGGCTACGCGATCGGCGCCACCGCCGGCGGGGTCATCGCCGGCTACCTGCTGTCGACGTGGGGATGGCGCAGCGTGTTCGCGTTCGGCGGCATCCTGACCTTGATGGCGATCCCGATGGTGCTCGCACTGCTGCCGGAATCGCTCGACTTCCTGCTGGCACGGCGGCCGGACGACGCGCTGCAGAAAATCAACCGCATCCTCGCGAGAATGAAGCGCGCGCCCATCGACGCGCTGCCGGCCGTGACGGCGTCCATCCACACGACGGGCCCCGCGTCGAACTGGACGGCCGTGCTGCGCGCACCGCTCGCGCGCCGCACGATCGCGCTGTGGATCGCGTTCTTTCTCGTGATGGGCAGCTTTTATTTCGTCGTGAGCTGGACGCCGAAGCTGCTCGTCCAGGCCGGACTGTCGGCATCGCAGGGCGTGACCGGCGGCGTGCTGCTCAACCTCGGCGGCATCGTGGGCGCGTCGCTCTTCAGCCTGCTGTCGACCCGGTTCGGCCTGCGCAACCTGCTGGGCGCGACGCTGCTGCTCGGCGGCGCGCTGATGGTCGTGTTCGGCGCGAACACCGGCTCGCTCGGCATCGGGATGACCGTCGCGGTGTTCCTCGGCGCCGTGATCAATGCGTGCGTGGCCGGCATGTATGCGTTGTCGCCGACACCCTACCCCGCCGAGATCCGCACGACCGGCATCGGCCTCGCGGTCGGCATCGGTCGCCTCGGCGCGATCCTGTCGCCGATGACGGTCGGTGCGCTGCTCGACGACGGCTGGTCCGTGCCCCATCTCTATCTTGCGTTCCTCGTGCCGATGGCCGGCGCGGCGATCGCCGTCGCCGTGGCAGGCGCGCGTGTCGCGGCGCCGCAGCGGCAGCGCGACCCGGCGATCTCGTAACGCGCGACGCACGCGGCCCTGCCGATACCCGTCGGCATCCCGGACATGTCCGGGGCATTAGAAAAATCGATAAGTAGATCTACATACTGTTTGGAGACAGCCATGAAAACGAAACTGGGCGTCGCATTCGCGACGGCGATGGCGCTGGCCGGACCGGCCTGTGCGCAAAGCAGCGTCACGCTGTACGGGATCATCGATACCGGCGTGTCCTACTACAACAACGCCGCGCGCGGCGGATCGTTCACCGGCATGCCGACGCTGACCGGCGAGGTGCCGTCACGCTGGGGCCTGCGCGGCACGGAGGATCTCGGCGGCGGCTATCAGGCCTTCTTCGTGCTCGAAAACGGCTTCCAGCCCGGCACCGGTGCGCTGAACTACGGCGGGCGTCTGTTCGGGCGGCAAGCGAACGTGGGCGTGAACAGCCCCTTCGGCACGCTGACCCTCGGCCGACAGATGAACATGTCGATGATCGTGCTGACCAATGCCGACGTGATCGGTCCGTCGATTCATTCGATGGCCGATTTCGACTCGTATCTGCCGAACGCGCGCAGCGACAACGCGATCGGCTACAAGGGCACGTTCCACGGCGTGACGCTCGGCGCGACCTACAGCTTCGGCCGCGATGCGGCCGGGCCGGCGGGACCGTCCGCGACGGGCTGCGCGGGACAAGTGCCCGGCGACATCGTCGCCTGCCGCCAATACACGGCGATGCTCGCCTATGACGCGAGCAATTTCGGGCTCGCCGCGTCGCACGACGTGATGCGCGGCGGCGGCGGCGCGCTCGCGCCGCTGAACAATCCCGCGTACACCGACACGCGCGACATCGTCGCCGGCTACGTGAAGATCGGTCCCGCGAAACTCGGCGCGGGCTGGATCCGCCGCAATCTCGCGGCGGCCGCACACCTGCAGGCCGATATCGTGTTCGCCGGCGGCACGTACTACGCGACACCCTACCTCGCGCTCGACCTGCAGGGCGTGCGCTACCTGCAACGCCGGGAAAACGGCGAAAGCGGCACGAACGCCACGCTCCTCGTCGGCCGAGCGAACTATTTCCTGTCGAAGCGGACGACCGTCTATACGTCGGTGGGCTACATGTTCAACAGCACGCTGGCCGCGAACGCGGTCGCCGCCGGCGGGACGGTCGGCACCGGGATGAATCAGCTCGGCGTGATGGCCGGCATCCAGCAGAAGTTCTGATTGCCGGACACCGTTCGTCGAGCGCGACGTCGCGCTGCACGCGACGTGACAGGAATTTTTGCCGCTACGGCAGCAGACGGCCTGCGGCCCGGTAATCGCGATGACCGAGCCGTATCGGCCTCGTTGCAATTGCAAACGATTCTCATTACGTATATCATGCGCGTCCTGCCGCGGCGAATCAGTGAAGCGCCGCGGCCCGCGCCTTCATCCTTAGCACGCCGTCCATTCATCGATTCATGCCATCCCGTCGACTGCCCCGCCGCGCGCGGACCTTGCGTCCGTGGCGCGCGAGCCTGCCTGCCCTGATCACTCTTTGCGTCGCAAGCGGCGCGCATGCGGATGCCGACCCTGCCGCCACGGCTTCGGCGGCCACGTCCTCGCCGTCGTCGACGCCCGCGCCATCCGAACGCGAACTGCCGACGATCAGCGTCAGCGCATCGGCGGCCGCCGATCCGACCGTCGGCTACCAGCCGCGCACCAGCAGCGTCGCCGGCGGCGACGATCGTCCGCTCAAGGACATTCCGCAATCGGTCGCCGTGGTCAGCAGCAGCGTGATGCAGGATCAGCAGGCGCGCTCGCTCGACGACGTGCTCGGCAACATCAGCGGCGTGACGCAGACCAACACGCTCGGCGGCACGCGCGACGCGTTCATCAAGCGCGGCTTCGGCTCGAACAACGACGGCTCCGTGCTCGTCGACGGCGTGCGCACACCGGTGCTGCACAGCTATCTCGCGACGATCGACCGCGTCGAAGTGCTGAAGGGCCCCGCTTCGCTGCTGTACGGGATGCAGGACCCGGGCGGCGTGATCAACCTCGTCACGCGCAAGCCGGAAGAAACGTTCGGCGGCTCGATCTCGGCCTCGCGCACGAGCCACGGCGGCAGCAGCGCGCAGTTCGACCTGACCGGTCCGCTCGGCAAGCCGGGCCAGATCGCGGGCGGCACGCTCGCGTTCCGGCTCACCGGCGAATACGATACGAGCCGCTACTGGCGCAGCTTCGGCCGCGAACGCAACGCGCTGATCGCGCCCGCGCTTTCATGGCACGACGCGAACACGTCGATCGACGTCAGCTACCAGTATGTCGACTACACGATGCCGTTCGATCGCGGCACCGTGCTCGTGAACGGCCGCCCCGACGATGCGCTGCGCTATCGTCGCTACGAGGAAGCGTGGGCGCAAAGCGGCGGGATCCAGGAAACGTTGCGCGCGCGCATCGAGCACCGCCTCTCCGACGCATGGCGCGTGCGCGCGACCTACGGCTGGGGCCGCGACCGCTACGATCAATACATCACCCGCGCGACCGCCTTCAACGCCACGACCGGCGCGCTGTCGCGCACGTCCGACGCGAACCTCGGGCGCAACGACTCCGACCAGATCGCGACGCTCGGCCTGCTCGGCAACCTGACGCTCGCGGGGATGAACCACGCGCTTTACATCGGCGGCGAATACGAGCGCCAGCGCAGCTTCCGCGGCGACACGATCCGCGGCGCCGCGACCAAGGGCTTCAATCTCTACGATCCCGTCTACGGCCTGCTCGCGCCCGGCGGCACGATCAGCACGAAGCAGAGCGATTCGCTTTCGAAGGTGCACACGTACTCGATGATCGTACAGGACTCCGTAAAGATCACCGACCGGCTCACCGCGGTCGGCGGGCTGCGCTGGGAGGACTGGCAGCAGGAATCCGGGATGGGGCGGCCGTTCGTGTTCGCCGACCGCTCGCACGGCAACGTGTGGCTGCCGCAGTTCGGGCTCGCCTATGCGCTCACACCCGCGCTGACCGCCTATGCGAACGTGAGCCGCTCGTTCAAGCCGAACGTCGCGTCGAACGTGGCCGCACCGCTCGCGCCGGAATTCGGCCGCGTGCTGGAAGCCGGCCTGAAGTTCAGCCTGAAACCCGGCATCACCGGCACGCTCGCGGCCTACCAGATCGACAAGCGCAACGTCGCGGTCACGGTCGGCGACATCACGTCGACGATCGGCACCGCGCGCTCGCGCGGGATCGAACTCGACGTCGCGGGGCAGCTCACGCGCCATCTGAGCCTGATCGGCAGCTACGCGTACACGAACGCGAACGACCGCGACAGCAACACGCCGCTCGTCAACGTCGCGCGCCACACCGGCAGCCTGTTCGCGGTGTACGACACGGCGATCGCGAACCTGCCCGGACGCTGGCGCTTCGGCGGCGGCGCCCGGCTCGTCGGCGCACGGCCCGGCGACACCGCGAACAGCTTCACGCTGCCCGGCTACGTGACCGTCGACGCATTCGCGGCCTATGAAACGACGATCGGCAAGTTCCCGACACGCATCCAGCTCAACGTGAAGAACCTGCTCGACAAGACCTACTATCCGTCGAGCAACAGCAATCTGATCGTCGCCGTCGGCGAGCCGCGGCTCGTCACGCTGACGACGACGGTGTCGTTCTGACGCACCTTCGTGCGGACGGCCGCGGCCTGGCTCGCGGCTAGTCCGCCGTGGGCGGGCACACCCGATAGAACACGACGCTGCACAGCACCAGGAAGCCAGCGAGGATGATCATGCCGACCCGGAGGCCTGCGTAGCCGATGATCATCGCGCCCAGAATGCCGGACAGGCTCCCGCACGCGTTGATCAATGCGAAGCCGGCCGCCGCCGCCGGGCCGGACAGCACGCGCCCCGGCAGCGTCCAGTAGATCGGCATCAGTGACAGGATGCCCGACGTCGCGACGGTCAGCATCACCACGGCGAGCCAGAAATTGCCGTGCGCAATCGTCGCCACGAACAGGCCGATCGCGGCGAGCGCGACGGGCACTACACCGTGCCGTCGCAGCCGCCCGGATTGCTCCGCGCGCTTCGCGTTCACGTACATGCAGATCGCCGCGACGCCGAACGGGATAGCCGTCAACAGCCCGACGTTCAGGCTGGAGGAGACGCCCGCATCGTGAAACAGCGTCGGCATCCAGAACGTCAGGCCGTAGAACCCGGTGTTGAACAGGATCATCACGACGATCAGCGCATAGATCTTCGGCGACCGGAATGCATCGGCCACGCGATGCGACTTGAAGGCGGCCTCCTTCTCGACATTCGCTTCGATGATCTGCTTCTCGCGCGGCGTCAGCCAGTCCACGTCGGCCGGCCTGTTTCGCAGCAGCATCAGGATGACGATGCCCAACAGCACCGACGGCAGCCCTTCGAGCAGGAACAGCCACTGCCATCCGCGGATGCCCGCCACCCCGCCCATCGTCTCCATGATCGCGCCGGATAGCGGTGCGCCGAACATGACGGCGATCGGCAACGCCATCAGGAACAGCGAGTACATGCCGCTCTGACGTCGGGCCGGCAGCCACGTATTCGTGTAATACATCACGCCCGGGACAAAGCCGGCTTCGCAGACGCCCAGCAGGAACCGCAGCGAATAGAACGCGACTTCGTTCCTCGAGAAGACCATCAGGATCGACACGATCCCCCAGGTGATCATGATTCGCGCGATCCACGCTCGCGCGCCGACATGCCGCAGGATCAGGTTGCTCGGGATCTCGAACAGCATGTAGCCCCAGAAGAACACGCTCGCGCCGAGCGCGAACGACGCATTCGTCAGGCCGAAATCGGCCGCCATCTGCAATTTCGCGAAACCGATGTTGACGCGGTCCAGATAAGACATGATGAAGCCGAGGAAGAACAGCGGGACGATCCTCAGTATCACTTTCCGGTACAACTCATCTTCGTTCCGTGTCTCGATGCTTGCGTCCGGCGCAAGCGCGACATCCGCCCTCATGGTCAGTTCTCCCAATGAAAACAAGCGTCTTTGCAGCGATGGGGTCGATCCGTCATTCCGTTCCGGCGCGCCCGCCGTCGTGTCGTCAGCGATGCGGCGACGCCCGGCGCTCCGCGAGCGCGAGCACGTCGGCCCAGATGCCGTCGTCGACGGCGATGCCGTGTCGCCGCTGTTCGGTCCGCGTGCGCAGCGCGCTCTGCCCCGGGTAGAGCACTTCGTCGCTGCCTTCCGCCAGCTCGGACGTGTTCACGTAGTCCGCCACGCCGTCGGCCACTTGGCTCGTGAAGGCTTCGCCGCCGAGCTTGCGCGGGTCGATCACGATGAAGACCTGCGAGCATCCCGTGCAACTTCCCTCCTGAATCGCATCGATCCCGTTCGTCGCAAGTCCTTCGGACAGCACCGCCGCGAGCACGTCGAGCACGATCGCGAACCCCGAACCCTTCCAGTAGCCCATCGGCAGGATCCGCATCGACGCTTCGATCGGGCCCGGCTCGGCGGTCAGCTTTCCGTCGCTGTCGAAGCCGGCGGGGAACGGCATGTTCTTCCCTTTCAGGCGGGTGGCCTGCAGCTTTCCGTACGAGTACTGCGACATCGCCATGTCGAGCACGATATGGCCGCGGTCCCGCGGCACCGCCATCACGAACGGGTTGTTGCCGACGCGCGTGTTCTTGCCGCCCCAGCCGGGCATGCAGGATTCGGTGTTGGTCCAGCAGATCGCGATGTAGCCGCGCTCGGCCGCGTGCCAGCCATACGTGCCGCCGCGCATCCAGTGGGTCGCATTGCGCATCGCCACGATGCCGACGCCTTGCGCGTCGGCGATCTCGATGGCCCGCTCGGTCGCGGACAACGCGTTGAGAATGCCCGGCCCGCGCTGGCCGTCGCACACCTCGATCGCGCCGAATTGCTTGACGCGCACGCGCGCTCCGTCAGGATTCACCCACCCCTTGTCGAGATAGTCGATGAATCGCGCCACGCGATTGATGCCGTGCGAATTGACGCCGTCACAGGTCGATTCGGTATGCACCCTCGCACAGATTTCGGCGTCGTGTTCGCGCATGCCGGCATTCACGAGCGCCGCATGGATCGCACGTTGCATTTCCTCGAACGGAATCCGGGTCACGATGCATGTCTCCTGATGTTGGATATCGATGTGTCCGATCCCGGGTCCGCCCTCGACGCGGCGCGCGGGATTCGCGCCGCACCGGCCCGCCGTCGGCGAGCGATCACGTCATTCGGCCGTGGCCGCGCGACATGCACAACGCGCCCCGGCCGGCTACACGAAGCGGTATCAGCCGCCCGCGAAATCGAGCAGGATCTTGCAGCTTTTCTCGGGATTGCGCTCGGCCATCTCGAACGCCTGCGCGACGTCGCGAAAACCTACCTTGTGCGTGACGATGTGCTCCGGCTGGATCAACCCGCGGGCAATCCAGTCGATCACCTGCGGGAACATCGCGCAGTTCAGCCGCGACGCCGCGAGCGTCAGCTCCTTCTTCGTCAGCTCCGCCTGCACGATCGCCGACGGCTCCGACGAAAATCCGAGCACGCCGATCCGGCCGGCCGGCGCGGCGATCCGCACGGCCTCCTCGAGAATCGACGGATGGCAGACCGCATCGAAGATCACCGTCGGGCCGCCGTCGACGCCGCGCTTTTCCAGCGCGTCGGGCAGCGACTCGACGCTCGTGTTGATGACCTCGTCCTCCGCCGCGCCGCATTTGCGCGCGAGCTGCAGCCGCGCGTCGAGCCGATCGGTGATGAACGCACGAATGCCATACACGCGCTTGAGCACCTGCAGGATCGTCAGGCCGACGGTGCCGGCGCCGTAGATCAGCGCGACATCGCCCGGCAGCACGCCGGTGCGCGACGTCGCGTTTGCGGCCACCGCGAACGGCTCGACGATCGCCGCGCAGGTGTCGGCGATCGCGTCCGGAATCCGGTACGCATTGTCGGCCGGCACGCACGTGTACTGGCTGAAGCCGCCGTCGCGATGCACACCGAGCACGGTCAGGTGCCGGCAGACGTTGCGCCGGCCGATCGTGCACGCATGGCAATGCCCGCAGCTGATCACCGGATCGACCGCGACCGTCTCGCCGAGCCGCGCGGCATCGACGCCCGCGCCGACCGATTCGATCGTGCCGACGAACTCGTGGCCGATGATGCGCGGGTACGACACGAACGGATTCTTGCCGTGAAAGATGTGCAGGTCCGACCCGCAGATGCCCGCATAGCGCACCTTCACGCGCACTTCGCCGGCGGCGGGCGCGGGCAGCGGCACCTCGCGCACGGCCATGCTGTTCGGACGATCGACAACGACGCTCAACATTTCAGTTCTCTCCCTCGGATCTTCGGCGCTCACCAGTTCCACATCGAACCGTCGCGCAGCCGGGCAACCGGCAGGTACGCGCGCTCATACGGATATTTCGCGGCCAGCGCCTCGTCGATGTCGACGCCGAGGCCCGGCACGTCGTCCATCACGAGATAGCCGTCCTCGAAGCGGTAGCTGTGCGGAAACACTTCATCGGTCAGCGCGCTGTGCGGCATCAGTTCCTGGATGCCGAAGTTCGGCGCCCACAACCCGAAGTTCACGGCCGCCGCCATGCACACGGGCGACAGGTCGGTCGCGCCGTGGAAGCCGGTGCGCACCTGGTACATCGCCGCGTAATCGGCAATGCGCCGCACGTGCGTGATGCCGCCCGCGTGCACGATGGTCGCGCGAATGTAGTCGATCAGCTGGTCGCGGATCAGGTCCTTGCAATCCCAGATCGAGTTGAATACCTCGCCGACCGCGAGCGGTGTCGTCGTGTGCTGGCGGATCAGGCGGAACGCTTCCTGGTTCTCCGCGGGCGTCGCGTCCTCGAGCCAGAACAAGCGATGCGGCTCGAGATCGCGGCCGAGCCGCGCGGCCTCGATCGGCGTGAGCCGGTGATGCGCGTCGTGCAGCAGGTGCGGCGCATCTCCGACCGCGTCGCGCACCTTGCGGAACAACTCGGGCGTGTGGCGCAGGTAGAGCGCGGTGTCCCACGGTTCCTCGGGCGGCAGCCCTTTCTCGGCGGGCTCGTACGCGCCGGCCGTCTTGCCGACGCCGTACACCTTGTCGAGCCCCGGCACGCCCGACTGCACGCGGATCGCGCGATAGCCGGCCTCGATGTGTGCGCGCACCGCGTCGACCGCTTCCTCGTGATCGCGCCCGTTCGCGTGGCCGTACACCATCAGGCCGTCGCGGCTCTTTCCGCCGAGCAACTGGTAGACGGGCATGCCCGCGAGTTTGCCGAGGATGTCCCACAGCGCCATGTCGATCGCGGCGATCGCCGTCATCGTCACGGGCCCGCGCCGCCAGTACGCGCCGCGATACAGGTATTGCCAGATGTCTTCGATTTTGCGCGGGTCGCGGCCGACGAGGCACGGGAACACGTGGTCTTCCAGGTACGCGCGCACCGCGAGCTCGCGCCCGTTGAGCGTCGCGTCGCCGAGGCCGTATACACCTTCGTCGGTCACGATCTTCACCGTCACGAAATTGCGGCCCGGACACGTGACGATGATCTGCAAGCGTTCGATTTTCACTGCGCTCCTCCAGCGGGCGTTTCAGTCGACAAAGTAATGCGGCGCGCGGCTGCGCACGTCGGGCAGGTGCGAGCCGATCCGGTCGACGTGCGCCGCGACCGATGCGCCGAGCAGCGCCATGTTGCGCGACGCGATGTGCGCGAGGATCTGTTCGTGTTCCTGCAGCGCGCGGCGCGCGTGATCCTCGACGCGGTCGAGCAGGAGCCAGCGCACGCGGTCGAACTGGCGCTTCATCGGTTGCAGCATTTCCCACACGTGCGGCCGGCCCGCGAACGCGAACATCCGGCCGTGCATCGCCTCGTCGAGATCGAAGAACGCTTCGACATCGCCGGCCGCCACGGCCTCGCGCTGCGCATCGATGATCCGCGACAGTTCCGCGAGCTGCGCCGGCGTGATCTTCTGCGCGAGCTCGACGTGGTTCGCGCATTCGAGCGTGCTGCGCGCGAAGCGCCCTTCCTCGAGGATCGACACGGGAATCGGCGCGACCAGCGTGCCGACCTTCCGGATGATCTGCACGAGCCGCTCATCGGCGAGCTGCGCGAACGCTTCGCGCACCGGCGTGCGGCTGACCTTGATCGTCGTGGAGATCACCGCCTCCGACAGCGCGGTGCGCGGCGGCAACGCGCCGCGCACGATCGCGTGGCGCAGCAGCGCATGCACCTGATCCGTATACGACCGGCTCTCGTCCAGCGAGAACCCCTGCAACGCCGTGACCACGACGTCTGCTTCTTCCAGTGCTGCCGTTTCGCTCATGGTTGCGATTGATCTGGCTTGATATCGATGTCTACCATGGTACATAAGCAATCGAATTCAGACGATCTAGCGTTTACACCGATAACTTCGCGGTGAAACTCGAAATAACCTGCACGCACTCCACCATCTACCATGGTACAACTCGTTGCCAATCGTCATGTCATCAGCCCCCGATTTCCTGCGCACCGCGCCGCCAGGCACGCGCCGCCCCGGTTATGACCGGCAGGCGGTCCGCACGGGCATCGTCCATCTCGGCCTCGGCGCGTTCCATCGCGCGCATCAGGCGCTGCATACGGATACGGTGCTCGAACAGGGCGACCTGCGCTGGGGCATCGTCGGCGTCGAACTGCGGCGGCGTCATACCGTCGACCTGCTCGCCGCGCAGGATCACCTGTACACGGTGACCGAACGCGACGGCCAAGGCGCGCGCACGCACATCGTCGGCGCGGTGCACGGCGCGCTGTTCGCACCCGAATCGCTGCCGGCGCTGCTGGCGCTGATTGCCGATCCGGCCGTGTCGATCGTCAGCCTGACCGTCACCGAGAAAGGTTATTGCCGCCGCCCCAGTGGCGGTCTCGATGCCGACGATCCCGCGATCCGCCACGATCTCGCAACACCCGACGCGCCGCGCACCGCGCTCGGCGTGATCGCGGCCGGCCTGCGGCTGCGGCCGGCCCATGCGCCTCTGAGCGTCGTCAGCTGCGACAACATGACGTCGAACGGCGACACGTTGCGCGCGCTGATGATCGACTACGCGGAACGCATCGACAGCGCGCTCGCGCGGCGCATCCGCGACGACGTCGCGTTCCCGAACAGCATGGTCGACCGGATCGTGCCGGCCGCGACGCCCGAATCGCTCGACTGGGCACATGCCCATCTCGGCGCGCGCGACGCGGCCGCGATCGTCTGCGAGCCGTTCTCGCAATGGGTGATCGAGGATCGCTTCGCCGGCCCGCGCCCGCGCTGGGAAGATGCCGGCGCACACCTCGTCGGCGACGTGCGGCCCTACGAGACGATGAAGCTGCGGCTGCTGAACGGCTCGCATTCGGCGATCGCGTACGCGGGGCAATTGCGCGGCCGTGCGACCGTGTCCGATGCGATGGCCGATCCGGCGATCGCGGCACTCGTCGACGGCGTGATGACGCGCGACCTGCTCGCGACCGTCGACGTGCCGGCCGGATACGACGCGCACGGCTATTGCGCGACGCTCGTGCAGCGCTTCCGCAATCCGACGCTCGCGCATCGAACCGAACAGATCGCGATGGACGGCACGCAGAAGGTGCCGCTGCGCTGGCTGCCGGCGCTCGGCGAAAGCGCGGCGGCCGGTGCCGAGCGACCGTACCTGGAACGCGCGCTCGCGCTGTGGCTGCACTACCTCGCCACCGCGCATGACGAATCGGGCCGACCGCTCACGATCAGCGATCCGGGCGCGGCCACGCTCGGCGCGACGTTGTCCGCGGCCGGCGATTCGACCGGCGCGGTTCGGGCCGCACTCGGCAGCACCGCGCATGCAGGCTCGGCCGCGTGGCCCGACACATTGATCGCGCGCGTCGGCGAGCACCTGTCGACGCTGCGCGCGGGCGGCACCGATGCGCTGCTCGCGCCATTGCACGCGCGCTGAACGACCGTTTACCCGGTTCGCGGCAATCGACGCGAACCGCGCAATACCCTGCCCGCCGAGGTCCACGACGACGCGGCAAACGATCGACAAGACAACACATGACGGCCGGCCCACCGGCACGAAGGAGACGGAGATGAAGCAGAAGTCGCAGGCATGGTTCACGGTATTCCTGCTGTTCCTGGTGTACGGCATCAACTATCTCGACCGCGTCGCGCTGTCGATCGTCGCGCCGATCGTGCAGACCGATCTCGGCATCGACGCCGCACAGATGGGCCTCGTGTTCAGCACGTTCTTCATCGGCTACGCGCTGTTCAATTTCATCGGCGGGCTTGCGTCCGACCGGCTCGGGCCGAAGCTCGTGTACGTGCTGTCGGTCGGGCTGTGGTCGGTGTTCTGCGGGATGACCGCGCTCACCGTCGGCTTCGTGAGCCTGCTGATCGTGCGGCTGCTGTTCGGCATGGCCGAAGGGCCGCTGTGCTCGGCGGCCAACAAGATGGTCAACAACTGGCTGCCGCGCGACGCCGCCGCGACCGCGATGGGCCTGCTCAGTGCCGGCTCGCCGCTCGGCGGCGCGATCGCCGGGCCGATCGTCGGGCTGCTGGCCGCGCAGTTCGGCTGGCGACCGGCGTTCTGGATCGTGTGTGCGATCGGGCTCGTGTGGGTCGTCGTGTGGATGATGTCGACGACGGACCGTCCGGCCACGCCGGTCGGCGATGCCGAGCGTGCGCCCGCGGCAACGCTTGCCGCAACGCCCGCCCACGCCGCCCCTGCCGCTGCCCCTGCCGCCGCCGGCACGGCAACGCCCGCGCACACGCTGTCGCACTACGTGCGCCAGCCGCGCATCCTCGCGACGGCCGCCGCGTTCTTCAGCTACAACTACGTGTTGTTCTTCTTCCTGAGCTGGTTCCCGAGCTACCTCGTGCGCGCGCACCATCTGAACATCAAGGAGATGAGCATCGCCACCGTCGTGCCCTGGCTCGTCGGCACCGTCGGCCTCGCGTGCGGCGGCGCGATCTCGGATGCGCTGTACCGGCTCACCGGCAACCTCCTGCTGTCGCGCCGCATCGTGCTCGTCACCTGCCTGCTCGGCGCCGGCGCGTGCGTGGCCGTCGCGGGCGCCGTGCAGTCGACGCAAGGCGCGGTCGCACTGATGTCGGTATCGCTGTTCTTCCTGTACGTGACGGGCGCGATCTACTGGGCGATCGTGCAGGACGTCGTGCATCCGGCGCGCGTCGGCGGCGTCAGCGGCTTCCTGCATTGCATGGGCAGCCTCTCCGGCGTGATCGGGCCGGCCGTGACCGGCTTCATCGTCGAGCGCAGCGGCTCGTTCGCGTCCGCGTTCGTGCTGGCCGGCGCGATCGCACTGGCAGGCGCGGTGCTGGCCGGCGTGTTCGTGCGCAACGTGCGGCCGTCGGAAGTGCTGCGCGAACGCGCCGCGCACTGACCTTTCACGGCTGACGAAGGCCGCGCGATGCCGCAGACGTCGGCGCCGCGCGGCCTTGTCGTTTCCGCCAATCATCGGACCCTCGAATATCTCCCATCCGATATCGCGATTTCCGCCGTCGAGCGCGCGCCTCTAGACTGGCTACGCGATGGCGACGCATCGCCGCGACACGGCGATGCGTCACGCCCCCACAAAAGCGATATGGGAGAGTTCGATGTCCGACCGGGATGCGCGCCGCGGCGCGCTCAAGACACTCGGCCTCGCGGCCGGCACCGCGCTGCTCGGCGCCTCGCGCGTCGCGCAGGCGGCGACACCCGAATCCGGCGCGCTGCTGGCCAGCGGCGCGACGCGCCTCGCCGACCTCACCCGCCGTCTCGCGGCCATACCGAGACGACGCGACTTCAAGACGGTGCCGATGATCGTCGAGCGCCCCGATCAATGGGATCATGCGGCGCTCATGGAAGTGATCGGCTATCGCGGCGGCCGGAAGCAGGTGTGGGACAACACCGAGCTCGGCGGCCCATGGCTGAACCTGATGCGCAACGCGCTGAACGCGCAGATCTGGGCGTTCGGTCATCCGGACTTCCTCGTCGTATCGGCCACGCATGGCGCCGCGCATCTCGCGCTGTTCGACCAGGCCGCGTGGGACAAATACGGCCTCGCGAAATTCGCCGGCGCAGCGTTCGCGACCAACACGCTGCTTGCCGCGAAACCCGCGCAATCGAAAGACGCCGCCGACCATGAACGGGCCGACGGCGCATTCTCGTCGCACGACAACAGCATCGCCGCGCTGCTGCAGCGCGGCGTCGTGTTCCTGTCGTGCCACAACGCGATCTGGGAACTCGCGGAACGGCTCGACGGCGCGAACGCGAATCCCGACAAGCTGCCGCTCGACGCCCTCGCCGCCGATCTCACCAACCACGTGATTCCGTCGGCGATCGTCACGCCGGGCGCGGTCGGCACGCTGCCCGAACTGCAGCACGCCGGTTTCACTTACGCGAAGTGAGGCGCCCGATGACATCGCTCCGCACGCGTTCTCCGTTGCGACGCCGGTGGCAGCCAGCGCTGCATGCCGCGCTGGCCGCGCTTTGCTGCACGTCGATGCTGTCGCTCGCCGCACCGGCCGACACGTCGCGCAGCATCTTTCCGCCGTGGCAGGACGGCCGCAACAACGACGCGACGAACCGCGGCCTCGAATTCACGGTGCCGCAGGTCGACGTGCTCGCCGATTTCCACGGCGACCTCACCGCGCCGAAGCTGGTGCTGTACGTCGGCGGCAACTACTTCTTCGCGATGGCACCGCTCGTCGCGAAGTTCGAGACCGACCATCCCGAATACCGCGGCCGCATCTTCTGGGAAACCATCCCGCCCGGCCTGCTCGTGAAGCAGATTCACGCGGGCGGCACGATCACCGTCGGCAACATGACGTGGACGGTCAAGCCCGATGCGTATTTCGCCGGGCTCGGCAAGATCCGCGAGCTGATCGCGGACGGCACGCTCGAAGGCCCGGCCGTGCCCTACGTGACGAACCAGTTGACGATCATGGTGCGCGCCGGCAACCCGAAGCGCATTACGTCGCTGAACGATCTTGCGCGGCCCGACGTGACGCTCGCGATGCCGAACCCGGCATTCGAAGGCGTCGCGCGGCAGATCCGCACATCGCTCGTGAAGGCCGGCGGCGATGCGCTCGCGCGCATCGTCTACGACGACAAGGTGCGCGCCGGCACGACCGAGCTCACGCACATCCATCATCGGGAAACCGCGCTGTTCCTGATGCAGGGGCGTGCCGACGCCGGCGTGCTGTGGCAATCGGAAGCGGCGTTCCAGGAACAGGTCGGGCATCCGCTGATGCACATCGACATTCCGGCCGCGCACAATACGACGGCGATCTATGCGGGCGCGATGGTGAAGCAAGCACCGCATCCGGAAGCCGCACGCGCGTGGCTCGCGTTCATCCGGTCGCCGGAAGCGTTCCGGATATTCGCGCGCTACGGCTTCGGGCAATACGACGCGACGGCACCGACGCCGAATCTCGCGCCACGGCCAGACGGGCCCGACGCCGGCTGACCGCGCGGGTGTGCACGCCGGGCCACGCCATAAGACAGACATCAAGGAGGGGACACGTGAACGATTCGGTCGACATCCCGCGGCGCCGGTCCGCGCGGTTGCTGCTCGCCGCGGCGGCACTGCTCGCCGGCCATGCCCACGCGGACGACATCGCACTCGGCAAGACCATCGCCACCCAGGGCACGACGACGGGCGCGGCCGCATGCATCGGCTGCCACGGCGCGCAGGGCGAAGGCAACGCGGCCGCCGGCTTTCCGCGTCTCGCGGGCACGAACGCCGCCTATCTTTCCGCGCAACTCGCCGCGTTCGCGGACGGCAGCCGCCAGAACCCGGTCATGCAGCCGCTCGCGAAACTGCTGTCGGCGCACGATCGCGACGCGGTCTCCGCGTACTTCGCGAGCCTGCCCGCGCCGCCCGCCATTGCCGCTTCCGACGCCACGTCGATCGACCCGGCGAACACCGGCGCTTGGCTCGCGACGCGCGGACGCTGGTCGCAGGGCCTGCCCGCGTGCGCGCAATGCCACGGCGCGGGCGGCCTCGGCGTCGGCGCCGCGTTTCCGCCGCTCGCCGGCCAGCCGGCCGCATACATCGCGGGCCAGTTGAACGGCTGGAAGCACGGCACGCGGGCGCCCGGCCCGATGGCGCTGATGCCGACGATCGCCGGCAAGCTGTCCGACGCCGATGTCGACGCGGTGGCTGCGTACTATGCGCGTGGCGGTGCCGCGAACGGAGAAAAACAATGATCGACCGCACGACGTTGATCCGCGGCGCGCGCGCCGCGCTGCTCGGCGCGGCCTGGATGCCCGCGCTCGCTTGCGCGGCCGCGCCGCAGGACGCACCGGCCACCGCTTCCGCTCCTGCGGCGGTCGCCCTCCCCGCCGCGACGACGGCGAAGCCGTTCACGCCGCCGCCCGAATCCGCGATCCCCGCGGACGACTTCGGCAAGACCGTGAAGCTCGGCGAGCAGATTTTCCTGCACACGCCCGAATACGCGGGCAAGTACGTCGGCAACAAGCTGACCTGCGCGAGCTGCCACCTCGACGCGGGCCGCCGTCCGGATTCGAGCCCGATGTGGGCCGCGTACCTGCTGTACCCGGCCTACCGGATCAAGAACGGCCATGTGAACACGTTCGCCGAACGCCTGCAGGGATGCTTTCGCTACAGCATGAACGGCAAGGCGCCGCCCGCCGGCGACCCGATCCTCGTTGCGCTCGAAACCTATTCGTACTGGCTCGCGAAGGGTGCGCCGGTCGGCGCGAAGCTGCCGGGGCAAGGCTTTCCGAAACTGCCGCCGCCCGCGCAGAAGGCCGACTACGCACGTGGCGCCGCCGTCTACACGCAGCACTGCGCGCTGTGTCACGGCGCGGACGGCCAGGGGCAATCGAGCGGCGGCAAGCCGGTCTTTCCGGCGCTCTGGGGCGCGCGCTCGTTCAACTGGGGCGCGGGGATGGGCGACATCCGCAACGCGGCCGGCTTCGTGAAGGCCAACATGCCGCTCGGGCTCGGCGGCACGCTGACCGATCAGGAAGCGTGGGACGTCGCGACCTTCATGGACAGTCACGAGCGCCCTCAGGACCCGCGTTTCACCGGTTCGGTCCAGGACACCCGCGCGAAATTCCACGACACGCCCGACTCGATGTACGGGCGCGAGGTGAACGGCCGCGTGCTCGGCGCGCCGTGAGACCTGGCTGGTCCGAACGGTGCGGCATGCGCGATCACGGATGCCAGCGATACACGACGACGCTCGACCCGTTGTAGTTGTCCTTCGTGATCACGTATTCGCCGGTCGAGCGCAGGTACGCGCGGATGCCGTACATCGAGTCGACGTCGTTGCCGACGTCCATCGCCGACGTGTTCGAGTTCGTCAGCGTGGTCACGAGGCTGCCGGTGTTGAGGTCGAACACATCGACGTTCGGCACCGTGTGCACGTAGCCGACGAACAGGTAGTGGCCGGCCGCCGCCATCGATTTCGGATTCGCGCTCGTCAGGTTGATCGCGACGTTCGGCGTGCTCGTGTTGCCGGCCTTCCAGCCGCGATAGACCTCGATGTGCCCGTTCATCGCGGTCCAGTCCCAGGTGCCCGCGATGCCTTGCGCGAGGATCATCGTGTCGCTGTCGGCCTGGTAGATGATTCGCGTGAGCGGCAGCACGGTGCGCGGAATCGGGATCTGCACCGGCTTGCCCCACGTCGGTTTCCCGGTCGCGTCGAAACCCGTCATCGGATAGTGCGAAATGTTGTTGGTGCGATCGAGCCCGGCCCACACGTCGCCGTTGTCGTCGAGCGAGAAACCGGCCGTGACCTGCAGCGTCGTGTTGAACGGCTTGCCGGGGATCGAGCCGTCCGGAATCGCGATGTAGCCGTTCGCGCCGTTGAAGTGATAGATGTTGTAGTTGCCCGGGTTCTGCCCGGTCGCGACGAGCATCCGGGTGCCGTTCACCAACGCGAGCTGGCCGAAATGCTGGCCGCGCTGGTAGTCGTTCATGTCGAGGCGCGGGTCCTTCGGATAGCTGAACGGATCGATCGTGTTCGCGACGAACGTGCCGCCCGCGCTGCCGGTGTATACGTTGTTGCCGCTGTAGAAGAATGCGCCGTCGGTCGCCGGATCCGGCGCGGCGGCGCCCTCGAAGTTCAGCGCCTGCAGTTTCCATTGCAGCGCGCCCGTCGGGCCGTACGAATGAAGGTCGGTGCTGCCGTTGCGCCCGAGATCCCAGCCGCCGCCCCACGCGTTGTTCAGCACGTACAGGTTGCCGGCCGCATCCTTGCCGATGCCGGCGACGCGCGTGAAGCGCTTGTCGCCGACCTGCCCCTTGATGCCCGAGGTCGTGTCGAGATACCCGCCCTGCACGCCGAACGTGCCGAGCTGCACGGGCTGACCCACGAGCGCGTAGATCTTGATGTTCATGTCGGGGCCTTCGTCGCCCACCAGCAACTGCCCGCTCGGCGCATCGAAATACAGCGACGCCGGCCGCGCGCGGGCCGCCATCTGGATCGTGCTCATCGCCGTGCCCGTCGGGCTGAACTGCGCGACGACGCCCGCGCTCTTGCGCGCGACCCACAGGTTGCCGGCCGCATCGAGCGCCAGCGCGCCGGGGCCCGACACGCCGATGTCGCGCTGCCACACGCCGTCCGTCGTATAGACGCGCACGCGGTTGCCGTAGAAGTCGCTCACGTACAGCAGGTTGCCGGTCGTCGCGAGGCCCGTGATCACGTCCGCGTACTGGATGCCCGTCCACGTGCTGACGGGAATGCGCAGGTCGCGCTGGTTCGTGCTGCGGTTGTAGCGGCCGACCGAACCGCTGCCGAACGTGCGGTTGTAGCCAAGCGCGACGAACAGCGAGTTCGCGTTGCCGGTGATCGCGCCACCCTGGAATTCGTCGTGGATGCCGATCGTGCCGAGCGTCTGTCCGTTCTGGTAGATCGCGACGCCGCCCGCGTTCTCGTCCCAGCGCGACGCCGTATAGATCACGCCCTCGGGCGCGACCCACAGCGAGCGCGCACCGTTGCCGACGTGCGCGGCGAGCGTGCCGAACGTGTTCGCAAGCCAGTCCGTCGTGTATTGCGCTTGTGCGTGACCGACCGGCGCCAGCATTGCCATGCACAATCCAAGCAATGCCGCGCGAATTTGTTTCGATAACATGAATGATGCTCCCGGACGATCGTTTTTCGACACTCTAAATCGCTGCGTATGAAATATTGGTGATTTTTTCAAAAACCGGCTCAATTGCGCCGCGAATGATCCATTACGTTCTTTGACCACGCGACACCGGCTGACTGAAGACACGCCGCTGCGGGTGTCGTATCGCAGATCCGCGCCCCGGCGGCGCTCTCGCAATTCGCGCTTTCCGGCACTAAATTCCGAATCGCCCAATACGGACGCGTCATTTTTTCTGATTTACATGCATTGAATTCCCATTTCCGGCAAAGCGATTCAATGATTACAAATCGAAATTAAAATGAAAGAGAAAAAATATTATGCGGCGCACGCTGCATTGCCGGGAAAGTCGTGAATATGTGAAATAAGGCGATGTGCGGCGGAATGCCGTTGCCGATGAAGATGCGGATGAGGAGAGAGATGTCCCACGCGTGCGGCGACGGGCGATGCGCGCAGCGATGGCAGCGCATCGACGATGCCGATCACGCGCTGCCGGCGGAACAGACATCGACAAGCAACGGGCCACGCAATCGGCGGCCCGCCTCGAACGCGGGCCGCCCGTCATGCGCGTGACGTCAGAACTTCTGGCGCAGGCCGAGGCTGACGATCGCCTGCGACCGCGAGTCGGACGAGTGGCCATTCGCCTTGTCCGACACCGACGCGGTCGCGGCCACCGGCCGGCCGAGCGCGTCGAGCGTCGTGCCGGACGCATGCTGGTACGCGCCGAGCAGGTACACGCTGGTGCGCTTCGACAGGTCGTAGACCGCGCCGAGCGTGACGTTGTGATACTGCGCGCGGTTGTCGATGCCGTCGACGTCGCTGCCGCGCGTGTAGCTGTAGCCCGCGAACAGCTGCGTCTGCGGCTGCACGTTCCAGCGCGTGAACACGCCCGCGACGTTGAAGGTCGCGTGGCCGTTGAACAGCGACTGCGCACCGCTGCGGTACTGCACGTTGCTGTAGTTCACGCCGACCACGGCCGGGCCGAAGTCGTACGTCGCGCCGGTCGCGATGATCTGCTGCGACTGCGCGCTCGCATAGCCTTCGTTGATCGACGAGTTGAACAGGCCGTCGTCGGTGCTTCGCCACTTGCCGGCCGTCGGGTCGGTCGCGCCCGTCTTGCTGTTGTCCGAACGCTCGTAGCCGACGCCCACGCGCAGCGGCCCCGCCGCATATGCCGCGCCGACGCTCCACGTGTTGCGCTGCTTCATGCTGCCCGGCTGGCTGCCGAAGCCGTACAGCGCGCCGAACGTGAAGCCCGAGTAGTTCGCGCTCGTGTACTTGATCGAACTGTCGACGCGCGCGGTCTGGTCGAGATCGTCGATGTCGCCCGGGTGCGCGCCGAAGCCGCCGATGAACGACGACGGGCCGACCGGGCTCACGAAGTCGTCGAGCGACGTGTACTGGCGGCCGAGCGTGACCGTGCCGTAACGGGTGCTGCCGACGCCGACGAACGCCTGCCGGCCGAACTGGCGACCGCCCTGGCCCGATGTGCCGTTGGTGATGTCGAAGCCGTTCTCGAGCACGAACAGCGCGCGCATCCCGCCGCCGAGATCCTCGGAACCCTTGATGCCCCAGCGGCTGCCGGACAGGTTGCCGGTGGTCAGGCCGACGTTCGAATGCCCGGTATAGGCGCCCGGCGAGCCGACCCGGTCGTTGCTGCGATAGGTGACGCCCGCGTCGACGATGCCGTACAGCGTGACGGAGCTTTGCGCGGATGCGATGCCCGCGAGCGAGAGCAGCAGCGGGGCTGCGATCAGTTGCTTGTTCATGGTTGTTAGCGTCTCCGGGCTGAACCCGTTGTTCTATGCGAGTAGCGTGTGCGGCAGGGAGATCCGCCGGCATGCGAGGCCGGCCGCGGCCGCATACGGGAACGCGCGCGTGCGATACGCGCGCGCGACGTCGCGGCGAGCATGCCCGCCACGGCCGCCATGGTAGTTGGAACCGGTTCCCGTCGACAGCGCAATGATGAAAACAATTTCTTGCGAGAATCGAGATAATCGGTCGCGCATCGAACGCCGCTGTACAGCGCGACGACGTGCGCCCGATAATCGAGCACCCGCCTTGCACAGGGAGCCTTCGGCATGCATCAAACGACCTTGCTGATCTTCGCCGCCGTCGCGTTCGTCGGAATCGCGACGCCCGGCCCGACCGTGCTGCTCGCACTGACCAACGGCTCGCGCTACGGCGTGCGCCGCGCGGCCTACGGTTTCGCCGGCGCGATGCTGTCCGACTTCGCGCTGATCGTCGCGGTCGCGCTCGGCCTCGGCGCGCTGCTGATGGCGTCGGCATTCTGGTTCTCGGTGGTGAAATGGCTGGGCGCCGCCTATCTCGCGTATGTCGGCATCCGGCTGCTCACGTCGAAGGGCTCGCTCGACGTCGCCGTCGCGCATGGCGGCGCGGCGCACGGCCGCAACGCGTCGATCTTCGCGAAGAGCTTCCTGACCGCGGCGACCAATCCCAAGGGCTATCTGTTCTTCTCCGCATTCCTGCCGCAGTTCCTCGATCCGTCCGCGCCGCTCGCGCCGCAATACGTCGCGCTCGCAGTCACGTTCGCGCTGCTCGACGGGGTGGTGATGTTCGGCTACGCGCTGCTCGGCGCTCGCGCGGTGCGGCTGCTGAAGCGCTCGGGCGCGCTGTGGCTCGAACGCACGTGCGGCGCGATGCTGCTCGCCCTGGCCGGTTCGCTCGCGCTGTACCGGCGTCATGCCGCGTAGGCGCGACGGCATGCGCGCCGCAGCGTGCGTGGCGGGTGCGCGATGAGGATCGCCGCGCCGCCCCGCTCCGGTTTCCCCGGCCTGTCGCTCCGGCAGCTCGACCGCGCGGATCTCGACGCGTGGTACGCGTACCTGTCGAATCACGACGTCGTCCGCCACACGAGCTGGAACCTGCATGCGCGCGACGATCTGCTGCCGCTGTTCGACGGCATCGAGTCGACTCATCCGGATTCGATCCGCCGTCTCGCGATCGTCGACGACGCGTCGGGCGCGCTCGCGGGGACGATCGGACTGCATACGGTGTCCACCGCGAACCGCTCGGCCGAGATCGCGTACGACCTCGCGCCGTCGCACTGGGGGCGCGGCATCGCGAGCGCGCTGTGCGCGAGCGTCACCGCGTGGGCGTTCGCCGAAGGTGGCTTCATGCGCATCCAGGGCGTCGTGCTGACCGGCAACGCCGGCTCCGTGCGCGTCCTGCAGAAATGCGGCTACCGCTACGAAGGATTGTTGCGCGCGTACCGGATGGTGCGCGGCGTGCCGGGCGATTTCGCGATGTACGCGCGCATCGCGACCGACTGAAACTCGCCGCACGTCGCGCGTGTCCCGCCATCGATGCGATTGGACGATCCGCGCCGAATTCGCGACAATCGCCGTTCCCCGCCTCGACTTGCTCACCATGAAAATCGCCGCGCTGTCCGACATCCACGGCAACCTCGCCGCGCTCGACGCGGTGCTCGACGACGTGCGCCGCCGCGGCGCCGACGTGATCGTCAACCTCGGCGACATCGTGTCGGGCGCGCTCCATCCCGCCGACACGGCCGACCGCCTGATCGCGCTCGACCTGCCGACCATCAAGGGCAATCATGAACGGCAACTGCTGACCGGCGATCGCGACGCGATGCGGCTGTCCGATCGCTGGGCGCACGACACGCTGCGCGACGACCACCGCGCGTGGATCGCCGCGCTGCCCGAGCGCCTGACGCTCGGCGACGACGTGCTGATGGTGCACGGCACGCCCGCCAGCGACCTCGTCTATTTCCTCGAAACGGTGACGCCCGACGGCTGCCGCGCGGCGACGCCCGATGAAATCGCGCAGCGCGCGGGCGACGCGCCGGCGTCGCTGATCCTGTGCGGCCACACGCACGTGCCGCGCATCGCGAAGCTCGACGACGGCCGTGTGATCGTCAACCCGGGCAGCGTGGGGCTGCAGGCTTACATGGACGATCTTCCGCATCCGCACCGGATCGAAACCGGTTCGCCACATGCGCGCTATGCGATGGTGTCGCGCACGCCGGCCGGCTGGCACGCCGAGTTCCATGCGGTCGAATACGACTGGCATACGGCCGCCGCCACCGCGGCATCGCGCGGCCGCGACGACTGGACCGTCGCGCTGCGCACCGGCCGG
This sequence comes from Burkholderia sp. RF2-non_BP3, assembly GCF_001522185.1. Lineage (NCBI taxonomy): Bacteria > Pseudomonadati > Pseudomonadota > Betaproteobacteria > Burkholderiales > Burkholderiaceae > Burkholderia > Burkholderia sp. RF2-non_BP3. The sequence goes on along the minus strand of NZ_LOSU01000002.1, from coordinate 43,692 downwards.
TGCTGACGCCACATCACGCGGCGTCCGATCACGCCGCGTTCGCCAGCGTCAACCGCGCTTCGAGCCCGCCGCCGTCCGGCCGGTTGCGCAACGTGAGCGTGCCGCCCATCGCGAGCGCGAGCTGACGCGCGATCGCGAGGCCGAGCCCCGTGCCGCCCGTCTCGCGGTTGCGCGACGTCTCCACGCGCCGGAACGGTTCGAACACCGCGTCGAGCTGATCGTCCGGAATGCCGGGCCCGCGATCGCGCACCGCGATGACCGCGCCGCCGCCCGGTGCGGCCTGCACGTCGATCTCGGCCGCGCCCGCGAACTTCAGCGCGTTGTCGACGAGGTTGCCGACGATCCGGCGCAGCGCCTTCGGCCGCGTGACGAGCGCGAGCGGCCCGCCGCTGTGCAGCGCAACGTCCTGCCCCGCATCCGTGTAGTCGCACACGATGCTGTCGAGCAGCGCGTCGAGATCGATGCGGCGCGCGGCCTCTTCCGTGCCGTGCAGCGTGCGCGCATACGCGACGCCTTCCTTCACCAGATGCTCCATCTCGAGCAGGTCCTGGCGCAGCTTCGCGCCCTGCGCGTCGTCGTCCATCACGTCGACGCGCAGGCGCATCCGCGTGATCGGCGTCTGCAAGTCGTGCGAAATCGACGCGAGGATCTGCATGCGCTCGGCCATGTACTGCGCGATGCGGTCCTGCATCGCGTTGAACGCGCGGGCCGCGCGCGCGACTTCGGACGGGCCGTCCTCGTTCAGGCGTTCGCCCTTCAGGTCGGGGCCGAGCGCGTCGGCCGCCTGCGCGAGCTGCTTCAGCGGCCGCGTCGCGAGCCGCACCGCGAGCCAGCAGCATGCGGCCAGCACCGCGAGTTGCAGCGCGAGCACGACCGGCAGCCAGCCCGACAGCGGCACAGTCGACATCGGATGGATGTCGATCGTCAGCGGCGAGCCATCGGTCAGGCGCAGATGCACTTGCAGATGCTCGCGATCGCCGGGGAGCGCGTTCGCGGTCAGCGGGTAATCGCCGCCGATGCCGTCCGAGATCGAACGTTCGACGCGCGCCGAGAGCCGCGCCTCCGGCGGCGTGCCCGTCTCGCCCGGCCCGAGGATGAACGCGTAGCTGCGCCGCGCGAGACGCGGCAGCCACGCGGCGCGCTGATCGGGCGGCAGGTGGTCGAGCAGCGCGACCGAGCTCGCGACCTCGCGCTCGATGTAGCCCATCATCAGGTTGGTGGTCGCCTGGTCGCGCTCGGTCACGGTGAGCCAGAACGACAGCGTCTGCGCGAGCGCGAGGCCCACGCACAGGATCAGCGCGAGCCGCGCGAACAGCGAGCGCGGCCAGTGCCACAGGGTGCGCGTGTTCATGCGTCGCCTTCGACCGCGGTCACCGCCGACGAGAACACGTAGCCCTCGTTGCGCAGCGTCTTGATGTAGCGCGGCTCGCGCGCGCCGTCGCGCAGACGCTGCCGCAGCCGGCTCACGAGCAGGTCGATCGACCGGTCGAACGGATCGGACTGCCGGCCCTGCGTGAGGTTGAGCAACTGGTCGCGCGTCAGCACGCGCTGCGGATTGTCGAGGAACACCCGCAGCAGCCGGTACTCGGCGCCGCTCAACGCGACCAGCGTGCCTTCGGTGTCGAGCAGGTGACGCCCCGTCGTGTCGAGCCGCCATTCGCCGAACGCGAGCATCGCGGCCGTCTCCGTCACCTGCATGCCGGGCGGCAGCATGCGCGCGCGGCGCAGCACCGAGCGGATCCGCGCGAGCAGTTCGCGCACCGCGAACGGCTTCGCGAGATAGTCGTCGGCACCCATCTCGAGGCCGATGATGCGGTCGGTTTCCTCGCCGCGCGCGGTCAGCATCAGCACCGGCACCGTCCGGAACTTGCCCGCGCGCAGGTCGCGGCACAGCGTGAGGCCGTCCTCGCCGGGCATCATCAGATCGAGCACGATCAGGTCGGGCGCGCCGTCGTCGAGCGCGTTGCGCATCTCGCGGCCGTTCGCGGCGAGCGACACGCGCATGCCGTTCTTCTCCAGATAATCCGCGATCAGTTCGCGGATCGCGCGATCGTCGTCGACGATCAGTACGTGGTCGATCTTGTCCATGAGTCGATGTCGTTGGCGTGATGTTCCGGCTGGTGATGTCCGCTTTTATACCGCACCGCGGGCGCGCGTTTGTATCCCAATGTATCGCGTCGCCGTGACGACACACAACTTTGCACACGCGCGGCTTGCCGGACACACCGCAGATACGTCGGCGCGGCCCAATGACGGCTGTCGAAACCTGTCCGGCCCGCGCACTCGCGCAGCGGCCGGCCGAACCGGAGAACCGCCATGCTGCCCAGATTCAAGACCGCCGCCCTCGTGATCGCCCTCGCCGCCACGGCCGGGCTCGCCGCGTTCGCCGGCACCCGCGACGACGCGGGCATGACCGCCTCGCTGGCCGGCACGCCGGCGCCCGACTTCACCGGCATCGAGCGCTGGCACAACAGCGCGCCGCTCAAGCTCGACCAGTTGCGCGGCAAGGTCGTGCTGGTCGACTTCTGGACGTACTCGTGCATCAACTGCATCCATACGATTCCGTACGTGAACGACTGGTACCGGAAGTATCGCGACCAGGGGCTCGTCGTGGTCGGCGTGCATACGCCCGAGTATCCGTTCGAACGCGACGCGAAGAACGTCGCCGATGCGGTCAAGCGCTTCGGCATCCAGTATCCGGTCGCGCAGGACAACCGCTACGACACGTGGCGTGCGTACGGGAACCAGTACTGGCCCGCGCTATACCTGATCGACGCGAACGGGAAGGTCGTCTATACGCGGTACGGCGAGGGCGGGTATGACAAGACGGAAGCGGCGATTCGGGGGGCGCTGGCGCAGGCGGGGGAAGGCGAAAAGCGATCGCAATAGATGACGCGAGCGGCCGCAGGTAAACCGATTCGGAAACAGCGAACGCACGCACTCCGGATTCATGCCCCCAGCGGGCGGTTTCCCCGTGATTGTTGCTGGTTCAAACTTGCCATTCCAAGGAAACCTATCAATATCGAGATGCGCTATCGCACCACGCGGCTACGATGACGGCTTTCCGAGAGGGCTGACCAATGAAAAGAAGAATTGCAGTCGTTGGCGATAGTCTTTCAAGCGGTGGGACAATTGAACCATACCGCGGTCCGCCGTTCCTTGTACACGGATATCAAGCAGCCCTGATTGGAGGTAACGCATTCTGCACCGCGTGCCAAAGCCTCGGCACCATCGCAAAATCCGGTGGCCCATACCGAATCAAATTCCAAGGAGAGGTCGCTCTGGACAACGATGTCGTCCTGTGCGGCTGCACGACTCCACCGCACATCGTTGCACTGCTGGCAGGAGAAGTTTGGTGCAATGATGGGATAAAGAGTCTCGGAGAAGTCATCTCGAGCCGCACGCTAACGGGCGAGATCGCATCGATCAGGAAAGGCGCTTTCGACGAGCGGGTAAGGGCGACCAAGGAGGTAACGGAAGGGTTTCCCTACTATATCGAAACCTCCGACGGTCGCATGCATTTGGGGCGTCTCGATTCAAGCGGAAAACTGCCCCGTATCCATACCGGAGACGGGGCAAGTGATTACATGGTCTATTGGGGCGATGACGCGCTCTCCAAGCAAAACGGGGAGTAACGGATGCCACACACCGAGCCCACAAGAGTTCGTACTACCAACACGAAAGGTTCCGAGAAGGTGGTGCCGTTAGCAGGGGTCGCCTTCAAGGAACTTTGGGATAATTTCCCGTCCGGCAATCCGTACGACGACCCAGCGTATACCAATCAATGCGCCATTCGCCTTAGCGTTGCGCTGCACCGTGTCGGTGTCGGAATGAAATCGTTCAATGCGAGGAACGTCAGGCCGATGTTGGGTGCAAAGACGATCGGCCGTATCTTGCTTGACGGGAAACCCACCGCGACCCGTGCCGATGAGTTGGGCGCATGGTTGCAGCTACAGCCGTTCGCCGGTCTTCCCAAAGCCGAAAACATCACTGGGGAGGATTGGGCATCGAAGGTCAAAGGCCGCACCGGTATCATCCAGCTTTCAAGGTACTGGACACGCGATGGCGAATCGACTGAAAACGCTAGCGGCGGTCACATCGATTTGTGGAACGGATCGCGACTGACGGTCAGCGGATTTTGGAATGGGTTCGCGACATGGGGGCGTTATCTTGGCATCGGGTCCATCCGTCAAGGCGCGTCCATACTGGCCGGCGCATCGTATTCTGATCTGGGAGGGGCGAAGCAAATCCTATTTTGGGAAATCAAGTGAAACGGTTTGCAATATCACTCTGCGGCTTCTTTTACGGGTTGCTCGTCGCATGGGTATTCATGTACACGCTCAGCCGTGTTCACTGGTTCAAACCTGACCATATCGCAACGGGCTGCCATGAACTCGGTAAATGTCCTACGCCGTGGTGGGTTTTACCCGTATTGGTTTCGTATTTTTTTGGTCCCGCTATCGCTTTCGGCACACTCAACGCCGTTGCCTGGAAGCGGTGGTCCGCCAGAAAGTGGGCACTGTGGAGTGTCGCCATTCTCATCGTGACCGCCACGCTTTATATGGTCGATTCCGTCATGAAGTAAACCACGTGACCTGCACGACACGTGCCAGCTACCTTCACCGACATGTGCATTGCGCCATACGAGAAGGTGCGAGAACCGTCGAGAACAATCTGCCCGACCGCAAACGACCTTCGCACGACACTGTGATCTCGGCGACGGACGCCGCGCCTCGCGATCGCGAGACTATTCTTTCTTGCGGTCCGCCTCCGCCAGCATCGCCTCCCCGATCGCGAGATTCCCGTCCGCGATCAGCGCGTCGCCCGCGCCGCGGATATCGTCGACCGCCTTGTTCTGCCCGAGCTTGCGCTTGCCGACGAGCCGCGTGATCTCGATCTGCAGCCCGACGATCGACTGCAGCATCGTGTCGAGATAGTCCTTCGGCGCGTCGGTCATCTTCCACGGCGCCGGCTGCGACGCCTCGTGCGTGCGCGTCAGCCGCGCGACCACGCCGCGCACGAACTTCTCGTCGTCGCGCACCGTGATGCGGCCGTATGCATGCACGACCACGTAGTTCCACGTCGGCACCTGTCGATGCGCCGCGTGCTTGCTCGGGTACCAGTTCGGCGAGATGTACGCGTCGCCGGCGCGGAAGATCACGAGCACCTCGTCGCCGTTCGCGACCTCCTGCCAGACCGGATTCGCCCGCGCGACGTGCGCATGCAGCTCGCCGAGGCCGCCGTCGGCCGGCAGCAATTCGAACGGGAGGTGGTTCGCGTCGAGCCCGCCCTTCCCGTGCGTGACCAGGCTGCCGAACGGATGATCGACGATCAGTTCGCGCAGCGCGTCGGGGCGGGATTCGGCGAAATCGGCAGGGACATACATGGCGGCTCCACGGTCGAAAAGGGTTCGGACGGAACAGGCGCAACCGGCCCGTCATGCGCAGATTGTGATCGCTAACTGGTTTATGCTGTAGAGCCGGTTTCGAATAATTTCAGCAGACCAGAATCATGGCCAGAACCGCCCGGATCGTCGAAATCCCGTCGCTCGGCGTGCTCGATCGCGCGGCCGGCGACCTGAGCCGCCAGCTCGCGCAGGCGTTGCGGGACGCGGTGCGACGCGGCGACATGCGGCCCGGCGACACGCTGCCGTCCACGCGGCTGCTCGCGACGTCGCTCCAGGTCGCGCGCGGCACCGTCGTCGATGCGTATGCGCAGCTCGTCGCCGAAGGCTTCCTGGAGTCGCGCGGCGGCGCCGGCACGCGGGTCGCGAACGCGCTGGCCGAGCCCGCTCCGCCGGCCGGTGAACCGCCCGCCGCCCGGCGGCGTGCCGCACACGCCGGACTGCCCGAACCGGCCGCGACGTTCGCGCGGATCGCCCGCGAATTCCGGCCGTTGCCGGCCGTGCCGTTCGCGATCTCGGTGCCGGTCGGGCTCACCGCGCCCGACGACATCTGGCGCCGGCTCGGCAACCGCCTGCGCGCCCGCGGCGCCGGTGCGCCGTCCGGTTACGCGGATCCGCAAGGCGCGCTGCCGCTGCGCGAAGCGATCGCCGATTACGTGCGCCGCTCGCGCTCGGTGCGCTGCAGCGCCGATCAGGTCGTGATCACGAGCGGCACGCAACAGGGGCTGCACCTCGCGAGCCAGGTCCTGCTCGGCCCGAACGATCGCGCGTGGGTCGAGAATCCCGCCTATCGCGGCATCACCGCGCTGCTCGAAAGCACCGGCCGGTGCGACGCGATGGTCCGCGTGCCGGTCGACGCGGACGGCATCGACGTCGACGCCGGCATCCGTCTCGCGCCGAACGCACGCGCGGCGTTCGTCACGCCGTCGCATCAGTACCCGCTCGGGATGCCGATGAGCATGGCACGACGCAACGCGCTGCTCGGCTGGGCGCGCGCGCATCGCGCGTGGGTGGTCGAGGACGACTACGACAGCGAGCTGCGCTACGAAGGCTATCCGTTTCCGTCGCTGCAAGGTCTGGATCCGGAACACGTGATCTATCTCGGCACGTTCAGCAAGATCCTGTTCCCGTCGCTGCGGCTCGGCTACGTGATCGCGCCCGACGATCTCGTGCCCGCGTTCTGCGGTGCGCGCGCGCTGATGGATCGGCACGCGCCGACCGCCGATCAGCACGTGCTCGCCGCCTTCATCGCGGAAGGGCATCTCGACCGCCACATTCGCCGGGTGCGCGGCGTCTACGCGGAACAGCGCGCGCTGCTGATCGACACGCTCGGCGCGCGGCTGCCGCGCGAGCGCGCGTGGGTGCAGCCGGGCGATCAGGGGATGCACGTCGTGCTGTGGCTCGCGCAAGGGATCGACGATCTCGACGTGGTGGCGCGCGCCGCGCAGGCGGGCGTCGCGGTGCGCGCGGTGTCGCCGATGTTCGCGCCGGGCACCGCGCGTCCGGGCCTCGTGCTCGGCTTCGGCGGGTTCGATCGCGCGCGGATGGAAGCGGCCGCGCAGCGGCTCGCGGATGTGGTCGGCGAAGCGGCCGGCACCGTTTCATCGGAAGAATCGCGGCGGCGCACACGACCAAAGGTTGTCCGCGGGAAACAAACGTAATCGTCTGTAAATCCTGCAAGAAAACGGGCTGTTTGACCGCCGGCAACGGTGCGCGGTTTGCTAGGATCGCGCCTTTTCCGCTCGCGCTCCTGCCGTCGTGAATCGCTTCGTGCCGTTTCTTCGTGACCTGTGGCTTCGCTGCCGCACCGGCGCCCGCGTGCTGGGCGCCGGCGCTTGGCATCGCCTGCGCCATCCGACGCGCCGCGGTGTCGCGCTGACGCTCGCCGCGATACCGGTGCTCGGCTTGCTGGTCCTGCTCGCGTTCGTCCCGTTCACGCCGAGCATCGGCGACATCCGCAAGGCGCGCATCGACCGCCCCGCGCGCGTGCTGTCGGCCGACGGTCAGCTGATCGCCGAATTCCGGCCCGTCAATCGCGAATGGGTGCCGCTCAAGCAGATCTCGCCGCACATGGTCGACGCGCTGATCGCGACCGAGGACCACCGCTTCTACGCGCATCACGGCATCGACTGGCGCCGCACGCTCGCGGCCGGGCTGCACACGTTCTCGGGAAGCCGCCAGGGCGGCTCGACGATCACGCAGCAGCTCGCGCGCAACCTGTATCCGGACGAAGTCGGCCGCGCGCCGACGCTCACGCGCAAGGTGAAGGAGCTGATCACCGCGTTCAAGATCGAGACGGTGTACAGCAAGGACGAGATTCTCGAGACCTACCTGAACACGGTGCCGTTCCTGTACAACGCGTACGGCGTCGAGATGGCCGCGCGCACCTATTTCGGCAAGTCGGCGGACCAGCTCGACATCGTCGAAAGCGCGACGCTCGTCGGGATGCTCAAGGGCAACAGCTATTACAACCCGGTGCTGAACCCCGAGCGCGCGGAACAGCGCCGCAACATCGTGCTCTCCCGGATGGCGGCGATGGGCATGCTGTCGCCCCGGCAGCTCGCGCAGTTGCAGCGCCGGCCGCTGCGCGTCGACTTCGAGCCGCAGACCGCGCAGCCTGGCCCGGCCCCGCACTTCGCGGTCCAGCTGCGCAAGTGGCTGATCGCATGGGCCGACCGCAACAACTACGATCTTTACGCCGACGGCCTCGTCGTGCGCACGACGCTCGATGCGCAACTGCAGGACATGGCGACGCAAGCGCTGACGCAGCAGACCGATCGCCTGCAGGCGATCGCCGATAGCGCGTGGCACAACCCGTCCGGCTGCGGGCTGCGCAACGACCTGTTCCGCGGCTTCATCCGGCAGACGCCCGACTATCGCGCCGCGCGCGACGCGGGGCTCGCCGATGCGGCGGCGCTGAAGCAGCTCGGCGCGAATCGCGCGTTCATCCGCGCGTTGTGCGAGCGCAAGACGCAGGTGCAGGCGGGCTTCGTCGCGATCGATCCGCGCAACGGCGCGATTCGCGCGTGGGTCGGCAGCCCCGATTTCGGCAGCGAGCCGTTCGATCACGTCGTGCAGGCGCGACGCCAGCCGGGCTCGACGTTCAAGCCGTTCGTCTATGGCGCCGCGTTCGCGGACGGCATGCGGCCGGGCGATACGTTCGTCGATCGTCCCGTCGCGATTCCGATCGGCGCGCACGCGGTGTGGCACCCGACCGATGCCGAGCCGCCGACGGACGCGCCGATGACGTTGCGCGACGCGCTTGCGCTGTCGCGCAATCGGATCACCGCGCAGGTAATGCAGCGCGAAGGCGCGGCCAGGGTCGCGCAGCTCGCGCGCGCGATGGGCGTGCGCGACAGCGCGCTCGACGCGGTGCCGTCGCTCGCGCTCGGCACGAGCCCCGTCACGCTGAAGGAAATGGTGTCCGCGTACGGGACGATCGCGAACCGCGGCGTGTACGTCGCGCCGCAGATGATCACGCGCATCGAGGACCGCGACGGCAAGGTGCTCGCCGCGTTCGGCAGCGCGCCGCCCGAACGCGCGCTGCCGGTGGCCGCGGCCCAGACGCTGGTCGACGTGATGCGCGGCGTCGTCGATTACGGGACCGGCGCCGACATCCGCTCTCGCTACGGGATTCGCGTCGACGTCGCGGGCAAGACCGGCACGACGCAGGACAACACGGACGGCTGGTTCATCCTGATGCATCCGCAACTGGTGGCCGGTGCGTGGGTCGGCTTCGACGACGGTAGCGTGACGCTGCGCAGCGACTACTGGGGCGCGGGCGCACACAGCGCGCTGCCGATCGTCGGCTCGTTCTACGATGCGGCGTTGCGTGCGCGCGCGATCGATCCGCGTGCGCAGTTCTCGCCCGATTTTCGGCCGCGCAGTGCGCCGGCACCGGTGCCGAAGCGACATCCGCACCCCGGCCTGTTCGACTGGCTGAAAATCTTCCGCTGAGCACCACTCGACAATGACGCTTCGTCATCCTTGACGAAGCGATCCCGGCACGCATCGCGCATCGTCGACGCGTTCGCGCGCGTCGCCACCGCGTGGCGTTTCGCGTTCCGCGACTGCACGCCGTACGATTTTGCGGGCGACCTGCGTCAGGCCCCGAACGATGCGCGGGCGGGCGGATGCGGCCGACAACGCGCTCAGGCCGCCGCGAGCGTCGCGGCCAGTGCATCGAACTGGCGCACCCGCCGTATCGCCTTCGTCGGACCGGCTGTCGTCAGTCCGCCGTGTCGCCGTTCTTCGGCAGCTTCGACCATGCGTTGCGCCCCGGCGCCGGCGACCATGCCGGACGCGTCTTGCGCGCGCTGTCGATCACGGCCAGGTAGCGGCCGGCGATCGGCGTGATGTCGCGATCGCGGCGCAACACCCACAATGATTTGCCGGCCTCGACGCGCGCCTGATAGTCGTCGTCGAGGATGCCGTGCGTGTCGAGGAACGTGTTCAGCGACGCAGGAATCCGCACGCAGCCTTTCGAATGCCGGATGCCGAGCAGCGGCTCGAGGCGATCGGGGTCGGTCGCGTGCATCTGGAAGCGCATCGGCGACTTGCCGCCCTTGCCCCAGCCGCGCTCGCCGTCCACCCAGCCGAAGTCGTAGATGCGCATGTCGCGCTTGCCGTAGCCGCGAATGCCGTTGTCGTTCGTCGTGCCTTCCGCGCGGAAATCCATGTTGTCGGGCGAGTGGTGGAACACGCCGAGCGGCGTCAGGAAGTGATCGTATTTGCCGGGCCAGCCGGTGCCGACCGGCGACGCGCCGATCATCAACCACGCATTGGACGGTGTCGCGCGGAAGTAGATGAACAGCGCCTGAACGTTCGGCGCACGGTCGACGAGCGCAACGTATTCGCCGGCCAGATCGCCTAGATCCGCATCGGCGAGCGCGTTCTGAAGGCGATCGCCATACGCGCGCTGCTCGCTCGCGGGCACGTTCAGGCGCCGCGTGACTTCCTGCGTGAAGCGCTTGCGCATGTCGATCGCACGCGCGGTTGCGTTCCTCGCCTCCTCGGCCGACAACGGCGGGTGCCGCCGCGGCGGCGTCGGTGCGGGTGCTTCGGCTTCGCTTGCCGGTGTGGCGGATGCCGCCGATGCCGGAGAGGCCGCGGACGCGGCGGATGCAGCGGACGCGGCGGAAGCCGGCGCTGCCTCCGACGACACATGTGCCGGCGAAGCCGGATGCGCAGCCGAAGCAGTTGATGAGGATGACGTAGCAGTGGCCGACGGCACGTCGGACGCGGCAACGGCCGGCCGCGCGACAAGAACGGAGATCGGGACAGCGGCCGCGAGCCACACATACGTGGCGACCGCGAGGGTACGGCAACGCGGCCTGGATAACCGCCGCGTCAGGTCGGAGAGCATCATGCAATCGAAGCCATCGGCCGATCCGGCCATCGCACGTGGCGAACGGCGCATCTCCCGCGCAAGCCATCGACACGCCGGCGGCACGCATGTGCCCGGCGCCGACGCCTCTTCGCGGTGGAGTCGTTCGCAGTACAACGCGTTCGGTCCAATGGCGGCTAGTGAGTCGTCAGGTCTTCCATTCTACCCGCGCGAACACGAATCGGCAGGGCCGAACCCCCGGTTTCGCGGCGGTGTTGCGCTTCGTCACGCTTTGTTTCAACTCGTTGCCGCTTGCTTGTCACCCGCGTGCCGCACGCGACACGCGAGTGCGCAACCGGCGTCTACTTCGAAATGGTTTCGAGCGCGATGCCTTTGGTACGCGGCCCCATGAACCCGATCGCGGCCATCACGATCACCATCGCGCCGGCAATGAACGCGAACACGCCGAACGTGCCGAAGCCCTTCAGCACGGCCGCGATCACGAACGACGAGAAGATCGCCGAGAAGCGGCTCCACGAGTAGACGAAGCCCACCGCGCGCGCGCGGATCGACGTCGGGAACAGCTCGGCCTGATATGCGTGGAAGCTGTACGACATGATGTTGCTCGCGAGCGTGAGGCCGATGCCGAGCACGATCAGGAACGCGCCCGCCGTCGTCTGGCTGAACAGCAGCCCGCAGACGACGATCGCCGCCGCCATCGCGACGATCACCGACTTGCGCTCGAAGCGGTCGGCGATCACGAGGCCGATCAGCGGGCCGAGCGGCGCCGCGAGCGCGATCACGCTCGAATACATGAGACTCGACGTGATCGTGATGCCCTGCTTGATCAGCAGCGTCGGCACCCAGTTCGCGAAGCCGTAGAAACCGACCGTCTGGAACACGTTGAAGATCGTCATCATGATCGTGCGGCTGCGATACGGCGGCACCCACATGTCGCGGAAGCTGCCGCGCGGCGGCACCGGCTCGGCCGGCGCGGGCGGCGGCAGCGGCCGGCCATATTCGGCTTCGACCTTCGCCTCGAGCGCGCGCATGATGCGATCGGCTTCGTCGACGCGCCCCTGCTGCGCGAGCCACCGCGGGCTCTCGGGCAACTCGCGGCGAATCCACCACACGAACAGCGCGCCGTGCGCGCCGATCAGCACGACCCAGCGCCAGCCGTCGAGGCCGAGCGGTGCGTGCGGCACGAGCAGGTACGCGAGGAACGCGACCACCGGCACCGCGACGAAGCCGACCGCCTGCTCGCACGCGAACGCGCGGCCGCGGATCTGCTTCGGCACGAGTTCGGAGATGTACGTGCCGATCGTCACCATCTCGACGCCGAGGCCGAGACCGACGACGAAGCGCCAGAAATTCAATCCGCCCGCCGTGTCCTGGAACGCCATCACGACGTTGGCGGCCGTGTACCACAACAGCGACCACGTGAAGATCGCGCGGCGGCCGAAGCGGTCCGCGAGGAAGCCGCATGCGATCGTGCCGATGAAGAGGCCGGAGAACAGCGCGGCGATGAAGCTCGCGACGCCCGTGGTGCCGAACAGGCCGTGCGTCGTCGCGGACAGGATCCCGCTTTTCACGAGGCCCGGCGCGACGTAACCGCTGTACAGCAGATCGTAGAGTTCGAAGAAGAAGCCGAGGCTCAGCAGCACGACGAGCTTCCAGACGCTGCGGGTCGGCGGCAGGCGATCGAGGCGGGCCGAAATCGAGCCGGCGTCGATGGAAGAGGACGAGGCGGCTGCCGGTGGAAAGCTGTCCGTTGAGACCATCTTGGTCGTGTCTCCTGATCGTGTCGTATGTTTTGTTGTCCGGCGGCCAGCGGGCCGCCGTCGGGCGATTCGCTGCATTGTACCGGCACGCCGCGCGGGCCGCGCGGCGTGGCGAACCGGTTCGGACAACCCACTTTCGCGGCGGGTATTGTGTAAATTGCGTAACCGTCTGTCGGATCTGTAAGGTTCGTCGGCGTCGCGACGTTTCGCTGCCGGACTGCGAACGCAACCCGTCACGGCCCCGCCGGCAGGGGCTCGCGGGGCCATCGCATGCCCGCGCGGGCATCACGGTACGCGCCAGGCAAGATGCACGATCGGCAGCGCCGCGGCCGCCATGCCCCGGTAACATGCTACCGGGCCAACTCCCGGCTTCCGGGCGCCTTGCGGCGCCCGTCATTGTCGGCAAAACGTAAGCACTCCATGTCCATACAACGACTATCCACGTACGCACGCCGGATCGCGCTGTTCGCACTGCTGCAGTTCGCGGCCATCGCGACCGCGTCGGCATTTCCGACGGCCGCGTCCGCCCCGGGCGCGAGCGGCGTCGGCGTCCCCGTGCCGACGATTTCGCTCGGCGACGCCGTTGCGCAACTCAAGCAGATGCAGGTGCAGCAGGACCGCATCAAGCAGCAGACGTCGAACGCGACCAACAGCAAGGAGCTCGACGAACTCGGCGACGCGACCCAGGAACTGAGCGCCGACGTCGACAAGCTGCAGAGCCAGCTCGCGCCGCAGCGCACGCAGGTCCAGGCGCAGCTCGACGTGCTCGGCCCGCCGCCGGCCCCGGGCGCATCGCCCGAAACACCCGCCGTCGCACAGCAGCGGGCGACACTGAACGCGCGCAAGGCGCAGATCGACGCGGCGCTGAAGCAGGCCGCCGACCAGAAGACCAACCTCGCGAACCTGAACGACCAGTTCTCGAAGCTGCACCGCAGCTTGCTGAAGAACCAGCTTGCGTTCCGTTCCGGCAGCATCTTCGGCGCGCAGTTCTGGCTGCCGCTGTTCCATCTGTCGCCGGACGACGTCCAGCGGCTCGACGATTTCAACGACGAACTGCGCGACATGCTGCGTTCGTCCTGGACACCCGGCCAGCGCGCGCTCACCACGCTGCTGGTGATCGCCGCGCTCGCGGCCTGGCTCGGCGGCCGCCGCATCGTCGAACGCGGGCTTGCGTGGTTCTGCCTGAACCGCCTGCCGCCCACGCGGCTGCGCCGCAGTGCGCTGGCGCTGGCGACGGCGTTCTCGACGCTGCTCGCGACCGCGGTCGCCGTCCAGATCCTCTATCTCGCGCTCGCCCGCCACGCCGAGCTCACGTCGTCGATGACCGATCTGTGGGACCAGTTCGCGAAGCTCGCCGTGACCTGCGCGCTGATCGCCGGCCTCGGCCGTGCGCTGCTTTGCACGAAGCATCCGTCGTGGCGGCTGCCCGCGCTCGCCGATCCCGTCGCGCTCGCGATGAGGCCGTTCCCCGGTGTGCTGGCCGCGCTGCTGCTGATGTCGGGCACGCTCGAATCGATCAACCGGATCGTCGATACCAGCCTGTCCGTCACGCTGTTCGGCCGCGGCATCGTCTCGCTCGTCGTCGCGCTGACCGTCGGCGCGTCGATCCTGCGCGCGAATCGCGTCCGCAGCGCGCTTGCGGCATCCGGCGAGGCGCCCGAAGATCGCTCGACGCTCGCGGGGCTGATCCATGCGGGCGTCACGCTGGCGATCGTCGTGTCGCTCGGCGCGCTGCTGATCGGCTACATCACGGTCGCACGCTTCATCACGTACGAGCTCGTGTGGTTCGAGATCGTGCTGTGCAGCGTCTACATCATGACGCAGCTGACGCGCGACGCGAGCGAAAGCCTGTTCTCCGCGAACCTGTCGACCGGCAAGCAGATCAAGCACCTGTTCGCGCTCGACGACCGGCATCTCGACCAGGCCCACACCGTCGTGTCCGGTCTCGGCACGAGCCTGCTGATGCTGGTCGCGGCGATCGCGTTACTGACGGGCGGTTTCGGCACGACGCCGAGCGACCTGCTCGACAGCGCGGTCGCGATGATCGGCGGCCAGCGGCTGCAAAGCCTGAACATCATGCCCGACCGGATCATGAACGCGGTGATCGGGTTCGCGATCGGCTTCTACCTGCTGCGCTCGGTGCGGCGCTGGCTCGACAGCGAGTTCATGCCGGCACTCGGCATGGATGCGGGAATGCGCGTGTCGCTGATCACGTTGTTCACCAACGTCGGCTACGTGCTGCTCGTGCTGATGACGCTGGGGCTGCTCGGCGTCAAGTGGAGCAACCTCGCGTGGATCGTCAGCGCGCTGTCGGTCGGTATCGGTTTCGGCCTGCAGGAGATCGTGAAGAACTTCGTGTCGGGACTGATCCTGCTGACCGAGCGGCCGGTGAAGGTCGGCGACATGGTCAGCATCGCGGGCGTCGAAGGCGACATCCGCCGCATCAACGTGCGCGCGACCGAGATCCAGCTCAGCGACCGCTCGACCGTGATCGTGCCGAACTCGCAGCTTATCTCGCAGAACGTGCGCAACGTGACGATGGGCAACAGCACGCAGGGCGTCGCGACGCTGATGCTGACGTTCCCGCTGAACACCGACCCCGAGCAGGTGCGCGACCTGCTGCTCGATGCATATCGCGAGCATCCGGCGATTCTCGACAAGCCGGCGCCGTCGGTCACGTTCAGCCAGCTGGCGCCGGACGGGATCACGCTGAGCGTCACAGGCTACGTGGCGAGCCCGCGGATCGCGAGCGCGACGAAGAGCGACCTGCTGTTCGAGATCCTGAAGCAGTTGCGGGCGTCGCAGATCACGCTGTCGACGCCGCAGATGCTGGTCGTGCAGAACATGCCGGCAGTCGACGGATCCACCCGGCACGAATGAATACGTGATCGGGCGGGCGCGGATCGGGCATCGCCGCGCACGCATCGCCGAAAACGACAAGGGCCGGTTACCGCTTTCGCGGCAACCGGCCCTTGCCCTTGTCATTCGAACGTCAACGCGCCCTGACGGGCCGCTGCGTCACACGTCGAACTTCACGCCCTGCGCCAACGGCAACTGACGGCTGTAATTGATCGTGTTCGTCGCACGGCGCATGTACGCCTTCCACGCATCCGAACCCGACTCGCGGCCGCCGCCCGTTTCCTTCTCGCCGCCGAACGCGCCGCCGATCTCCGCGCCGCTCGTGCCGATGTTCACGTTGACGATCCCGCAATCGCTGCCCGCCGCCGACATGAACTGCTCGGCCTCGCGCATGTCGTTCGTGAAGATCGCCGACGACAGGCCCTGCGGCACCGCGTTGTGCACGTCGATCGCGTCTTCGAAGTTGTCGTAGACCATCACGTAGAGAATCGGCGCGAACGTCTCGCGCTCGACCACCGCCGATTGCTTCGGCATCCGTACGATGGCCGGACGCACGTAGTACGCATCCGCGTGACCGACATCGATGCGCTCGCCGCCCTTCACTTCGCCGCCCTGCTCGCGTGCGTCGGCCAGCGCCTTCTGCATCGCGTCGAACGACGCACGGTCGACCAGCGGGCCGACGAGCGTGCCTTCCTCGAGCGGGTTGCCGACCTTCACCGACGCATAGGCCTTCTCGATGCGCGGCAGCAACTGGTCGACGACGCTGCGATGCACGATCAGGCGGCGCAGCGTCGTGCAACGCTGGCCGGCCGTGCCGACCGCCGCGAACGTGACGGCGCGCACCACGAGGTCGAGGTCGGCGCTCGGCGCGACGATCATCCCGTTGTTGCCGCCGAGTTCGAGGATGCCGCGCGCGAGACGCTGGCTCAGCACCTTCGCGACTTCCGTGCCCATCCGCACGCTGCCGGTCGCGCTGATGACCGGCACCTTCTTCGACGACGTCAGCACCTCGCCGACGTCGCGCATGCCGAGCACGAGCTGGCTCAGGCCTTCCGGCGCGACGCCCGGATGCGTCTTGTCGAATTCGCGCAGCGCCTTGGCGAGCAGCTGGTGACATGCGATCGCGGTGAGCGGCGTCTTTTCCGACGGCTTCCACACGACCGGATCGCCGCACACGAACGCGAGCGCGGCATTCCACGCCCACACCGCGACCGGGAAGTTGAACGCCGAGATCACGCCGCACACGCCGATCGGGTGCCACGTCTCCATCATCCGGTGACCCGGGCGCTCGGACGCGATGGTCAGGCCGTAAAGCTGACGCGACAGGCCGACCGCGAAGTCGCAGATGTCGATCATTTCCTGCACTTCGCCGAGCCCTTCCGACGTGATCTTGCCGGCTTCGAGCGTGACGAGGCGGCCGAGCTCGGCCTTGTGCTCGCGCAGCACGTTGCCGAACACGCGCACGAGCTCGCCGCGCACCGGCGCCGGCACCGTGCGCCACTTGAGGAATGCGTCGTGCGCGGCGTCGATCTTGCGCTCGGCGTCGGCGGGCGAGTCCACCGCCAGCGTCGCGAGCGTCGCGCCGTCGAGCGGCGAACGCGCGGTCAGCGCATTGCCTTTCCACTGGGCGAGATCGATGTCGAGCGCAGCAAGAATGTCGTTGAATTGCATCACTTCCTCTTCAGGGACAGATTGATCGGTGCGGCGGCGACGCCGCCCGCGTGATTCGATTGGAGCGCGTTCGCGCGCCCTGTGCAAGCGGATGCGCAGCTCGGCAGGCCCGGTGCGCCGCCTGGCGCATCGCGCGGCGCCGCCGCCGGAAACCCGGCCTGACGGCACGCCCCGGCCTCGCGAGGCACGATCCATGAGACACATTGTCGATGGCCACAAGTCGGGCCGCTATTGATATTAACTCACGACTTCATTCCCAAAACGCAACACCTCGGCAGGACCGATCCGCCCGTTTCGACGCCGGCATGGGACGTATCCAGGGCCGATGGCCGGGCCGCCCGACCCGATTGCGCCGCGCGACAAGTTGATGACAAAGCCGCATCACCCTGTGCGGAAATATCGTTTGCCGCGCATGCGGCCGGCACACACAATCGGGGCGGCGTCGACGAGGTGCACGGCACCCGGCGCGCCGACGGCCGCCCAGCGGCAGCCGGACGACAGACGAAGACGACACGCGTCGCGCACCGCTGCACCGCTGCACCGGTAAATCCGGTCGATCCGGTGGATCCGGATCAAGCCCGCGAAGCAGTGTCGCCGACCGCCGGCCGGCCGCCGACGCGTCGCCCTTCGTCACCAAAAAACAATCCCGGAGACAGCGCCCAGCACCCGCCATGCATTCAGATGCCCGCCCCGACTCGCCCCGTCCGTCCGGCTCGCCGCCCGCGAAGCCGTCCCTCCACCGCGCGCTGCAGGCGCGTCATCTGCGGATGATCGCGATCGGCGGCTCGATCGGCACGGGCCTGTTCGTGGCGTCCGGCGCGTCGATCTCGCAAGCCGGCCCCGGCGGCGCGATGCTCGCGTACATGCTGATCGGCCTGATGGTCTACTTCCTGATGACGAGCCTCGGCGAAATGGCCGCGTTCATGCCGGTGTCGGGCTCGTTCGCGACCTACGGCGCGAAATTCGTCGACGAAGGCTTCGGTTTCGCGCTCGGCTGGAACTACTGGTACAGCTGGGCCGTGACGCTCGCGGTCGAACTCGTCGCCGCGCAGCTCGTGATGCACTACTGGTTTCCGCACGTGCCGGGCGTCTGGTGGAGCGCGATCTTCCTCACGCTGATCTTCGCGCTCAACGCGCTGTCGGTACGCGGTTTCGGGGAAGCCGAATACTGGTTCGCGCTGATCAAGGTGCTGACGGTGGTCGCGTTCGTCGGCATCGGCCTGTTGATGATCTTCGGGATCATGCAAGGCGGCCCGAGCGCGGGCTGGGGCAACTTCACGATCGGCGACGCGCCCTTCGCGGGCGGTTGGGCAACGATGCTCGGCGTCGCGATGATCGCGGGCTTCTCGTTCCAGGGCACCGAAATGATCGGCGTCGCGGCCGGCGAATCGGAGAATCCGCGCACGACGATCCCGCGCGCGGTCAGCCAGATCTTCTGGCGCATCCTGCTGTTCTACGTGTTCGCGATCTTCGTGATCGGCGTGCTGATTCCGTACACGGACCCGAGCCTGCTGAAGAGCGACGTGACCGACGTCGGCGTGAGCCCGTTCACGCTCGTGTTCCGCCATGCGGGCCTCGCGTTCGCGGCCGGCGTGATGAACGCGGTGATCCTGACGGCCGTGCTGTCGGCCGGCAACTCCGGCATGTACGCGTCGACGCGGATGCTCTACAACCTCGCGGTCGAAGGCCGCGCGCCGAAGCTGTTCGCGAAGCTGTCGCCGGGCGGCGTGCCGCGCAACGCGCTGTACGCGACGACCGCCGTCGGCGCGCTGTGCTTCCTCACGTCGCTGTATGGCGACAAGACGGTGTACCTGTGGCTGCTGAACACGTCGGGCATGGCCGGTTTCATCACGTGGCTCGGCATCGCGGTCAGCCATTACCGGTTCCGCAAGGGCTTCCTGAAGCAGGGCTTTCGGCTCGACCAGTTGCCATACCGGTCGAAGTGGTTTCCGTTCGGCCCGCTGTTCGCATTCGCGTTGTGCGCCATCGTCGCGCTCGGCCAGGACTACCAGGCGTTCCTCGCCGACAGGATCGACTGGGCCGGCATCGCCGCGACCTACATCGGCCTGCCGTTCTTCCTCGCGATCTGGCTCGGCTACGCGCTGGTGCGCAAATGCCGCCTCGTCCGCTACGAGGACATGGAGATCGCGCCGTGGATCGAGCGCAACGCGCCGACCGAGGCGACGGTAAAGGCCGATGCCGGCTATCCGGCCTACGTCGCCGCCCCGGCCAACCCGACGCCGGGCGCCTGACGCCCGGTCGCGCAACGGCCGCCGCCCGATCGCCGCGGCCGTTGCACTGAAAACCCCATTCGACGCGGCGCGCGCGTTCAGGCAAGATCGACGCGCGCCGTTCGTTTTTCCGCCGTCACGAATCCCCGAAAACGCATGCAGAACTTCTACGAAGCCACCGTTACCCGCCAGCCCTACCCGCAACTGACCGGCACGATCGACACGCAGGTCTGCATCGTCGGCGGCGGCCTCGCCGGCCTGTGCACGGCGCTCGGCCTCGTCGAGCGCGGCGTGCGGGACGTCGTCGTGCTCGACGGCGAGCGGGTCGGCTTCGGCGCATCGGGCCGCAACGGCGGCTTCGTGTTCGGCGGCTACAGCCTCGACAACGCGGACCTGCTGCGCACGCTCGGCCGCGACGAAGGCCGCCGCCTGTACCGGCTCACCGTCGATGCGGTCGACCTGATCCGCGCGCGGATCGCCCGCTACGGAATCGACTGCGACATCGTCGACGAGGGCGTGATGCTCGCGAACTGGTTCGACGATCCATCGCGGCTCGACGGCGTGCGCACGCTGATGAAGCAGGAATTCAACGTCGACTGGGAACCGGTCGCAACCGACGCGCTGCGCGCGCGGCTGAAAACGCAGCGCTATTACGGCGGCCTGTTCGAGCCGAACGCGTTCCACTTCCATCCGCTCAAGTACGTGCTCGGCGTCGCGGCGGCCGCATCGTGCGGCGGCGCGCGCGTGTTCGAACGCTCGGCCGCGCTCGGCATCGCGCGCGAAGGCGCCGGCTACGTCGTGCGCACGGCGCAGGGCACGGTGCGCGCGAAGGACGTCGTGTTCGCCGGCGGCGGTTACGCGCGCGGCGTGTCGCCGCGCATCGAGCGCGCGGTGCTGCCGATCGCGACTTACGTGATCGCGACCGAACCGCTCGGCACGCGCCTGCCGGACGCGATCGACGCGCCGTACGCGATCTACGACACGCGTTTCGCGTTCGACTACTACCGTCCGCTGAAGGACACGCGCATTCTGTGGGGCGGCCGGATCTCCGTGCTCGACCGCGGCCCCGACGCGATCGCGCGGCTGCTGCGACGCGACCTGCTGCGCGTGTATCCGCAGCTCGAAGGCGTGAAGGTCGAATACGCCTGGGGCGGGCTGATGAGCTACGCGCGGCACAAGATGCCGCAGATCGGCCGCGACGCGGACGGCGTGTGGCACGCGATCGCATTCGGCGGTCACGGGATGGCGCCCACCACCGTCGCCGGCGAAGCGCTCGCCGCCGCGCTTGCCGGCGAGCGGCCCGTGCCGGAAGGCTTCGCCGCGTTCGGGCTCACGCGCACGTTCGGGCTCGCGGGCCTCGCCGCCGCGCAGCTCACGTACACCGCGTACCAGGCCCGCGACGCGCTCGCGTCGTGCCGGCGCTGAGCGGCAGCAGCAGCCGAAACCGCCCGGCCGATTAGAGCGAAAGGTCGGCCGGGCGGGCATTTCCCGCATGCTAGAATGGTTTCTTCATGCCGCCGCGAACTCACAACAAAGTCACATGAAAGCTGGAAGCAAGGCCGCCACGTCCGAAAGCCGCGCGCTTGCGACCGATGCGCGGCGCAAATACGATCCCGAGCAAACCAAGCGCAACATCCTCGACGTCGCCACGCAGGAGTTTTCCGCGATGGGCCTCGCCGGTGCGCGCGTCGACGCGATCGCCGAGCGCACGAACACGACGAAGCGGATGCTCTACTACTACTTCGAAAGCAAGGAAGGCCTGTACGAGGCCGTGCTGGAGAAGGTGTACGGCGACATCCGCGCGCTCGAGCAGGAACTGCACGTCGGCGACATGGAGCCGCGCGAAGGCATGCGCCGGCTCGTCGAATTCACGTTCGACTATCACGACAAGCATCGCGACTTCGTCCGCCTCGTGTCGATCGAGAACATCCACGGCGCGAAGTATCTCGAACAGCTGAAGTCGTTCAAGAACCGCAACGTCAGCATCATCAAGACGCTCGAGGAACTGCTCGAGCGCGGTGCGGCGAGCGGCGCCTTCCGCAAGGACATCGACGCGTTCGACCTGCATCTGCTGATCAGCTCGTTCTGCTTCCACCGCGTGTCGAACCGTTACACGTTCGGCGCCGCGTTCGGCCGCGATCCGTCGGCGCCGCGGCTGCGCGCGCGACATCGCGAGACGATCACCGACTCCGTGCTGCGCTACGTCGCCGCGTAGGCGCACCGCGCGATTCCGCCCGAAGGCCGGCTGGCGAGCGCTCCACTCGCCGTCCGGCACACCTCCCGAACGTCGCCCCGCCGCGTGCAACCGGCATGAGCCGGACGCACGCGGCACGCTCCTTCAGGCCGCCTCACGCCGCGCGTGCGTCGCGGGCGAGTCCGTCGGCACGGTCGACGCCAGCGCGATCCGCGCCTTCTCTTCCGGGCTTCCCGCCACGTAATATTTCTTCGCCCAGCTCGAATCCGGTGCGAGCGCGAGTTGCCGATGCGCACCGGCGCCATGCCGTTTCGTCTCGATCGACAGCGCCCGCGCGCGGTAGTGCTCGTAGAGCCGCAGGAATTCCGCGAGATAGATCGCCGCGATCCGCGTGTCGCGAATCTCGAGCAGGTTCTCGTCGTTGTACTGCTCGGAGTTGCGGCTCATGTTCGCCGAGCCCGTGTAGACGATCGGGTTCGCGCCTTCCGCATCGATCACGATGAACTTGTGGTGAATCACGACCGGCGGATACGCCGGCGCCGGCTCGCCCGGAAAGAGGCGCAGCTCCGGCTCGAAACCCTTCGGCACCGTCGCCGGCGAAAAATACGCGGCATCGATCACGTCGCGCCGATCGCGCTGGCGATGATAAAGCTCGAGGTTCGCGAGCGTCGCCGCATCGAGCGACTGCCCGTCGTGCTGCGCGGCATCGGCCTTCGTCGCGCTGCCGACGTTGATGCGGTTCACCAGGCCGAACATCATCAGACCACGATCGCCGGCTGCGAAGCATGCGTCGCGCAGCGCAGCGTCGGTCGGCATGAACAGGCAGAACGACACCGAATGCTTCGCGGCCGCGATCGCGGCGACGATCGTATCGATCTCGGTGCGCTGCCCCGCCGGCTCCGGCGAAAACGCGACGCGCACCTGCGCGCTGCCGATCGTCATCGGCGCCGACCAGCCCGCCGACAACTTCGCCGTCTCCGCGATCGGCGGATTCGCGGCCAGCGCGTGCGCACGCGCGTTGTACAGCGCCGCGAGCGCCGGCGAATCGAATGCGTGCAGCACGTTCGCCTGCTCCGTCAGCCCTTCGGTCGTGAAGTTCGCGGAACCGGTCAGCACGCGCGTGGGCGTCACCGCGGTTGCCGCATTTGCCGGTGCGTCGGTCACGATGAACTTGTCGTGCATGATGTGCGTCCGGTCGCGCGGCGCGAGCGTCGCGAGGCCCTGCAGCGCGTCGACGGCCGGCTGGTTCGGCGACGGCAGCGGCGGCTTGCCCTTGCGCGCGGTCGTGTGCGCGTCGTAGACGATCGCGAGCGACGCTTCGCCGTGCCGCCGTCCGAACGCCTCGAAAGCGGGCAGCGCCCACAGCGTGTCCGTCAGGTGATAGACGGCCGACACCGCGCGCGACGCGGGGTCGAGCATCGCCGCGAACACCTGCTCCATGTCGTTCGCGAGCCACGCGCGCAGCTTCAGTGCCTGGTCCGCGCTCGGCGCCGCATCCGGCGCGAGACCCAGCGCCGCGACCTGCTTCGCGAACGCCTGCGAGCTGACGACCGCACGGTTGAACCACGTGCCGACACCGTCCACGACGTGCGCGGGCAGCACGACATCGCACACGCCGGCCTCCGCATCGAGCACCTGCAGGTGCTCCGGCGTGCCGACGACCGGAAAGACGTCATAGCGGAACGACGCATCGCGGTCCTGCGGATCGATGCGCGCGTCCCACCACATGAATTTCTGGATCGGCGCCTGGTCGGTCGGTGCATCGCCCTGCGTGTCGGCGGCCGGGCCGTCGAACGTGAGCCGATTCGGCAGCCAGCTGTTCGGCGCCCGCGTCTTGCCGTCGGCCGACCAGAAGCCCGGCGTGCGCCGGATCGCGAAGCCGAGGAAGTCCGTGCGCGACGCCGCATCGGGCCAGTCGAAGGCAAGCAGGACGAGAGTCGGGGAAAGATAACTGCGTACGCTGACGGTCATTCGTTGCTCCTGCCGGACGGGCCGGTCGAGATGAATGAGTCAGTGTTGACGGTGGTTCTTCCCGCGCGATGACGGTTCGATGAACCTTGTATGTCGGACCCGCGTCAGTCGCACACGAGCAGCTCGATGCCGCGTGCGGTCAGCGCGCGGCGCACGGCCTTGTCCGGCGCGCGCTCGGTGACGAGGTAGCGCGCGGCCGATGTGCCGTTGATCCGCACCGGCGTCACGCGGCCGAACTTCGAATGGTCGGCGACGATGATCGCCGTGCCGGCCGCCGCGATCATCCGGCTGCGCACTTCGGCGGCGAGCCGCGAATAGTCGGTGCAGTCGCCGTCCGACGTGATGCCGCCCGCGCCGACGAACGCGAAATCGACATGGTATTGCGCGAGCTGCTGGATCGTATCGAGCCCGAACGTCGCGTCCTCGTCGTCGGACAGTTCGCCGCCGAGCAGCGTCACGCGATTGCCGTTGCGCCGCGCGAGCACGAATGCCGTGCGCCAGTCGTTCGTGTAGATCGACAGCCGGTGCCGGTCGGCCAGCGCGAGCGCGACCGCATGCGGCGTGCTGCCCGAGTCGATCAGCACCGATGCGTCGTCGGGCACGAATTCGGCCGCGCGTCGCCCGATCGTGCGCTTCGCTTCGGCGTTCGCCGCTTCGCGCTCGGACAGGCTCGGCTCGCGGCGGTCCGCCGCCAGCGCGCCGCCGTGCGTCATCACGAGCAGGCCGCGCGCCGCGAGCGCATTCAGGTCGCGCCGGATCGTCTCGCGCGATACGTCGAGCGAGCGCACGAGTTCGGCGACCGACAGCGCGCCCGATCGTCCGAGCTCCGACAGAATGTATTGATGACGTTGTTCCGCCAGCATCGCAATGCGCCCGAGGCGACTGGTAATGGGTAAGCCGACCATTGTATTACGGCCGTTTGACCGCCATTTGACGGCGGCGCGGCTGGCGGTCGGCGCGTTTCACGAAAGCGAAATTCTGTATTGCCCGATGCGCGCGAATCGGCACGGCAAGCGGTTGCTACACTCTGCGCTTCGCCGAACGACAGACCATCAAGGGGCTTGCGCAATGTATCGCAAAGGCAGTGTGCTCGAAATCCAGTTTTCGCCAGAACGACTCAACGACGGCGCGGGCGATCCGTACTGGATCGACCTGACGCTCGACGAGGCGCGCCGGCTGTACGAACAGCTCGCCGCGCGCTTCGCGACCGACGCACGCGCGAACCAGCCGCTCGACACGTTCTCGCTCGACTGATCCTCCCGTCCTTTCCGCGCGCCACGGCGCGCTTTCATGCCGCAGCACCTTCATCTGGCCGGCCGGTGACGGAATGGCCGCCGCGCTCGCGCCACGGGCGAATGCAGAATCCGACAAGACGGCAGCTCCGGTTCGGCCGATACTGGCCGACTTCACGATTCGTCCGGCCGTATCGCGGCCCGCCATGCATGTTCAACTCGCTCGTCGCCGCGGCTTTCGTCGCGCTGTGGTCCACCGGCTTCATCGTCGCCCGGGCAATCAAGCCGTACGCCGATCCGAACCTGTTCCTGCTCGCGCGTTTCGCCGGCACGGCGGTGCTGTTCGGCGCGGTGGCGCTCGCCGCGCGCGCGCCGTGGCCGGCCCGCCGCGAATGGCCGCGCCACCTGATCGCGGGCGCGCTGCTGCAAGGCGTCTATCTCGGCGCCAGCTACTGGGCCGTCGCGCAGGGACTGAATGCGGGCGTGATGGCGTTGCTCGGCGCGCTGCAGCCGCTCGCCACCGCCGCGCTCGCGGTGCCGCTGTTCAATGAGCGCCTGCCCGCGCGCGGCTGGCTCGGGATGGCGCTCGGCCTCGCCGGCGTCGCGCTCGTGCTCGCGCCGAAAGTGGCGGGCGGCGTCGCGCCGCCGCCGGGCGCCGCGCCCGCGTGGTTCGTCGTGGCCGTGTCGATCCTGTCGGTCGGCTCGATCACCGCCGGCTCGCTGTATCAGAAGGGCAAGCTCGCGCAGAACGACCTGCGCACAGCCGTCGCCGTGCAGAACCTGGGCGCGGCGATCGTCGCAGCGGTCTTCGTCGTGCTGCTGCACGAAACGCGCTGGATCGGTGCGCCGGCGCTGTGGATCTCGCTCGTGTGGGGCGTCGTGTTCCTGTCCGGCGGCGCGGTCACGATGCTGATGTGGATGCTGCGGCGCGGTAACGCCGCGCGCGCGACGTCGTTGCTGTTCCTCGCGCCGCCGCTCGCCGCGCTGCAGGGCTACTTGCTGTTCGGCGAAACGCTCGCGGCCGTCCAGCTCGCCGGCTTCGGGCTCGCGCTGGTGGGCGTCGTGCTCGCGCGGCGCTGACGCGGGCGAGCGGCAGCAGAGAGCCTCCTTACCGCGCCCCTTTCATGCATCGAAACGAGGCATCCGCGTGCACGCCGGAGCCTGCCGCCCCGCGCGCTGCCCCATGACGATGCAGCGCGTCTCGCCGATGCAACGCGCGCCCGCCGGATCGCATGCCCGGCGCGGCGTCGGGCTGCGATTGCGCTTATGATGAGCGCCTCGCATTTCGTTCCGGAACCACCCTCCATGACATCCGCCGATTACGCCAGCCGCCAACGCGCGATCATTGCCGAACTGAACGTCGCCCCGCAATTCGACGTCGATGCCGAAATCGCCCGCCGCGTCGACTTCCTCGCGCAGTACCTTCGTTCGACCGGCTTGCGGACCTACGTGCTCGGCATCAGCGGCGGCGTCGATTCGTCGACGGCCGGGCGGCTCGCGCAGCTGGCGGTCGAACGGCTGCGCGCCGACGGCTACGACGCCCGCTTCATCGCGATGCGCTTGCCGAACGGCGTGCAGAACGACGAAGCCGACGCACAGCGCGCGCTCGCGTTCGTGCGTGCGGACGAGACGTTCACGGTCGACGTGAAGCCGGCCGCCGACGCGATGCTCGCATCGCTCGTCGCCTCCGGCCACGCGTTCGAAAACCCGGCACAGCAGGATTTCGTGCACGGCAACATCAAGGCACGCGAGCGCATGATCGCGCAGTACGCGGTCGCCGGCGCGCGGCGCGGCATCGTGATCGGCACCGACCACGCGGCCGAATCGCTGATGGGTTTCTTCACGAAGTTCGGCGACGGCGGCGCGGACGTGCTGCCGCTCGCCGGCCTGAGCAAGCGCCGCGTGCGCGCGGTCGCCCGCGCGCTGGGCGGCGACGAACTGATCGTGATGAAGGTGCCGACGGCCGACCTCGAGGAGCTGCGTCCGCTGCGCCCCGACGAGCACGCGTATGGCGTCACCTACGACGAGATCGACGATTTCCTCGAAGGCAAAACCGTGGCCGACAGCGTGTACGAAACGGTGCTGCGCTTCTACGACGGCTCGCGCCACAAGCGCGCGCTGCCGTACACGCCGTTCGACTGGCCGGCCGCGTAAGCCCGCCGCATAAGCCGGCCCCGTCGCCGCCGCACCATGCCGTGCCGCGCGAACCTCGCGGTTACGCGCGGCACATGCACGACGGGCGACGCTACGCGTGGCCGCCCGTCTTCTTCGCCTGCAATGCGCGAATCCGCATCCGCGCGCCCGTATCGCTGACCGTCGCGTCGTACATCGTCGCGAGATCGCGCTTGAGCGCGGTGCGCGAACCGCCGTCGAGATACACCATGTGCCCCGACGGATAAAAGCGCGCGGACAGGTTCTGCCGCACCTTCTGATCCTCGAGCGGCATCTGCTGCAGGTCGATCACGGTCTGGTAGAACGGCGTGACGAAATCGTAGAGGCCGTTCGCCGACAGCACCTTCAGGTCGACGTTCAGCGCCATCACCGCGGCGAGATCGCCGGCCGTATAGAGGATCACGTTCCCCTTCGCATCGATGCCCTGCTGCGCGCCGGTCGGATCGATGTGGCTGAAGTCCCAGTTCTGGAACGCCTGGTCGTTCAGGTCCGTGAACGCGGAATTCGACGTGAACTTCAACTGCTCGTTCAGGTAGCTGTTCCACATCGCCGTGTAGACGCCGGTCACGGCCGTCATCGTCGGATCGTTGCCGCCCGAGTTCGGATCGATCTTGCCGGCGATGCCCGACGAGATCCCGGTCACGCGGCCGTCGTACGACCCGAGCGCCAGCCCCTGCGCGTGCAGCAACGTCGTCAGGAACAGCGAATTGCCACGCGCGTCGTAGCCCGCGATGTCGAGCCCCCAGGTCTGCAGCGTCGCGGCGTCGATGCCCGTGTAGCCCGCCAGCTTCCGCACGGCGGCCGGGTCGGCATGCGGCACGTTGCGCAGTGCGGTCAGGTAATCGGTACGCGCGAACTGCGCGACTTCCTCGACGAACGTGCCGAGATCGGTCGGCGCGGGCGTGACGCCGAGCTTCTTGTGATACCACGCGTCGGCCGCGGCGGTCGGCAGCGCGCCGACCGGGTTGCCGGCCTGCCGGTAGTCGAGGATCGACGACTGCAGCGTGACGCCGTTCAGGTCGACGCCGTCCTCGTGCAGCTTGTACGCGAGCACGCAGCTGCGCGCGGTGCCGTACGACTCGCCGAACAGGTATTTCGGCGAATTCCAGCGGTTGTTCTTCGTCAGGTAGCGCTTGATGAACTGCTTCAGCGAATTCGCATCCTGGTCGACGCCCCAGAAATTGCGGTTCTTGTTCGGCGCGACGGCCGCCGAATAGCCGGTGCCGACCGGGTTGATGAACACCAGGTCGCTGTGGTCGATCATGCTGTCCGGATTGTCTTCCATCTGGTACGGCGCGGGCGGCGTGAATCCCGGCATCGAGGTCTTGATGCGTTTCGGCGCGAACGAGCCGAGCAGCACGAACACCGACGACGACCCGGGCCCGCCGTTGTAGAAGAACGTGACGGGCCGCGTTTCCTCCTTCGCGCCGTCGGCCGTGAACGCGACGTAGAAGATCTTCGCGGCCGGCAGCGAACTGCTCGGGTCGACCGTCACGAGATGGCCGACCGTCGCCGTGTACGCGATGCGCTTGCCGTCGATCAGGATCGTATGGTGCGTGATCGCGGCCGCTTCGGTCGTGTCGGTGACCGAGTCGTCGGGGCCGTTGCCGTACGCAACTGGATCGAAGAACGGCTGGTCGCGGCCGTGGCTCAGCGCGACCGGATTGATGGTCGGCGGCACGCCATGCGAATTGTGGTCGCCGTGATGCAGCGGATACACGCCGCCGGAGGATGCGGAATCGATGCCCATCGTGCTGCTCCTGGAGGTGAAAAAAGACGCGGGCAGGAAACCCGCGTCGCGTGAAAAGGCCTGTGCCGGCGTATCAGCTCGACGGCTTGCGCGCGAGAATTGCCGCGAGTTTCGCGCCGTCGGGGCTGCCGAGGCCCGTGCATGCATCCCAGCCGGACGCGGCTGCATACGTGCCGTTCGAGCCTTTGGTGATGTCGCGCAGCGCGCCCGGATTCTTGTACAGCGCCGGATTGATCCAGCCGGCCGATGCGCCTGCCGCCGCGTTGATCCGTGCGATCAGCGCGGCCCACAACGGCGCGACCGCGCTCGTGCCGCCCATCACCGCGGGCGTGCCGGCGATCGACACCTCGTAGCCCGTCTGCGGCGATGCATCGCCGGCGACGTCCGGCACGCCGCGCTTCGCGAGCGGCATGCTGCTGCCGTCGGCGAGCGCAACCTTCAATCCTTGCTGCCATGCCGGCAGGTCGAACAGCGTGCTGACGCCGCCGCCGCCCGCGCCGCCACCGGACGCCTCGTCGTTCCACGTGACCTCGCCGCGGATGCCCTGCCCGGGCAGCGCATCGAGCTGCGTGCCGCCGCAGCCGAGCACGTACGGGCTCGACGCGGGGAAGTCGACGTGATCGGTGCCGTCCTGCAACCCGTCGCCCGAGCCGCTGTCGCCCGACGCCGCGCACACGGTGATGCCCTGCGCGGCGGCCGCCTGCAACACACGGTTGAACGCCTGCGCCGACTGCGCCTGCCAGATCGCTTCCGGCCCGCCCCAGCTGATCGAAATCACCGACGGTCTGTTGGTCTTGTCGGTGACGGCCGCGTTGACGGCCTGGATGAAGCCCGCGTCGCTGTTCGGCGCGAAATAGACCGCGATCTTCGCGGCCGGCGCGATCGCTCCGGCGATCTCGATGTCGAGCGCGACTTCACCGTCCGGGCCGTTCGCGTCGCCGGTCGGCGCGTTGCGGCCGGTGCCGACGTTGACGTCGACGAGCGTCGGCGGCGTGTCGATGCCGAGCCCGCGGAAATACTGCTGGATATCGGCCGCGCGATAGCCGCCGCCGAGTTCGACGATCGCGATGCACTGCCCGGCGCCGTCGCCGGCCGGAAAACCGTACAGCGACGCGAGCTGGACCGGCGTGAACGTGACGCTCGTGGCGCCGCGCGCCGGCCTGAACGGCGGACGCAGCCGGAAGTGCGGCCGCGCCTGCGGGCGGCTGTCGAGGCCGAGCACGGCCGTGACGGCGTCGCCGAGATCGTCCGGCAGCGCGATCGGGCCCGAGCGGCCGCGATACTGACCGATCGAACGATGCTCGAAACGCTCGAGCTTCACGCTGAATGCCGCTTCGAACTGCTGGATCGTGCCCGACAGCACGACGACGCTTTCGACCGGGTCGACGCGATCGACCGTCAACTGATGACGACGCGCGAAGTCCTCGGTCTTGCGGATGTCGTCGGAATGGGCGGAGAAACGCTGCGCGAAGGCTTCACGCGACAGCGGTTTCGCCTGTGCGTCGCCGGTGGCGAGCTGGTGGACCAACGTATCGAGTTGCCCTTCTTCCTGCCGCCGCAACATGATCGTGACGTGGATGCGTTCTGCCGGATCGCACGGGCCGAGGCACTTGGACTCGGGGACGATTCGGGGTTCACGGTCGGCGTGAAGATGCCTTGCCATGTTCTGACCCTCCTTGGTACCGCGTTGCACGGAACAGCCAGGAAATCGGACATAGCCGGCGGAAGTCGGTTCCGTTCGGTCAGTCGGTTCGCGAATGCGCGAAGTTAAAGGGAGTTTAGATCAGTCAGACGATTTGCGCGCACGCCCTTCTGCGGCGGGGCATGGGCACGAAGGCCGGCATTGCACGCGGCCTCCGTCGATCGGCTCAATCCATCGACAGCCGCAGCGCGAACCCGATCAGCGCAGCGGAAAACGTCCAGCGCTGGACCGTCTGCGCGAGCGGATGCGCGCGCATCCACGCCGCGATGCGCGACGCGCCGAACACGCATGCGAGGTCGAAGCACACGCCGGCCGCGACCAGCAGCGCGCCGAGCTCGAACATCTGCCACACGACGGGCCCGGCCTCGGGCCGCACGAACTGCGGCAGCAGCACCGAGCAGAACAGCAGCGCCTTCGGATTCAGCAGGTTCGTCAGCAGCCCCTTGAAGAACGACTGCCGCAGTTCGTCCGAGGCCGCCTCGTCGCCGTCGCCGAGTGCGAACACCGGCGAGCGGAACACCTGGATCGCGACGTACGCGAGATAAAGCGCGCCGCCGTAACGGATCGCTTCGTACAGCCAAGGCGCGCTGCGGATCAGCGCCGCGACGCCGCATGCGGAGAGCGTCACGTGCGCGGTGCGTGACAGCGAAAGGCCGGCGGCCGCCGCCATGCCCGGGCGCACGCCGCGGCCGATGCTGGTCTGCAGCACGAGCGCCATGTCGGGCCCGGGCACCGCGTAGATGGCCGCCAGCGCGGCGAGATAAATCAACAGCAAATGCGTGGAAATCATGGTCTGCCCCCGTCCTTCAATGACGATATGTTGCCGCTGAAGGTGGAGGGATTATTGGCCATCTTTGGCTGAGGATTGGCGATCCATAGCGGAATCCGCCACAATCATGGAATCCAGACACGGATTCCGCCAACATGACCGAACTCGACAAAACCGATCGCGCGATTCTCGCCGCGGTGCAGCGCGACGGCCGCCTGCCGATCGCGCGCCTCGCCGATTCCGTCGGCCTGTCCGAAACGCCGTGCGCGCGGCGCCTGAAACGTCTCGAAAACGACGGCTACATCGAGCGCTACCGCGCGCAGCTGTCACGCCAGGCGCTCGGCTTCGGCGTCGTCGCGTTCGTGCTCGTGCGGTTCGCGACGCACGACCGCAAGGTCGCCGACCGGTTCGAACGGGAAGTGCTCGGCATCGAGCGGATCCTCGCGTGCCACAACGTCGCGGGCACGGCCGACTACCTGCTGCAGGTGGTCGCGCGCGATCTCGACGACTACGGCACGTTCCTGCGCGACTCGCTGCGGATGCTGCCGGGCGTCACGTCGATCGAATCGGCGCTGTCGCTACGGGAGGTGAAGCATGACGCGGGGTTGCCGGTGCCGTGATGCAGGCTGCGGCCCGCTCCGGCGTGACATTCGTCCACAGTGCCGGCGTTGCCTGGCCGCACGCCGGTTCACACGACGTCGGGCGACTGGTGCGCGCGCTCGAGATCCTCGAGAAACGCTTCGACGAGCGGATCGCCGCGCCCATCGCGCGCCACGACCATGTGGAACGTGACCTCGTAATGCAGCCGATCCGGGCTGAGCGGCGCGAGGAGCCCTTGCGCGACATACGGCGCCGCGAAGTGCTGCGGCAGATAGCCGAGGTGATGGCCTGACAGGATCAGCAGCGCGACCGCCTCCATGTTGTCGGCGGTCGCGGTCACGCGATCGGGCGTGGTCGACATCTGCGCCTCCGGCAGCGGATACGAGCGCCAGGCCCATTCGAATCCCGCGACGTCGGCTGGCGTCAGCGCGCCGGCGCGTTCGAACAGCGGATGGCCGCGACCGCAGTATGCGACCTGCCGCTCGACGAACAGCGGCGTGTAGTGCAGCGTCGGCACGCGATGCCAGAAGTAGCCGACCGCGATCTGGATCTCGCCGCTCAGCAGTTTTTCCTCGAGATCGCCCGGCGCGCGCACCGAGATCGAGAAGCGCACGGCCTGGTCGCGCGTGCGGAACGCGGCGATCGCCTCCGCGATCCGCGCGTTCTGGCTGACCGGCGTATGACCGATCAGGCCGATATTCAGCGTACCGACGAGCTGGCGGTCCATGTGCCGCGCGGCCATCCCGAATTCGTCGAGCGCGGCGAGCAGCTTGCGGCTCATCGCGTGGAACCGCTCGCCCTTCGGCGTGAGCCGGAAGCCGCTGCGGCCGCGCTCGCAGAGCCGGTAGCCGAGCCGCGTCTCGAGCGACGACAGTTGCGCGCTGATCGTCGACTGGCCGACGTTCAGCATCGCCTGCGCGGCCGACACGCCGCCCGCGTCCGTGACCGCGAGAAACACGCGGATCAACCGCAGATCGAGGGTCGACAGATTCCCCAGCACGCTATTCCCCTTCCATACATCGATGAAAATCGATGTTTACGTCGATATCTTCGCATTCTTCTTTCCGGTCGGACGCGTAAAACTATGCGCCAGGCCGCGTCGAATGATACGGCAACCCCACATCGGAAGAGACAAGCCCATGAACGATCACACCCATTTCCAGCCGCTCGGCGGCAATGAAATGCCGCGCAGCGGCGGCATCGCGACGATGATGCGCCTGCCGCACGTGGCGAGCGCCGCCGGCCTCGACGCGTGTTTCGTCGGCGTGCCGTTCGACCTCGGCACCTCCAATCGCACCGGCGCACGCTTCGGCCCGCGCCAGATCCGCACGGAATCGGTGCTGCTGCGCCCGTACAACATGGCCACGCGCGCCGCGCCGTTCGATTCGCTGCAGATCGCCGACATCGGCGACATCGCGATCAACCCGTACAACCTGCACGATTCCATCGCGCGCATCGAGACCGCGTACGACGCGATTCTCGCGCACGACTGCAAGCCGATCACGCTCGGCGGCGACCACACGATCGCGCTGCCGATCCTGCGCGCGATCCACCGCAAGCACGGCAAGGTTGCATTGATCCACGTCGATGCACACGCCGACGTGAACGATACGATGATGGGCGAAAAGATCGCGCACGGCACGCCGTTCCGCCGCGCGGTCGAGGAAGGCCTGCTGCACGGCGACAAGGTCACGCAGATCGGCCTGCGCGGCACCGGTTACGCCGCCGAGGATTTCGACTGGTGCCGCGAGCAGGGCTTCCGCGTGGTCCAGGCCGAGGAATGCTGGAACAAGTCGCTCGCGCCGCTGATGGAAGAAGTGCGCGCGCGCATCGGCGACACGCCCGTCTACATCACCTTCGACATCGACGGCATCGATCCGGCCTACGCGCCGGGCACCGGCACGCCGGAAATCGCGGGCCTCACGGTGCCGCAGGCGCTCGAGATCATCCGCGGCGCGAAGGGGCTGAACATCGTCGGTTGCGATCTCGTCGAAGTCGCGCCGCCGTACGACCCGTTCGGCACCACGGCCCTGCTCGGCGCGAACCTCGCCTACGAGTTGCTGTGCGTGCTGCCCGGCGTCGCGTACCGCGACTGATCCCGGCACACGACCTATTCCAAATCAGAGGATTCCAGAGGAGCACATAACAGATGGGGACTGCCATCAAGCAACCGAAGCGGGCGGCGCTCGCTTCATTCGTCGGCACCACGATCGAATGGTACGACTTCTATAGCTACGCGACCGCCGCCGCCATCGTGTTCGGGCCGCTGTTCTTTCCCGGCGAAAGCCGTTTCGTCAGCTTGCTCGCGTCGTTCGGCTCGTTCGCGGTCGGCTTCTTCGCGCGGCCGCTCGGCGGCGTGATGTTCGGCTATCTCGGCGACCGCTTCGGTCGCAAGCGCTCGCTGCTCGCGACGCTGATGCTGATGGCCGTGTCGACGGTCGCGATCGGCCTGCTGCCGACCCATGCGCAGGCCGGCGTGATCGCACCGATCCTGCTGGTTCTGATGCGCGTGCTGCAAGGCATCGCGGTCGGCGGCGAATGGGGCGGCGCGGTGCTGCTCGCCGGCGAGCATGCGCCCGAAGGCAAGCGCACGTTCTTCGCGTCGTTCGCGCAGCTCGGCAGCGCGAGCGGCCTGATCCTGTCGATGCTCGCGTTCGGCGCGATCAGCACGCTGTCGAAGGACGACATGATGAGCTGGGGCTGGCGCGTGCCGTTCCTCGCGAGCGCCGTGCTGCTGGCGGTCGGCTTCGTGATCCGCGCGAGCGTGTCCGAGTCGCCCGAGTTCGAGGAAGTCAGGAAGAGCGGCAACACCGCGCAGAACCCGGTGCGCGAGGCGCTCAAGTACTGGCCGCTGCTGCTGCTCGCGATCGGCGCGAACGTGTACGGGATCGCCGGCGTGTATTTCAGCAACATCTTCATGATCAGCTACGCGACGCAGTTCCTGTCGCTCGACCGGTCGATGGTGCTGCATTGCATGACGATCGTCGCCGTGCTGCAGTTCGTCGTGCAGCTCGCCGCCGCGTTCATCGCGCAGCGCTTCGGCACGACGCGCGTGTTGCTGATCACCGGCGCCTGGGCCGCGATCGTGCCGTTCGTGATGCTGCCGCTCGTGCACATGGGCACGCCGTTGTCGATCACGGTCGGCGTCGGCCTCGCGACGCTCGCGGAATCGGGCTACTACTCGGTGGTCGCGGGTTTCGTCAGCAGCATCTTCATCGCGCGCATCCGCTACACGGCGATCTCGATCGCGTACCAGGTGTGCGGTGCGATCGCCGGCGGCCTCACGCCGCTCGTCGCCACGCTGATCGCACAGAACACCGCGCCGCAATGGTGGCCGCTCGCGATTCAGTACACGAGCGCCGCCGTGCTGTCGTCGGTGTGCGTGTGGCTGATCTCGCGCCGCGTCAGCATCGACGATGCCGGCGCGCCCGGCAAGGCGGACGAAACGCTGCCGCGCGGCGCACGCACCGCGTAACCCCACGCAACGGGCAGGCGACATCGCCTGCCCGTTTGCATTGGGCGTACTGCGGTACGCCGCAACGTCCCCAAACGCTCATCGCGACATGCGGGCCGCCTTTTATGCCGCCCGATCATCGATCGCGACGACATTCACCCCGCGTTCGCGCGTTATCGCACCTGGCTGCGCAGCGTCTTCGCGGCGGCGACCATGTTCGTCAGCGCCGGAATCACTTCCGCCCACTGGCGCGTCTTCAGCCCGCAGTCCGGGTTCACCCACAGGCGCTCCGCCGGAATCCGCTCGGCCGCCTTCTTCATCAGGCCGACGATGTGATCTTGCGTCGGGATGTTCGGCGAGTGGATGTCGTACACGCCCGGCCCGATCTCATTCGGATACCTGAAGCTGTCGAACGCGTCGAGCAGCTCCATGTCCGACCGCGACGTCTCGATCGTGATCACGTCCGCGTCCATGTCGGCGATCGACGCGATGATGTCGTTGAATTCCGAATAGCACATGTGCGTATGGATCTGTGTATCGTCCTGTACGCCGTTCGCGGTGATGCGGAACGATTCGACCGCCCACTTCAGGTACTCGCCCCATTGCGCGCGACGCAGCGGCAGCCCTTCACGCAACGCGGCCTCGTCGATCTGGATCACGCGCACACCGGCCTTCTCCAGATCGAGCACTTCGTCGCGGATCGCGAGCGCGAGCTGGTAGCACGACACCGAACGCGGCTGGTCGTCGCGCACGAACGACCAGTTCAGGATCGTCACCGGGCCGGTCAGCATGCCCTTCATCGGCTTGTTCGTCAGCGACTGCGCATACGCGATCCATTCGACCGTCATCGCCTTCGGCCGGCTGATGTCGCCGAACAGGATCGGCGGCTTCACGCAGCGCGAACCGTACGACTGCACCCAGCCGAACTGGCTGAATGCGTAGCCGTCGAGCTGCTCGCCGAAGTATTCGACCATGTCGTTGCGTTCGGCTTCGCCATGCACCAGCACGTCGAGCTCGAGCGACTCCTGCTCGCGCACGCTGCGCGCGATTTCCGCCTGCATCGCCTCGCGGTAACCGGCTTCATCCAGCACGCCGGCCTTGAACTGGCTGCGCGCCAGGCGAATCTCGGCGGTCTGTGGAAACGAGCCGATCGTCGTCGTCGGGAACGCAGGCAGCTTCAGGCGCGCGGACTGTTTCGGCGCGCGCTGCGTGTACGGGCTCGCGCGATTGCCGAGCTGCGCGTCGATGCGCGCGATCGCGGCCTTCACCGCCGGGTTGTTCACGCGCGGCGAGCGACGGCGTGCGTCGATCGCGGCAGCGTTCGCGGTGAGCGCGTCGACCACCTTGTCGCGGCCTTCGTTCAGCGCGGTCGCGAGCACCTTCAGTTCGTCGAGCTTCTGCAGCGCGAACGCGAGCCATGCACGGATCTCCGCGTCGAGCTTCTCCTCGTTCGCGAGATCGACCGGCACATGCAACAGCGAGCACGACGGTGCGAGCCACAGGCGATCACCCAGTCGCTTCGCGAGCGGTTCGAGCCAGTCGAGCGTCGCGTTCAGGTCCGTCTTCCAGATGTTGCGGCCGTTGATCGCGCCCACCGACAGCACGCGGTCGGCCGGCAGTTCGCGCACGAGTGCATCGATTTCGTCGCGGGCGTTGATCGCATCGATATGCAGGCCGTCGACCGGCAGCGAGACCGCGAGCGTCAGATTTTCCTTGAGCTGTCCGAAGTACGTCGCGAGCAGCAGCTTGATGCGGCGCGTCTCGAGCGCGTCGTACGCGGTGCGCAGCGCCAGGCGCCATTCGGCGTCGAGCTCGGTGACGAGGATCGGTTCGTCGATCTGCACCCATTCGACACCCTGCGCGGTCAGCGTGTCGAGCAGCGCGCCATATACCGGCAGCAACTTCGGCAGCAGCGCGAGGCGATCGGAATCGTCCTTCGCCTTGCCGAGCCACAGATACGTGACGGGGCCGAGAATCACCGGCTTCGCGGCGACGCCCTGCGCCTGCGCTTCCGCCAGTTGCTGGAGCAGGCGCGACGGATCGAGCGAGAAGTTCGTGTCCGCGTGGAACTCCGGCACGATGTAGTGATAGTTCGTGTCGAACCACTTCGTCATTTCACCGGCCGCGACACCGCCGCAGCATGCCGCGTGTTCTTCCGCCGACTGCGCCGAACGGCCGCGCGCGACGCGGAAATAGTTGTCGAGCGCATCGCCATGGAAGTCCTGCACGCGTTTCGGCAGGTTGCCGAGCGTGAAGCTCATGTCGAGCACCTGATCGTAGAACGCGAAATCGCCGATCGGGACGAGATCGAGGTCGCGCTGGTCGTTCCAGTGGCGTTGGCGAAGTTCGGCGCCGAGTGCCTTCAGTGCGTCGCGCGACGATTCGCCCTTCCAGTAGCGTTCGAGACCGAACTTGAGTTCGCGCTTCGCGCCGATGCGCGGAAAACCGAGGTTGTGTGTCGTAACCATGAAGCTGCCATCCAGAAGAAATTGAAGATCCGGCAGCCATCATAGGGATTTCATCTCATGAAATAAAATGGCATTATTTCATTCATTCATTAAATCTGTTCATGTATCTGCTGAGCGAACGATCTCCATGCTGGAACGATTCCATCTCGTCGTAATCCGCGAAGTCGAGCGCCAGGGCTCGCTGACCGCGGCCGCCAATGCGCTGCATCTCACGCAATCGGCGCTCAGCCATACCGTCCGGAAAATCGAGCAGCAGCTCGGCACGCCGATCTGGGACCGGGAAGGCCGCGGCCTGCGGCTCACGCAGGGCGGGCAGTATCTGCTGAAGCTGGCGAACCGGCTGCTGCCGCAGTTCGAACTCGCCGAGGAGCGGATGAAGCAGTACGCGAAGGGCGAGCGCGGCACGCTGCGCATCGGGATGGAGTGCCATCCGTGCTACCAGTGGCTGCTGAAGGTCGTGTCGCCGTATCTGTCGCGCTGGCCGGACGTCGACGTCGACGTGAAGCAGCGCTTCCAGTTCGGCGGCATCGGCGCGCTGTTCGGCCATGACATCGACGTGCTCGTGACGCCCGATCCGCTGAACAAGCCGGGGCTGCGCTTCGATCCCGTGTTCGATTACGAGCAGGTGCTGGTGGTCGCGGATGCGCATCGGTTCGCGAACGCCGACTACGTGACGCCCGAGCAGCTGACCGACGAGGTCCTCATCACCTACCCGGTCGAGACCGACCGGCTCGACATCTACAACCAGTTCCTGACGCCGGCCGGCATCGTGCCGAGACGCCACAAGTCGATCGAGACGACCGACATCATGCTGCAGATGGTGGCAAGCGGGCGCGGCGTGGCCGCGCTGCCGAGGTGGCTTGCCGATGAATACGCGGACCGGATGCCGGTCGTGCCGGTGAAGCTCGGCAAGAAGGGCATCGCGAAACAGATCTTCCTCGGCATCCGCGAGGCGGATGCGTCGATCGACTATCTGGCCGCATTCGTCGCGCTGGCGCGCGAATCGACATGGAGCGCGCCACGCATGCTGCGCTAGCCGCGCTCGCACACTGCGCACTTTCGACGGCCCGCATGCCGGTGCGCAGGCTGGTGTTCACTATATGGACGACGACGCGAGCCTTGCACGCCAAGTTGCGTCACGACGTCACGGCGCCTTCCCCTTACACATCCGTAAGACCATGATTCGTCATCCGTACTGTCATCAAACTGACTGCTAGCGAAAGCTAGGATCGGACGCGGTTCCCTTACGAGATGCCGTCATGAATCATCCTGCTTCGTCCGCATCGAACAATCCGGGTTCAGTCGCACGCACCAGGCAGGTCGGCTATGCCGTGTTCCTGCTGGTGCTCGCGTTCGGCGCCGCCTATATCGCCACACACCTGATCGCCGATCTGTCGCCGGTCCGCGAAGGGTCGCTATTCCCGTACCTGATGCTCGGCGCCGCGCTGCTGATCGCGCTCGGCTTCGAATTCGTCAACGGCTTCCACGACACCGCGAACGCGGTGGCCACCGTGATCTATACCCACTCGCTGACGCCCAACGTCGCGGTGATCTGGTCCGGTATGTGGAACTTCCTCGGCGTGATGGTCTCGAGCGGCGCCGTTGCATTCGGCATCCTGCAGTTGCTGCCGGTCGAACTGATCCTGCAGGTCGGTAGCGGCGCCGGCTTCGCGATGGTGTTCGCGCTGCTGATCGCCGCGATCATGTGGAACCTGGCGACCTGGTATTTCGGGCTACCGTCGTCGAGCTCGCATACGCTGATCGGGTCGATCATCGGCGTCGGTCTGATGAACCAGTTGATGCACGGGCCGTCCGGCACGAGCGGCGTCGACTGGGGCCAGGCGCTCGGTGTCGGCAAGTCGCTGCTGTTTTCGCCGATCGTCGGCTTCCTGTGCGCGGCACTGCTGCTGCTCGTGCTGAAAGCGCTCGTGCGGATTCCCGAGCTGTACAAGGAGCCACAGAAGGATCAACCGCCGCCGTTCTGGATTCGGTGCCTGCTGATTCTGACCTGCACGGGTGTGTCGTTCGCGCACGGATCGAACGACGGGCAGAAAGGGATGGGCCTCATCATGCTGATCCTGATCGGTACGGTGCCGACCGCGTATGCGCTGAACAAGGCCGTCACGCCGGCCGAAACGCAGACCTTCGTCGCCGTCGCGAACCAGGCTGCCGCAACGTTCGGGAAGTACACGAATGGCGTCGCGCCGTCCGCGAACCCGCGCGCCGACGTCGAGCACTACGTGCAGCATCGTGAACTGACGCCCGCCGTGCTGCCTGCTGTGCAACAGCTGTCCACGTCGCTCGCGACCGCGGTCGGCGTGTCGGGGTCGATGGCGGCGGTGCCGCAACGCGACGTCGACAACGTGCGCAACACGATGTATCTGGTGTCCGAAGCAATTCGACTGATCGAGAAGTCGGGGCAGCCGGCGCTCGCCGCCGACGACAAGCTCGCGATCGACAACTATCGCAAGCAACTCGACCACGCGACCAAGTTCATTCCAACGTGGGTGAAGGTCGCCGTCGCGATCGCTCTGGGCCTCGGCACGATGGTCGGCTGGAAGCGGATCGTCGTGACCGTCGGTGAAAAAATCGGCAAGCAGCATTTGACGTATGGGCAGGGCGCGTCGGCCGAACTCGTCGCGATGCTGACGATCGGCGCCGCCGACGTGTACGGGCTGCCCGTGTCGACGACGCACGTGCTGTCGTCGGGCGTCGCGGGCACGATGGCCGCGAACGGATCCGGGTTGCAGTGGAGCACGGTGCGCAGCCTCGTGCTCGCGTGGGTGCTGACGCTGCCCGCGTCAATCGTGCTGGCAGGCGGGCTCTACTGGTTGTTCCGGTCAGCGGCTTGATCGGGTAAACGGGAGGTGGCCGGTGAAAGCCGGTCGCCTCTCGTGGAAAATTTCACGGTCCCTTCTCCGCTTCGACACGTCTCGGCATTCGATGGGGCCGTGCCACGTCGTTGCCTTTTCCGCCTTTCCGGATTGGAGAGCAAGATCTGGAGCGCGCCGGCACACGGACGCCGCTAGACTGGGTTCATCAACTTTCATCGTGGCTTCAACCGTGCACGCGACGCTTGCGAATATTCCGCGCGACCGTACGGCGCCACAACGCTGACGAACCGAGGTACGCCCGTGAATATCGCCAATCCGCAACCTGCCGTCGAATCGACGGACATCGCGCAACGCGTTGATGCAATCGACTGGCCGGCCGTCGATGTCGAGCTCGATCGCTACGGATGTGCGCGAGTACCGGGCCTGATCTCCGCGAGCGAGTGCGATGCGCTCGCCTCGCTCTATCCGCGGGATGCGCTCTATCGTTCGCGCGTCGTGATGGCACGGCACGGCTTCGGGCGCGGCGAATACAAGTACTTCGCGTACCCGCTGCCCGGGGTCGTCGCCGAGCTGCGTGCGACGCTCTACCCGCATCTCGCGCCGATCGCCAATCGCTGGAACCAGGCACTCGGAATCGACATCCGCTATCCGAAAGAGCACCGGACATTCCTCGATCGCTGCCACGCGGCGGGACAGACACGACCGACGCCGCTGATCCTGCAATACGGTCCCGACGACTACAACTGCCTTCATCAGGACCTGTACGGTGAGCATGTCTTTCCGCTTCAGGTCGCTATCCTGCTGTCGGTACCTGGTCGGGATTTCACGGGCGGCGAGTTCGTGCTGACGGAACAGCGACCACGCATGCAGTCACGCGCGGAAGTGGTGCCGCTGATACAAGGCGACGCGGTGATGTTCGCCGTCCACGGCAGGCCCGTGCAGGGAACGCGCGGCGTCTACCGCGTCAACTTGCGCCATGGCGTGAGCAGAATCCGAAGCGGCCACCGCCACACGGTCGGCATCATCTTCCATGACGCGCAATGACGGCCTGCGGGGTGCAACGTGATGTTGTCGCGCCATTCGGCATGCGGGTGAGTTTGCGCAACAAGCACCGCACATCATTGCGCGAGGATCGTTGTGCCGTGCCGCCGCCGCATGGTCCGCGCATCACCGGTGGTGACAGGCGACGGGGCGCACTGTCCTTCAGACGATCGTCGCCATGACGGATCGACGTTTCAAGTGAGCGACAAAAAACTGAAGCCCTCACCCGTCGCGACGCCAATGCAATGAGAAGTCCTGCTTACCCGCGGGCCGCATTTGCCCGCAGGCGATCGCCAGCATTGGAAGCCAGCCGCGCATAACCGGGCAACGTCAGCAGCGCGAGCACGCCCGCCGCAACGAACGCCCAGCGAAAGTCGTCGAGCACGTAATGCATGCCGGCCGCGTCGCCACGCACCAACGCCGCGAGCCGCAGCGACAACGCACCGAATGCGATCCCCATCCCGATCGTCATCTGCTGTGCAGCACTCCACAGCGTGCTGGCCGCGCTCGTCTGCCGAGCCGGGATATCCGCATACGCCAGCGTCGCGAGCGTCGTGAACTGCATCGACCGCGTGAGACCGTAGACGAATACGACGAACAGCGTGATCGCCAGCGGCGTCGACGCTGTCAGCCAGCCACACGCGATCGTGAAGAGACCGACGATCGTCACGTCGACGAGCGCAACGCGCCGGAAACCGAATCGATCGAGGATCCACGACGTTCCCGCCTTCATTCCGAGATTGCCGAGCGCGCTGGCGAGCAGCAGCAGGCCGGACTGGAACGGCGACAGCCCGAAGCCGATCTGGAACAGCAGCGGCAGCAGATACGGCACGGCATTGATCGCCATCCGCGTGATGGAGCCGGTGATCACCGTCACCGAGAATGTCGGCACCTTCAGCGTCGTGAAATCGAGCAGCGGATGCGCACAGCGTTGCGCGTGCATCCACGCGGCGATGCCGAACAGCACGCTCGCGCCCACCAGAATACCCGCGCGCGTGAAGTCGACGTCCTGCTGGCCGGCCGCTTCGGTACCGATCAGCAGACAGGTCAGCGCAGCGCCTGCCAGCACGAAGCCGACCCAGTCGAGCGGTCGTTGCTCGTCGGCACGCGTGTTCCGGACGATCAGCCAGGTACAGACGAGCGCAACAATGCCGAACGGGACATTCAGCAGGAAGATCCATCGCCATGACGCGTAGGTCGTGATGAAGCCGCCAATGGGCGGCCCAACGACCGGCGCGACAATGCCAGGCCACGTGATCGTCGCGATTGCGCGCATCAGCTTAGCCTTCTCGGTGCTGCGAACGACGATCATCCGTCCGACCGGCACCATCATCGCTCCGCCGACACCCTGCAGCAGACGCGCGGCTGTGAACGTCATCACCCCCTCGGACAGCCCGCACAGCACCGACGCGCCGGTAAAGACGAAGATGGCGGTGGCAAACACCGTGCGCGAGCCATAACGATCCGCGATCCAGCCGCTGATCGGGATGAACACCGCGAGCGCCAGCATATAGGCCGTCATCCCGAGGCTCAGCGCGTTCGGCCCGACGCCGAACGAGTGCGCCATCTGCGGCAGCGCAGTCGCGATCACGGTCGTGTCGAGATACTCCATGAAGAACGTTGCAGCGACCAGGTATGGCAAGAAGTCGGTCGTCCGACCACTCTGTGCGGGGCTGTCGGTCATGAACGGTGCGGGAAACGGAATGCGAAGGACACCGAGTGCCGGCTTATGCAGATGAACACCGGGAATCGGGATGAACGGCGATATTACCCTGAAGGGCTGCTTATCTGCTTTGCCGGGCATGTCGCGCAAATGGACTTTATGCGCATAGATTTTTATGACGATATCGTGCCGCAGTCACCGAATGGCGGGACGAGAACATCAAGTCGGGGGATTTTTTCCGGAAAGTGACGTTGTTCGACGATCATCGAACAACGTCGGGCATCATCGGCCATTAGAGCACCTTTGCCAGATTCATCGACATTGGCTGGCGCCAACTGATCGCGGATTGGTCTGATCTGGATAAGGGGTGCCGAGCGATCTCGGTGGTGCGAAGTGGCGGATTGCTCGAGAACCGTGGGCATCTGGAGCAAGACCTTGGGTGCGTCAGCTCCAGCCGCCTTGCACTCGCCATTCCGCGCGCGTTTCCGCCGCGCCAATGCAAAAACCCCCGCCTGTTCGGGCGGGGGTTTCTGGCTTAGGGAGCCTGACGATTACCTACTTTCACACGGG
>NZ_LOSU01000001.1:0-126633 GCF_001522185.1 Burkholderia sp. RF2-non_BP3 | reverse complement strand
CGTCAGGTTGACGTTGTCGACGGCCGTGCTGTCGCCGAACTTCTTCACGACGTTTTCGATGCGCACGAAGGCGTCGTGCGCGGGCCGGCTGCGATGACCGGCTGCGGCCGGCCGGGCGGATACGATATGGTCCATGATCGTCGCCCTCAACCACCCGACTTCAGCTGCAGCCACAGGCGGTTCTGCATTCGAGCGATGTCGGCGCTGCGCGGCATCGCGAGCGACGTCTTCGCGATTGCGGCGTCCGACAGGTAGACGCCCGAATCCTGTGCGATCGCAGGCGTCACGAACGCTTTCGCGGCCTTGTTCGCACTCGGATAGAAGATCTCGTTCGTGATCGCCGCGTTGGTCTTCGGCTCCTCGATATAGTTGATCCACTTCAGCGCGGCTTCGGGGTGCGGCGCATCCTTCGGGATCGCCATCACGTCGAACCACAGCAGCCCGCCTTCCTTCGGATTCACGTAGCGGATCTCGTACGAACGCTTCGCATCCAGCGTGCGGCGCCGTGCGACGCTGACGTCGCCGGACCAGCCGAGCACGACGCACACGTCGTTGTTCGCGAGGTCGTCCGCGTAGCCCGCCGAGCTGAACTGCGTCACGTACGGACGGATCTTCTTCAGCACGTCGTACGCGGCCTGATAGTCCGCCGGGTTCTTGCTCTCCGGGTCCCTGCCCATGTACTGCAGCGCGGCCGCGAACGCGGCGTCCGGCGCATCGAGCAACGAAATGCCGCACCCCTTCAGCTTCGCCGCGTTCGCGGGATCGAACAGCAGCGCCCAGCTGTCGGTGGGCGCGGCGTCGCCGAGCCGCTTCTTCACTGCCTCCACGTTGTAGCCGATGCCCGTCGTGCCCCACGCCCACGGTACGCCGTACTGATTGCCCGGATCGGCCTTCGCGATCATCTTCATCAACACCGGGTCGAGGTTCGCGAGATTCGGCAGCTTCGATTTGTCGAGCTTCTGGTACACGCCGGCCTGGATTTGCTGGGCGAGATAGTTCGACGTCGGCACGACGATGTCGTAGCCCGAGCTGCCCGCGAGCAGCTTGGTCTGCAGCGTGTCGTCGCTGTCGTAGCTGTCGTAGCGCACCTTGATGCCCGTCTGCTTCTCGAAGCCGGACACCGTGTCCTTCGCGACGTATTCCGACCAGTTGTACACGTTCAGGTTGGCATCGCCCGCACGGGCAGGCAGGCTGGCCATAGCGGCCAGCGCCACCGACGTGGCAAGCGCGGCGCGCAAGGCCGCGCGACGACGGAAACGAA
The DNA here is from genome assembly GCF_001522185.1 of Burkholderia sp. RF2-non_BP3. NCBI lineage: Bacteria > Pseudomonadati > Pseudomonadota > Betaproteobacteria > Burkholderiales > Burkholderiaceae > Burkholderia > Burkholderia sp. RF2-non_BP3. Next base: position 125,372 of record NZ_LOSU01000001.1, on the reverse strand, counting down.
TACGCATGGGGATTCTCCTTGTGATGGATATCGGCCGTGACGCCCGGTCCGGATCCGGACCGGCGTCGACGCCGTCAGGCGGTGTTCAGCACAAGGGGCAATGTAGAGATCGCGGCTCGTATCGTCAGTCCCGAAAACCGGGACAAACGTCATCGTCGTTCGGGACCGTTTGGGTAGATTCCCGCGTAGGCAGTCGAAAATTTTCGTGATACCTGTAGTCCACCCGATTTCTTCGACACCCGACGCCATGAGCGCTGCGCTTACCGCCCCCGATCTCCCGCTGAGCCATGTCGCATTCGTGACCGATACGCTCGGCGACATCGCACAAGCGATCGGGACCCCGCAGTTCATGCGCGCCGTGTACGACACGCTCGTGCGCTACGTCGATTTCGACGCCGTGCATCTCGACTACGAACGCGGTGCGGCGTCGGGCAGGCGCAGCGTCGGCTGGATCGGCAGCTTCGGCCGCGAGCCCGAGCTTGTCGCGCAGGTGATGCGTCATTACTACCGTAGCTACGCGAGCGAGGACGTCACGTATGCGGCCATCGACAGCGAAAGCGACACGCAGCTGCTTCAGGTGTCATCGCAGCGGGTCGCGAGCGAGCTGCGGCACCTGTTCTTCGACGCGGGCGACATTCACGACGAATGCGTAATCGCGGGCGTGACGGGCGGCACGCGCTACTCGATTTCGGTCGCGCGTTCGCGGCGGCTGCCGCCGTTTTCGCTGAAGGAGCTGAGCCTGCTGAAGCAGCTGTCGCAGGTCGTGCTGCCGATGGCGTCCGCGCATAAGCGGCTGCTCGGCGCGGCCTGCGCGGACGAAGCGCCGCGCGACGAACTCGATCTCGACCTCGTCGCGCAATGGCTACCGGAACTGCAGGAACGGCTGACCGCGCGCGAGATGCACGTGTGTGCATCGTTCATCCAGGGCATGACCTCGGCGGCGATCGCGCAGTCGATGGGCCTCAAGACGTCCACCGTCGATACCTACGCGAAGCGCGCGTTCGCGAAGCTCGGCGTCGATTCGCGCCGGCAGCTGATGGCGCTCGTGCTCAGGAATGCATCACGCCGGCGCGATGCGTGAGCGTCCGGCGCGCGTGTTGCCGGACGGTTGCGCACGCATCCATCACCACCGCGCCTCATAACGATTCGACAATTTGTTGGTTCCCTCGACGCGCCGTCCGTATCGTTTACCGACCCGTCAGGCCTATCGACCAACGGGGAATCCAACAATGAAACGAATCCGGTCATTCGCACCGCTCGCCCTTCCGGCCTCGCTCCACGTCGTCGGCGCGCTCGGCCAGGGCGGACGCGAATTCGGCCGCCAGTACGATCCGGTCGTCGATCTCGTAGAAGCTAAGCCAATCTAGACAATCGCAAAGATCCGTTACATGCCCATCCCATCCGCGTCTGAGCGCAGTAACCGTTTCAATCGTTCGTCAGCGATCCACCGACCGGCGGTGAACACCCAAGGTGCATGATTATGCAGAAATGCCTTGGTTTCCTCCGAGAGATAACCAAAATCACGACTGGCTGCATCCCAGAGCGGCGCAAGTTCATTTCAGATCGCATCGGCCGCTTCTTCGCCATCTCGTCGTGCCCAGGACCACCGCTCCTCGTACCACACCGGTTCGGACTATCTGTTCATCTATTTACTCCCTCGAAATTCATACGTCATCGGTATCCGACTTCCATATTGCTCACGGCACTGTAGTCGAGCAGCCCGCGGTAAAAAGGGCCTTCGCGTTAACGAGTTTTCGGCGAACCTTCTCAGCAAGAACGCATCCGTTCGCGGGCGGGGCTCGGCGGCTTCCCGTCAAGGGCCATCGCGCGAATCCGCCACGTTGAGAGACCGCAGCGGAGACGGGCGACTGCCGAGGCGCGTCACACCGGGGTCCGCCAGTCTCAGCGACGTGTGCTCGAACCGCTGGAACGACTCGGCAATGTGCTTGCGCAGCAGCTCGACGTCCCACGGCTTGATCAGCAGCTTCTGGACAGAGCCGTCACCGGGCGCGTTGGCGATCGATTGCCCCTCGCCGTAGCTCGACAGCAGAATGCGTACGACGTCCGGGTACAGCGCCTTCACGCGCTGCAGCAGGTCGATCCCCGACACGCTCGGCATGCGGAAGTCGGACACGATCACGCCGACGCGATGCCGCGCGAGCAGGTCGAGCGCCTCGTCGGGATCGGTGGTCGCGAGGATCTCGTAGCCGTCGCGGCCCAGCGCCTGCCTGAACATCTGCAGCGTCGCACGATCGCCGTCAACCAGCAGCAGCGTCCGGCGCAGCAGCTCGCGCTGCCGGCAGTGTTCGGGCAACTCCGAGCCGGCCGACAGCATGTCGGCGATTTCGTCACCGGTCACCGGATGGCTGAAGTAGTAGCCCTGCATCGCATGGCAGCGGTGCCGGTTCAGGAACGAGAGCTGCGCTTCGGTCTCGACACCTTCGGCGACCGTCTCCATGTGTAGCGACTCCGCCATCGCGATGATCGATCGCGTCAGCGACGCGCCTTCCGCGCTGGTCGTGACGTCGCTGAGGAACGACCGGTCGATCTTCACGACATCGATCGGCAAGTCCTTCAGATAAGACAGGCTCGAATAACCGGTGCCGAAATCGTCCAGCGACAGCACGACGCCGAGTGCCTTCAGTTCGCGCAGTGTGTGCGCGATCGCATTGCAGTCCTGCATCAACACGCTTTCGGTCAGCTCGAGTTCAAGCGATGCCGGTTCCAACCCGGTATCCTTAAGCGTCCTGCGCACCATGTCGGCCACGTCTTGCTGTCGGAACTGGCGCGCCGACAGGTTGACCGCGATGCGGATCGGCGGATGGCCGTCCCGATGCCACGCGACGGCCTGCGCGCACGCTGTGCGCAACACCCACTCGCCGATCGGCAAGATCAGCCCGGTTTCTTCGGCGATCGGGATGAAGCGGTCAGGCGGGATGATGCCGATTCCCGGCCGTCGCCAGCGAATTAGCGCCTCGACCCCGCTGATCTGCCCCGTCTTCAGATCGACCTTCGGCTGGTAGTACAGCTCGAGTTCGTCGTTCACGACGGCCTGGTGCAGCGCGTTTTCGAGGACGGCATGCTCTTCCACGCGAGCACCCATTTCGCGCGTATAGAAGCTGTAGCAGTTGCGCCCGTGCTCCTTCGCGCAATACAGGGCGGCGTCGGCCGTTTTCAGCAGCGTCTCCGCGTCCGTGCCGTCGGTCGGACACAGACTGACGCCGACGCTGGTCGACACGTGCAGATCGTGCCCGTTGAGCACGAACGGCGCAATGAAGGTGTCGAGAACCTTGCGCGCGATCGCATCCGCGTCCGACGGCGTCGACAGGTTGACCAGCATCACGACGAACTCGTCGCCGCCGAGCCGCGCGACCGTGTCGCCATCGCGCACCGAACTCTTCAAGCGCGCGGCGACCACCCGCAGCAGACCGTCGCCGACCGAATGGCCGAAGCTGTCGTTGACGTGCTTGAAACGGTCGAGGTCGAGCACCATCACCGCAATCAGTTGCCCCGTGCGCCGCGCCTGCGACATCGCCTGCTCCATCCGGTCGCTGAGGAGGTTGCGATTCGGCAGGCCGGTCAACGCATCGTGGTTGGCGAGATATTCGATGCGCCCCTGCTGCACCTTGCGCTCGGTGATGTCCTGCACGATGCCGCGAAGGATGATCGCGTGGTTCGGATCGCGCCCGGCCTCCGCGAGGTGCAGCACATGGCGCTCGGTGCCGTCCGGGTGAATCAGCCGATGCTCGAGCGAGAACGCGACGCCTTCGGTGCGCAGGCTTGTATACGACTGCACGAGCAGCGGCTGCTCGTCGGTCGGCACCGCCTGCAGCAGACGTTCGAACGTGGGCGACGTGCGCGTGGGGTCGAGCCCGAGGATCCTGAACAACTCCGGCGACCAGTATCCGTCGGTCCGCCCGGCCTGGTACTCCCAGTTGCCCAGGTGCGCGAGCGCCTGCGCATGCGTGAGCCCGACCTCGGTGGTCGCCAGCTTTTCGACGGCGGCTGCCGCGCGCAGCAAATACCGGATCCGGTAGCCCAGCAGCTTCCAGCGCATCGGCTTCGATACGAAATCGGTCGCACCGGCGTCGAACGCACGGGCGATCGATGCGTCGTCGTCGTTGCCGGTCAGCATGACGATCGGCACACGGCGGCCTTCCGGCAACGCGCGCAATGCGCGGCAGCAGTCGAAGCCGTCGCCGCCGGGCATTTCGACATCGAGCAGCACGACCGCGGGGCGATGACGCAGGAACGCGGCGATGCCCTCGTCCGGCCCCGTCGCTTCCTCGACGCGAAAGCCTTCGGGCTCCAGCGTTTCGACGACCAGCAGGCGCGTCATCGCATCGTCATCGATGATCAGAATCGCCGGCACATCGGCATTGTCCTGGTTCACGACCGTCCTCCTGTTTGGTCCGCTGCGCGATCGCCGCGGCGATCGGCTGGCGACCGTTCGAGCTTCAACCGGTCACGCGCTCGGCGACCAGCGCCGCATGCGCGTGCTCGAATTCCGCATCCGTGCCGGCCACGAGCGGCGCCGCGGCTGGCACGTCGGCCGCGCGCGCGAGACGCTCGATCTCCCGGCAGCGGGCCGACAGCAGATGGGCGCCCACGTTCGCGCTGCTCGATTTCAGCGTATGGGCGGCCAGCTTCAGCGCATCGGCGTCGCCCGCTGCGACGGCCGCGCGCATGTCACCGATCAGGCGCGGCGCATCCAGCGTGAATTGATCGATGATCCGGGTCAGCACGTCGGGGCGGCCCGGCCGCTGGAGCGCGCGCAATGCATCGAGCGCCTTGCGGTCGATCACGTCCGCGTCGTCACCCGCGCTCGCTGCCGCCGCCCCAGCCGCGGTAGCGGGACTCGGTTCGATTTCGGCACGGCTTACCGTCTCTTCACACGCAGCGGCCGGCGCGCACGCGTTGCCGCGAACGTGGCGCGCGAGCGTGTGCAACAGCGCGTCGCGGCGGAACGGCTTCGCCAGGTAGTCGTCCATGCCGGCGGCGAGACAGCGCTCGCGGTCGCCGCTCAGCGCGTTCGCCGTCAGCGCGATGACCGGCACGCGCGGCGAACCGGTGTCCGTTTCGCGCCGACGCAGCCGCCGCGTCGCCTCGAAGCCGTCCAGCCGCGGCATCTGGCAGTCCATCAGCACCACGTCGAATGCGTCGTGCGCGAGCCGCTCGAGTGCCTGCTCGCCGTCGTCGGCCACGGCGACTTCGTAATCGGTGTCCTCCAGCATCGCCAGCGCGATCTGCTGGTTGACCGCGTTGTCCTCGACCAGCAGCACCCGTGCCGCGATCGCATCGAGCCGCCGGTCGTCGGCCGACGCGGCGCCATCGACACCATCGGCGCCCGGCACGGCCGCCGGCAGCCGCGGCGGCATCACGTGCATCGCCGATGCGATCACCGCGTGAAGGTTGGCGCCGTGCAGCGGCTTCGTCAGCCGCGCGGCGATGTCGAGCTCGTGCGCGACCTGCACGCTGTCCATCATCTCGAACGCGGTCAGTGTGATGATCCTGAGCGCACGCAGCGACGGATCGTGGCGGATGTGCTGCACGAGCGAGATGCCGTCCATCCCCGGCATCCGCACGTCGACGATCGCGAGGTCGAACGGCGCGCCGTCGGCGACCGCGGCCCGCAGCTGCGCGAGCGCGTCGTCGCCGCCGATCGCCGTGGCGACGCACAGCTGCCATTCGATCGCGTGTTCGAGCAGCACGCTGCGATCGGTCTCGCTGTCGTCGACGATCAGCACCTTCAGCCCCGCGAGCGACGGCCTCGCGAACGGTGCGACGCCCACCACGCCGGACACCGGTTCGTATCGCATCGTCACGGTAAACACCGAACCCTTGCCGGGCGTCGATTCGAGCGTGAGCGTGCCGCCCATCATCTCGGCCAGCTGGCGCGAAATGACGAGCCCAAGCCCGGTTCCGCCATACTTGCGCGCGATCGAGCTGTCTGCCTGCTGGAACGGCTGGAACAATTCCGCGGACACCTCCGGCGCGATGCCGATCCCGCTATCGGCGATCGCGAACACGATGCGGCCGTCGTCCACATACGATACGTTCAACTCGACGTGCCCGCGTTCCGTGAACTTGATCGCGTTGCTGAGCAGGTTCGTCAGGATCTGCCGCACCCGGACCGGGTCGCCGCGCATCCATTCCGGGACCGAGTCGGCGCGATTGAACACGAGCGCCAGCTCCTTGCGTCGTGCATTGGGCTCCATCAGCGCGACGACGTCGTCGAGCAGTTGATGCAGGTTGAAATCGATGCGTTCGAGCGTCAGCTTGCCGACCTCGATCTTCGAGAAGTCGAGAATGTCGTCGATGATGACGAGCAGCGTCTGGCCGGATCGGTACACGGTATCGACGAACTTGCGCTGCTTCGACGTCAGCCGCGTCCGCTGCAGCAGTTCGGTCATGCCGAGCACGCCGTTCATCGGCGTGCGGATCTCGTGGCTCATCCTCGCGAGAAACTCGGATTTCGCCGAATTCGCGGCTTCGGCCGTCGCGATCGCTGCCTGCAGGTCGACGTCGCGGCGCTCGATTTCATCGAGCATCATGTTGAAGCCGGCGATCAGCGCCGCGACTTCGTCGCTGCCCTGATGAGGCATCCGAAGCGACAGGTCGCTGCCGCTGCGAATGCGTGCCATCGTGCGCGTCAGGCTCGACAGAGGTCCGGAGATCGACGTGCCGAGCCGATGGCTGATCACCAGTCCGCCGATCGCCAGCAAGAACGATACCCCCACGATCATCACGATCGCGGTTGCCACGGCCCGGTAGACGTCCGATACGATCCCGCGCTGCTGAAGGTCGACGCGCACCGCCTCCTGTTCCGTATACGCTGCGAGGCGATTGGCCGTCGTGTCGACATCGGCGACGATGCTCTGCATGGCGACGTCGTTGGACAGCATGTCGGACTTCACCGCCAGGATACGGTGCGCGGATCCCGCCAACTCCGTGGTCAGTCCGATCACGCCCTCTGCGCGCTTGGCATTGCGCGGCCCGTCCGCGACAAGTGCATCGCGCAGCGCGCCGGCGGATGCGGTCAGCGCGCCGATATTCCTTCGCAGCTCGTCGTCGGCGCGCTTCAGGCGGTCAGGACTTTCGCCTTGCGCGATCATGCGCAGGTCGAACGCCAGCGTGTTGATGCCGCCGTTCACGGCGGCCGACAGCGACGCGATCCGCGCGGCGCGCTGCCGGAATGCGATCGCTTCGTCGAGGCGCTGCCGCGCGTTGACGATCCGAAGCGCGAACGGGTCCGCGATCTCCGCCAGTTTCGCGTCCAGCGCATCGAGCGATTGCAACACGCGGTCTTCATGCGCACGGTAGCGCGCCGCGACGGACGGATCCGCGAACATGCCGGCACGCAGCGCGACGAGGCCGACCTTGCCGTCGAGGATGTCGTCCGCCACCCGGGTGAGCGCGTTCGTCAGGCTCTGGGCCGCGGCCGCGTCGAGATGCGGCGCCGCGATTGCGAGCGCCTTGCGCGCACCGTCGATGGACGCCTGCATGCGCTCGCGCAGCGGCGCGAGCCGGTACCGGTTCGGCGCGACGTCGACGCGGCCGGCGACGGCGATGATCTCCTTGACGTCCATGCGCGCCTCGTCGAGCGCATGAATCGTGCGGTTGTACGCGGTATTGGACTCCAATGCGCCGCTCACGGCGGCATCGGCGTCGCTGTCCAGCCGGTCGACCTGCTTGCCGATCGCGTTCAGCAGCGCATCGCCTTGTGCCTGGACGCGTTCGATCAGCCGGCGTTCGGCGGCGAGTTGCGCGTCGCCGCGCAGCCGCTTGTCGACGCCTTCGTTCATCGACGCGAGCATCGTCCTCAAGCCGGTGGACGGCACGTCGACGCCGTGCCCGTCGATCGCGCGCACGGCCGCCGTCACGCGTGCGATCCGCTGCAATTGCGTTTCGATCTCCGACGACGCCTGCTCGCGCTCCAATGCGTCCTGCGCGCGCTCAAGCCGGCCGAAGTCCAGCGCAAGCTCCGCGTATGCGCGCTGCAACTCGTTGCTGCGCACCTGCAGCGGCAGCGATTCGGTCGTCAGCGTGCGCACACCCGACGCAATGCCGTGCACCGCGATCAGGCTCGTCACGGAAATCGCCACCACACCCAGCAGCATCAGGCTGGTGCTGGCGACGAGCTTAGCCTTGATGTCCATGCAGCCCTCCAGGATCGGGCGGCCCGCGCGCGGCCGCCCAGCCGCTCATCTGGCCGGCCCGTCCAGCGGCGTGACGCGGCCGTGCGCGATTTCGGTGAGGAACACGTCGTTCAGCGCCTGGTGATCGTCGGTACTTAGATTGGCCACCAGGCCGCCGAGATCGAGACGCCGGATCGATTCGAGCGCCTGCTTCAGCGTTGCCCGGGTGGGTGCCGGTCCCGCCCGTTCCAGTCCGATCAGCGCGACCTTCGCATCAAGGCAGCCCTCGATGTGCACCACGCCAATGTGTTCGTCCGGAAAGCGCTGCGCGATCAGCCGTGCGCAGTCCCGGACCACGGGGCGCTCGCTCTGCGGCAGCGGCACGACCTGCGAAATCAGCATGCCGTTCCCTTCGTCGCCGATCAGGCGCAACAGGTCGTCGGGGCCGACGAACGACACTGCCGCGAGACGGGCCGTGAGGCCTTCGCGGTGCGCTGCGCGAATGAATGCGGCGACCGGCGTATACGGGCCGACCATGATGACGACGTCCGGCCGCGCGTCGAGTATGGCTGCGAGACCCGTCTCGACTGCCGTCGTGCCGCGACGGAACGTACCGGTGGCGACGACGTCGAGGCCGTGGCGGTGCAGCGCGAGCTGGGTGCCGGCCAGCACCGCTAGCCCGAAGCCGTCGTCCTGGTAGAACACTGCAAAACGCCTCGCGCGGTCGTGGGCAATCAAGTGATCGACCAGCACGCGCGTTTCGTCGTCATAGCTCGCCCGGATGTTGAAGACCTCCGGAATGACCGGCCTGCGCAGCGCCATCGCGCCGCTGAACGTACCGATGAGCGGAATGCCGGCGTCCCGGATCATTGGCAGCACCGCGGTGGTTGTCGGCGTGCCGACATAACCGAACAGCGCGAGGACGTTGCCGCGATCGATCATTTCCAGCGTCGTGTCCACCGTCCGCTCGGGCTCGTAGCGATCGTCGGCGACGACGAGGTCGATCTTCCGCCCGTGCACGCCGCCGTGAGCGTTCGCGTCGTCGAATACGGCTTGAGCGCCGATCAACAACCCGTGTCCGAGGCCTGCAGAATTGCCGGATTGCGCGTTGACCATACCCAGGCGGATCGTACTGTCGGTCACACCGGGCTCCGCCGCGACTCCGGCGCTCTGGCCGCTCAGTGCGGCGCAGCACACGATCATCGCCAGCGCCTGCCTGCCGCAGGGACGCGCGAGCGCGCGCAGTACGTTCGAATACCAGGTACCGGAACAAATCGGTGTGACTGACACACTCTCGTCCATGCTGAATCCCTGTCCGGCATCCCGTTATTCCGACTTGCTGGTGCATCCCGCCGCATACCACACCGCTGCCGTGGTACGAGTCAATTAGTCATATATATAGATGGCATATCTTGCGGCCGCAAGCCGTAGGCCAAAACAGGGTCATTACCTTTCAACGGAAAGATGTCACGTCGTAGGCCTTCGTCGATAGAACGGTGATGCGAAACTCGAGTGAACTTATGAGGTTGTGCGTCGCACAATAAAGTTGCCGGCGGCAGAGCGCCGCGAAGCCCCTTGTCAGCTCGTCGCTCTGTTGAAGTAACTGGGGCCGCCCGGCGGGCGCCTTGCGACCCGGAGCGGTATCGCTGCGACAGCGTTCACGGGGCGCATCGCCGAAATCGCTTGCTTCTTACGCTTCAAAAATATCGCTGCGAGAACCTCTGCTTCCGCATCAGTGATGTGCGTATTCCGTGCGTGCGATCGGCGTCGCTCTCACTTTCGAATACTGAAATACGGGCATGGCTTTGAGCGCATTCCGCGTCGCGCCGGCCCAGACGAGCTTGCCGCCGATGAAGTCGATCTGCGTGATCGGCACGGCAACATCGTGCGCTGACACACCAAGGAACTGGTGTGCCGCGACGATCGCGAACGAAACGGCGTCGTCGGGTGTGACGATGATGTCGTGCAGTACGCCGACCTTCTCACCGCGATCGTTGTAGATGACTTTGCCCAGCAGACTCTTCTTCGCACTCCATCCGTTCACCACGAGACTCGCCTGTTCGATGCTCACGCCGACCACCTGCGTGCCGGCGACTTGCGCGTCGGCAAGCGTCGCGCCGCATGCGAGCGACGCGGCTACAACCGCTCCTGCGATCCATTTCGATGTTTTCATCATTCACTCCGGTCAGTACAGAAATCACGGCAACTGCGACCCGCGATAGCCGATACGATCGCCGCGGCCCGCCCCGACGCATGCTGGCGCCGCGTCTCCGTTGACACGGAAGCATGTCGATGCGTTTCTGACACTGTGCTCTCGCAGTTCCCAGCGCGTTTTCGAATACGCACGGTGGTGTCCACTGAGCGACTGCAGCAGCGAGAGTGAATCGCTGATTTCGTGCGATTCCTGAAAAGCCACCGGCGCTCGCCGAATAAAGTGTTGTCGTCGTCAAATGGCCGCAACCAGCCGTCACATTGACCTGAACCCGAGGAATTCGAATCATGGAGATCGACACACGCAACGCGACGGAAAGCGAACGCGGCCCGTTGTCGCCTTGGCTTGCGGTCTGCCCGCGCGAAAGAAGATGCCGCGCTATTCGGCGCGGCCGATGATGTCGACAGAGATTCTGCTGCTCGGCGCGATGCTCATCGCGGTCACCGGTGTCGTCCAGGCGGCAAGCGTCGCGTTCTCGCTTCCACAGACATTCGTGGTGTCGTTCGTCGGCATTCTGTTCGGAGCGCTATTTCTCGCGATGCACGCGTGGCTTCCGGAGCCGGCGCTGGCATTTGTCGACCCAGTCGTTGCATGGCCGCTATCAGCGGACATGTGCCTGACGCTGTTTCTGCCGCCGCTGCTATTCCAGGCGGCGTTGAGCGTCGAGATTCGCGAGATGCTAGGCGACTGGCTGCCGATCCTGATTCTCGCGATCATCGGCGTGTTCGTCGCAACCGTGTCGATTGGCTTCGTCGCGTCATGGACCACAAACGTGCCGGCCAGGGACGGTCTTTTGCTGGGTGCGATCATCGCAACGACCGACGCATCGGCGGTCCTTGCCGTATTCCGCAGCGTGACGGCACCTAGTCGGCTCGTACGGCTCGTCGAAGGTGAGAGCTTACTAAACGATGCTGCCGCGATTTCGATTGCCACCGTCCTGCTCGAGGCGTCCCGCAGTGCCGATTCGGTCTCACGGACGGTAGCGGAGATATCGCAGATTTTTGCCACTGAATTCGGCGGCGGCGCGATACTGGGCATGGTCGTGGGACGCATGCTTGCCTGGGGACTCGTTCACCTTGGCGGCGAAGGGAAGGCCGAGCTCACGCTGACCCTTGCGGTGCCATACCCGCTCTATATTCTCGGCAACGAGTTCTTCCATGTCTCTGGCGTCGTGGCTGTCGTGACGGCGGGACTCGTGATCAGTGGGCTTGGGCGGGCTCGCCTCACACCGCGCAATTGGTCGCATTTGCAACTCATGTGGGAGCAGGTGGCTGGAATCGCCGGCACGCTTGTATTCCTCCTCGCGACGATCCGCGTGCCCGGTCTGCTGAGAGCCGCCCGGGCGTCTGACGCCCTGGCGCTCGGGGCAATCATCATCGCTGCACTCGCCGCACGACTCGCGGTACTGTTTGGCGTGTTTCCCTCGGTGTCCCGACTAGGGTTAAGCAACACCGTCACGCGTTCCTTCAGGCTAGTGATCACCTGGGGTGGCTTACGCGGAGCAGTCACCATCATCCTCGCACTGGGTATCGAGGGCAACGCGGCGTTGCCTGAACCCACACGTCGCCTTGTTTCGGTGCTGGCAACCGGCTTCGTCCTCTTCTCGCTGGCCGTTAACGGATCGACGCTTCGCCCCCTGATCCGCTTCCTCGGGCTCGATCACCTCTCGCCGCAAGACATGGCGCTGCAGGAACGCGCCGTTGGCATTGCCGGGGCGGAAATCGACGCGCTCGTGCGGGCTTCAGCGCGATCTCTCCGGATCGACCCGAATCTCGCATGCGATGCGATCGATGCCTATCACGACAGCACATCGCTCGATAACTTCTTGCGCTCTGACGACATCGCAACGACCGACGAAGACCGGCTGACGGCCGGCTTGCTCGCTCTTGCACGCAGGGAAGGCGATCTCATACCTCGATACGGCAACGGAATCGTCGCAGTAGAAAACCTGGATCGCATGATCGCGAACGCAGCTGCGATGACGGAAGCCGTCCGGCGCGGCGGGCGCGCCGCGTATCGGCAGGCGGCGGCACAAATTCTGCAGATCCGATGGAGCTATCGGGCCGCACGGTGGATCCATTCGTGGTTGAAATTAAGCTGGCCTTTCTCTTGCGCGCTCCAGAACCGTTTCGAATTGCTAATATGCCGGCGCGCCGTGCTGGAACAACTACATCGCTATACCGAAACAAGTCTTCAACCGCTACTCGGTCCCGAAACGACCAAGACGCTGTCGGCAATCCTACATGGCCGCATGGACAGAACCGAACACGCAATCACCGAGATGCGAGGGGATTTCGGCCACTACACCCGCAAACTCGAGCGACGTATGTTGCTGCTCGTCGCGCTGAACGCGGGACGCGATCGTGTCGAGCATTTGTACCGGGACCAGTCGATTTCCAGCGAAGTGTACGAATCGGTCAGCCGCGATTTCATGCGTGCATGGCGCAACGCAATTGAACGGCCGGAGTTTTCTGCCGATGATGAATGAAATTCGCGCGACGTTTAATCTACGGTGCCATATCGACGAGGCATGGTACGTAACGGTCAGGATCGTGCGGCTTCGCGACCTAATCGGACACGACGGACGGCAATGGCTGTTCGCAATCGCCCTGATTTTCGGCGATACCCCGCCGATTTGCTTCGCACCCTGGACGACTACGTTCAGCGCTGGCGACATGAGGCCTCCGCTCGCTCCGGACGCCCCCATCCTGCGTCAAGCCGCTAGGCCTTCGGCGCGCACTCGCTGGACGGAACGTGGCCGTGCGAATCCACAAATACCGATCCTTCCCAACAGTTGGCCGGCCCGATCCACGACACAATCCGTACACCATCCGACGCATCGTGACACTCTGGAGAGGATCGTCTCATGTCTCACCATCTCGACTGCTTGCTTGCACGCCAAGACATCCGACTCCACAGCACCGATCTCTACTGCTTTCTCGACCAGACTGGCAACCTCGTCGTCACCGGGCTGTCAGTCGCGATCGCCTTCGTCTTCGGCAGCGTCGAGCTACTGGGCCTGCTCGACAACGCGCTTGGCCCGCATCCCTGGTTCTGGCCGTGGACGTCCGCGATCGATCTGAGCACGCTCGGCTGCGCCAGCTTTGGGCTCTTTGTCGTGACCTGGGGCGTCTCGATCCCGATCCGGAAGCTCGGCACGGCACAAGGGACGGAAGCGCTGTTCCTTGCGTCGCAGACCATGATCGACGCCCCGCTCCAACAGCCGCATCGCCAAATATTGACCGTCGGATCTTTACGTGTTCGCCGGCCGGTCCGCGAGCCATGCGGCGCCACGCTGCTTCATGTCCATTTCCAGAGCGCTGCCTCTGGTCGCAAAAACACGTCGGACAGGAAACCCACTCTTTTCGAGCAGATAGGCCAGCGCCGCGTATTCGGGTGGAAACCTCTCCACAACGTCACCATCGATCGGTTCAATGCTCAACGGAAACGTAAAGCAACCCATATCGTAAATGCTCTGACGCCTGACAATCTTCCACATCCCGTCACGTTTCTCGACGAAGTCGTAGAAGCGATTGTGCACTGCACATCCAAGCTTCAATACGACTTGGTCGGCCACGATGATCGCATTCGTCTCAACTAGTGCTTTCGTCCCGTTGAATTCGATGACGGGCTGGCCAATCAGGTGTTTGGTATGCAAAGCGGATCCTCCCATCATGCGCGAGCCAGCGATGAAGTCGGCCACCGCTCCTTCGAACCAGGTGACCTCGATGGTTGCATCCGGGTGAAACAAATCGGCGAGGTTGTCCCAACTCGCGAGATCGCGATACATCCAGCCGGCCATAAGATCGGATATTGCGAGGTGGTCTTCGATATGTCCTTGCATTGCTATTTCCTAGTTGTGTAAAGGTGATCGGCCGTGGAAAACGATCGTCGTACCACGAGAGGAATCCAGCCGATGCTACGAAACCAGGCAACCTGGCTTTTTTGCATAGGGTACCTATTTTTAGGATTCACACGGTCAAGTGATTCAGAAGATCGAAACGGATTCAAAATTTAAATAGGATTTGCGAGATGCGAAGTCCAGTTAGAGCATTGTGCTGCCATCTACTGTGAATCAGTAAATGTCCTAACGCGCCGGTATGCCATCGATTGTTTTCACAAACCACCACGGCGAATCGCGCTATCACCCCCGAAAACTTGACTGTTTCTCCTTCTGCCCAGTGAATCTCTACAAGAAACTTTCTGACGACATTGAACGGCTAATCCTTCAGGGGGTGTACCAGCACGGCGACAGGGTGCCGTCGGTCCGGCAAGCGAGCCAACAGCACAGGATTAGCATCACGACCGTGCTGCATGCATACCGGCTGCTCGAGAATCGTGGTTTGCTGGAAAGTCGGCCGCAGTCTGGCTATTTCGTGCGCGTGCAACCCGATAACGGGAACCTAAAAGTGCACGAACTTGAGCCATCGAGGCCGACAGCGAGTTTGTCCCCTGTTGACCAGGGCCGGCTGGTACTCTCGACGCTGCGCTCGATGGGCATCGCTGATGCCGCGCCCTTAGGCTCGCCCTACCCGGATCCGTACTATTTTCCATTCGAGAAGCTGAACCGCTATGCATATGCGGCCGGCCGTGACAAGTCACTATGGGGCGCGGTGGACGGGCTACCGCCCGGCCATCCACGCCTTGTGCGACAGATCGCGCGTCGCTATCTGGAGAACGGCATGTCAGTCGACGCAAATGAAATCGTCGTGACAGTCGGTGCAACGGAGGCAATCAACTTGTGCTTGCAGGCAGTGGCAAAACCCGGTGATGTCATCGCGGTGGAATCACCAACTTTCTATTCGATGCTGCATGCTATCGAGCGGATGGGCATGAAAGCGATCGAAGTGCCGACTCATCCTGAGTACGGAATCGACATTGCAGCGCTGGCGGAGACTGCAAGATCACAGCCGATCGCCGCCTGCATGGTGATGCCGAACTTTCAGAATCCACTCGGCTTCCAAATGCCAGACGACCGAAAGCGTGAGCTCGTCGGATTCGCCGAGAAGACAGGAATTCCGATCATAGAAAACGGTGCGTATAACGAACTGCATTTTGGAAATACGCATCCCAGCACGCTGAAGTCGTACGACAGAAATGGGCTGGTTCTCCATTGCTCGTCGTTCTCGAAGAGCCTGACGGCTGCGTACAGGATTGGCTGGGCGCTGCCGGGCCGATACCGCGATCAGGTAGAGAACCTGAAATTCTTGAACACGCTCGGGACGCCGTCTCTGCCGCAACTCGCGATCGCGGAGTTTCTTGAGCGAGACGGTTACAAGCATCACCTACGACGCTTGCGCAGGGCCTACGCGCAACAGGCGAATCTGATGCGTACGTTCGTGTCGAGGTTCTTTCCGGAAGGCACGCGAATTTCGAGCCCCTCGGGAGGCTATACACTTTGGGTGGAATTACCGGCGCAAGTCGACGTGGTGCGCCTCCATCAGCTTGCGCTGGAGCACCGTATCTCTATCGGGCCTGGGCACACGTTCTCGGCTTCGGACAGCTACCGGAACTTCATCTGGCTGAACTACAGCAGCCCGTGGTCGGCTGGAATCGAGCAAGCTGTCATCACAATCGGCAGGTTGGCTGCGCTCTGCGCCTAGCGATGATGGCGGACGGGACGCATTACCGAGTTCGCAGACACGTACGCCACGCACCGCGATACACACAACGCGAGCGCAACTCATTATTGCGTTCGTTCGCCTCCCGCCATCTCTCGAACACACCATCGCGGCAGGGCCGTGCATGGACAAGCGCTGTGGCAAGACGCCCAAAGATCAACAAGAAGGCAAGCGGCGCGGCACGGTACGGACTCTCTTCGGGCGTTGGGATACCGATCAGCCGGCGCCAGGCGTACTGTTGTCTGCGTGCGGATTCGCTGCAGTTGCGCGCTCAATGGGCGCTCCGTGAATGTTGATCGTCCGCATGTCTGCCGCCGAGCAAGACGGACCGCGCGCCGAATTGAGCCACGGATTCAGCGCTGCAAGCACACTCGCGCGCTCGCCGTAGTCATCGGGCAGTTGCGGCTGTCCGCGTGCGAAAGCGGCGACCGGCTTGCCGATGAAAAGGGCCAGCAATGCGGCTACGATCAGTGTGCGATCCATGATGAAACTCCCGGGAAAGATTCGATGAGGGCGCATCGTCGATGCGCCGCCGGCGCGACCGTTACAGCGATTCACTACCTGACACGTTCATTCCCGCGAACGGGGGGGGCACATGGCGCTGACCGGCAGATGAGAAATTCGAAATCCGCGGCCGCCACCTCGGGTCGTGTGGACATGAACTTTGTCAGCGTCGGGCCGGCGCCGTGCCGTGGCGCCTGTCATTGAACGACCCGGCGTCGTGCCGCGGAAGGCAGTTGAAAATCGCGTTCAGTGATGCTCGTACAACTGCTGGGCATCGAGCGACGCGAGCGACACCGTAGTGGTCTTCGCGGCGACGGTCGGCTGTGCCGCGACCGACCGCGATTGCTGCGCGGCGATCTTCGCCTCGGCTGCCTGGATGTCGTCGGGATAGTAGGGATCGGTGCCGACGGGCCGATAACCGGCCTTTTCGACGCGGACGAGATCGGCGCGCACGTCGGCGCGCGTGATCGTGCCGACGGCGGTTTGCGCGAATGCGGCGATCGGTGCGCTCAGCGCACAGGAAAGCAGTACTGCACGAATCAGGTTGTTCATGATGTTCACCTCTCAAGATGGCGTTTTCGCGTCCGCTGACCAGCCGGACATCCGCTCCGCATCGATGCGATGAAGAGTTGTGTCCATTCTGCGATTCGCGCGCTTTCCGGAAGGTGAGACTTCGATTACGGTCTTGTCATCTGATCGCTGCCGCACGTCGCGTGCGGGCCGACCTGGTTCGTCGAATACGACGCAGGCGCTCAACGAAATCCGTATATCGGTCGATGGCTGTGTTCATGCGGACGCATCGACCGGCTGTATCTGCGGAATCATCGCAGCCTGGCCGCGCACGTTCCCGGCCGCGTCCGTGAGTTGCCACACGATCGCGCTCTCGATCCAGAAACGCTTGCCGGTCTTCGTTATACGCACGCCGCGGTATTCAGACACGAAGCCGTCCTGCGTCACCTTGTCGAGAAACAACTGGCGTTCGCGGCGCTCCATCGGCTCCGCCGAAAGCCGCGAAGGCAAGGCCGTCAGTTCATCCCAGTCGTATTCGAAAATCGCCTGCGCGCGCTTGTTGCCGTATACAAAGACCGGATCGGCCGACGCATCGTGCGCGAGAATGCCGAACGGCGCCGCACGGTACAGCCACGCTGCGCCGTCGGATGCGCTCATTCCGTCGGGAACGAGCGGCCGGTTCAGAAACCGATGGTAGGAGTCGGCAAGAAGAACGAAGAAGTCTGGATCTGTGCGCAACGACATCGGTAAGGCTCCTGAAATCGGTAGGATAAGTCAATGAGCGACGGTTCACGGTCGACATTATATGAATGAAGCGGCACGCCGCGGTCGGAACGGGCAATTGCTGCCCGGTACGGCGCAAAGGTCGCTCAGCAAGTTTTTGACACGATCGCTCGACTACCGTTTTGGACATAAAATGCACGAGCATCCGTCCCGAATCGTTAAACAGAAACATCGGGCGAATACGCTTCTACTTCGAATTTCACGGGCAGAGGGCGATATGACCAGTATGACCAGCGACACGGCCGATCCTGTCGTCTTCGTGATCGACGACGACAGCGCTATTCGCGAAGCGGTCGAAACGTTGCTCGACTCCGTCGAACTGCGTGTCAAGTCGTTCGATAACGCACAGGCATTCCTGGCGCTTGACTTGCCCGACGTACCGAGCTGTGTCGTTCTGGACGTACGGCTCAAGGGGCAAAGCGGGCTTGCCGTACAAGAGCAGATCACGCGCGAACTGCGTATCCCGGTCATCCTGATGACCGCTCACGGCGACATCCCGATGTCGGTTCAGGCGATGAAGGCCGGCGCGGTTGACTTCCTGCCGAAGCCGTTCCGCGGTCAGGACATGATCGACGCGGTTACGTGCGCGCTGGAAAGCGACCGCAGGCGACGTGCGGTCGATCGTTCGACCGCGATATTGCGTACGTGCTACGAATCGTTGACGCCGCGCGAGCGCACGATCATGGCTATGGTGGCGAACGGGCTGCTGAACAAGCAGATCGCAACGGATTTGAATCTGAGCGAAATCACGGTGAAACTGCACCGCGGCCAAGCGATGAAGAAAATGAAATCGCAGTCGCTCGCGGATTTTGTACTGAAGGCGCAAGCGCTGGGCCTGGTCGATCGCGAAAGCCGGCTGGTCGAGCATGCATGACACGCGGCCACGATCGAGTACGGTCGGCAACCACAACGCGACAGGAGTCATCGCGAAGCACATAGTTGGAAACGAATCGTCGAATCCCTGTTCCCTCCGCGCACGCGAACATCGTGCCGGCCGCAGCGCAGCCCATGCATAATCTGCCGCATGCGTCCGTGATGGCGCAACTTGCCGCCACCCTGCCCCTTTCCGTCGTATGCGAAGACGAAGACCTCATCCATGGTCGCGCTTTGCTGACGGACCCGAATGGCAAGCGCATTCCAGTCCTGGTCGCGCAGCCGAAAGGCGGCGCATCGAATCCTGCTGCGTTCGAGCGCTTGCTGAACGAATACCGGATGCGCGACAGGCTCGACGCCTCATGGGCTATGCGGCCAATCGATCTGCAAAGACACGGCAACAGCATCGCGCTCGTTCTGGAAGACCCTGGCGGAATTCCGCTCGAACCCCTCCTGACCGAAAGGCTGTCGACCGGGCGTTTCTTGACGCTCGCGACCGCGATAACCGCCGCTGTCCACCGCATGCACGCCCGAGATATCGTGCATTGCGATCTGAAACCGGAACATCTGTTTGTCGATGACGCGGCCGGCCTCGTGAGGATTACCGGTTTCGGAATCGCGTCCGACGCACCGCGAGATCGTGAGCGTACAAGTCCGCCGGACATCATTGCGGGGACGATGGCCTATATGGCTCCTGAGCAGACCGGACGACTGAATTGCCCGATCGACGCCCGCACCGATCTGTACAGCATAGGTGTGGTGTTCTACCGAATGCTGACCGGGACGCTGCCCTTCTCGGCGGCGAGCGCAACGGAATGGATGCACAGCCATACGGCCCGGAAACCCGTTCCACCGCATCTGCGGGTCGAACGGGTCAACGCCCAGCTGTCCGCGATCGTGATGAAGCTGCTCGAGAAGGAGCCCGGAGCCCGCTATCAAAGCGCGGCTGGGCTCGAGCGCGACCTTCGCCGCTGCGTTGCGCAGTGGTCCACCGATGCGACGATCGATTCGTTCGATCTCGGCGACGTGGACCTGCCGGACCGACTGCCCGGTCCGGTCAGGCTGTACGGCCGCGAGCACGACCTCGCGCGGCTGATGCGCGTGTTCGGACGGATCGTCCACGGCGGGCGCATCGAATTCGCGTTGGTTTCCGGGTACGCGGGTGTCGGCAAGTCGTCACTGGTACGCGCGCTGCAAGCAGCGGTCGGGCCGTCGCAAGGCACGTTTGCTGTCGGAAAGTGCGACCAGCACAACCGCGACACGCCTTATGCGGCCATCGTGCTTGCGCTGAAGAGCATGGTGAAGTCCCTGTTCACGCAACGCGAGGATGCGTTGCGCCGCTGGCGCGACGCGATCGTCGACGCAATCGGACCCAACGGCAAGCTGATCACCGACTTCGTGCCCGACCTCGAGTTGCTGCTCGGCGAACAGCCTGGCGTGCCGGAGTTGCCGCTGCAGCAGGCGCAGGCGCGCTTTCGGCTCGTGCTGCACCGCTTCATCCAGGTGTTCACGCGGCTTAAGCCGCCGCTCGTGCTGTTCGTCGACGATCTCCAGTGGGCCGACGCGGCCACGCTCGATCTGCTCGAAAGCATCGGCAGCCGGTCCGGGATACGCCACATCCTGCTGATCGGCGCGTACCGCGACAACGAGGTCGACGTCGCTCACCCGTTGCCGCAACAGCTCGCGCGGCTCAAGTCGGCCGGCGTCGCCGTCGACGAAATCCGGCTGACCGCGCTGACGGTCCCGCAAGCGACTGCCCTCGTCGGCGACATCCTGCGATCCGACGACCAGCGCGTTGAGCAACTTGCGCGAATCGTCCACACCAAGACCGCAGGCAATCCGTTCTTCGTCGTCCAGTTTCTGCAGGCGCTTGCCGAAGAGAACGTACTGCTGATGGATCGATCGGCAGGACGGTGGTCATGGAACACGCAGGCCGTCAGGAGCGCGCGGTATACGGACAACGTTGCAGAACTGCTGTCCGCGCGGCTCGAACGCCTGCCGGATGCGTGCCAAGACGCGCTCCGTGCGTTGGCATGCCTAGGAAATAGCGCTTCTGCCCGCAGCATCGCGATCGCCCGGCACTCGACTGAAGACGCGCTGCATGCGGAGCTTCGGATAGCGATTCGACAGCAACTCCTCGAACGCGTCGGCGATACGTACCGGTTTGCGCATGACCGGATCCAGGAAGCCGCCTATTCGCTGATTCCCAAGGCGGTACGGGCCGAAACGCACCGGGACATCGGTCGGCGCCTGCTACCGCATCTGCCCGACGCCCACGACGACGGGCTGCTGTTCGAAATCGTCGGGCAATTCGAGCGGGCCGGCAGTCACGCGATGTCGGCGGACGAGCGATACGTAGCGGCGACGCTCAACCTGCGCGCCGGCATTCGCTCGAAAGCGTCCGCAGCGTACGGTGCCGCACTACGCTACTTGCACGCCGGAGTGGAGCTGCTGACGCGCGTGCCGGACACGCGCTGGCCCGGCGTTCGCTTCGAGTACGAGCTGGAGCTTGCCGAATGCGAGTTCCTGACAGGCGAACTCGCGGCGGCCGAGCGCCGACTTGCGGCGTTGCGCGTCGATACGCTGAATGTAATCGATCGCGGCCGCGTCGCCGTCCGGGCGATGGACGTCTATACGGCGCTCGATCGAAGCGGCGACGCGATCGCGGTCGCGCTGGCATTCCTGTCTGGCGTGGGCATCGACGCTTCGGCGCACCCATCCGATCTGGAGGTTAGCGACGAATACTCGGCGCTTCGGCGCCGCGCGGCCGGTCTGACGGTCGACGACATCGTCGAATTGCCGTCGATGCGCGATCCAGTCGGGCTGACTACGCTCGAAGTATTGACGCGCCTGCTGTCCGCTGCGTGCTTTACCGATTTCAATTTGAATTCGCTGATCACATGCAAGGCCATCAACATCAGCCTCATCAGCGGAAACTGCGAAGCATCGTGCGTTGCGTACGGCACGTTGAGCCGGATCGCCGGACCGCGTTTTGGCGATTTCGAGCTCGGCATCCGGTTCGGCAAGGCCGGCTACCGGATTGCCGAACTCAATGCACAGCATCGGTTCCATGCGAGCACCTGCATGGTGTTCGTCATCTTCACGTTGCGCTGGATGATGCACGTCCGGCTGTCCGAGGATGCGCTGAGGCGTGTGTTCGCCGCAGCGAACAAGGCCGGCGACCTGCTGTACGCGTCGTATTCACTCACGTGCCTGAACACGAATTTCCTGTTTGCCGGCGATCCGCTGCCGGCCGTCGGCGACGAGGCCGAACGTGGACTGGCGTTCGCACGCAACGCGCGACATGGCCTCGTCGTCGACATCCTGTCGACGCAGCTCGCTCTGGTCCGCACATTGCGTGGACAAACGCGACGGCCCGGATCGTTGGATGATGCACAGTTCGACGAGCACACGTTCGAATCGCATCTCGCCGCCAATCCGGGCCTCGCGATCGCCGAGTGCTGGTACTGGATACGCAAGATGCAGGCGAGCTATCTGTTTGGCGATAACGGAACGGCGCTCGAATCGCTGCGGCGTGCGGAGTCGCTGATATGGACGTCGTCGATGTTCCTGGAGGAGGCGGAGTTCCATTTGTATGGGGCACTCACGCTGGCCGCCGCGATCGACCAGGCCGCGGCCGACGAACGCGCAGGCCTGCTCGCGCGCTTCGTCACGCATCAGACGCGTATCGACGTGCTGGCCGGCCAGTTCCCTGAGAACTTCGAGACCCGCGCGGCGCTGGTCGGTGCCGAGCGTGCGCGCGTCGAATCGCGCATGCTCGATGCGGAACATCTGTACGAGCACGCAATCCAGTCGGCCCGCGCGGGCGAATTTCCGCACCAGGAAGCAATCGCGAGCGAACTTGCTGCCCGCTTTTATCGCGCGCGAGGCTTCGACATCATAGCCGACGCGTATTTGCGCAATGCCCGCAACGGGTACATCCGCTGGGGTGCGGACGCGAAAGTCCGCCAGCTCGACGAGACGTGTCCGCATCTTGGCGCCGAGACAGGCAGCCGCGATCGCCGCGAAACGATCCGGTCAACGGCCGGCGAAGTCGACTACGCGATGTTGATCGATGTATCGCAGCGCGTTTCGTCGGAGATCGATCCGGAGAAGGTGATCGACACGTTCATGAAGGCCGCGCTCACGCACTCGGGCGCCGATCACGGATTGCTGATCCTCGCCTCCGGCGACGGCGACGCAAGCATCCGCGCTGACGCCACGGTTCACGGCGACGAGGTGATCGTCGTGCAGGAAAGCTCGCCGCTCGATGCGCGTCGCCTGCCGATTGCGACGATCAACTATGTGCTGCGAACCCGCGAGACCATATCCAGCCCCGATGCGTCGAAAGAGCCGGTCTGCGCGTCCGATCCCTATACGCTCGCGGAGCGCGTGCGATCGATGCTGTGCATGCCGCTCGTGCGCGGAGATGAACTGACCGGTGTGCTGTACCTCGAGAGCAGACTCACCACCGGCGTATTCGCACCGACGCGCCTCGCGGCGCTCGGCGTGCTCGCGTCGCAGGTGGCGATCACGCTGCAGAACGCACGGCTGTATCGCGAGCTGTCCGAGCGCGAAGCGCGGATTCGCCGGCTTGTCGATGCGAACATCGTCGGCATCTTCATTTATGCGCTCGACGGAACGATCGTCGAAGCGAATTCCGCGCTCCTCGACCTGATCGGCTACAGCCGCGAGGACCTGGAGCACGGGCAGCTGAATTGGCGATCGCTGACGCCGCCGGAATGGATCGAGGCGGATTTCCAGATCCACGAGCCGGCACTCCGGGCGACCGGCGTGCTTGCGCCGATCGAAAAGGAGTATTTTCGCAAGGACGGTAGTCGCGCACCCGTCCTGGTCGGCGCGGCGATGTTTTCGTCGACCGGTCAGCACGGCGTCGCGTTCGTGTTGGACTTGAGCGAGAGCAAGCGTGCCGACGCACGTGCGCGCGAAAGCGAGAGTCGCTTCCGCGAGATGCAGAAGGAACTCGCGCATGCGAACCGCGTGTCGGCCGTCGGGCAGCTGACCGCGACGATCAGCCACGAGGTCAAGCAGCCGATTGCCGCGATGGCGGCGAATGCCGATGCCGCGGCGCGTTGGCTGGCTGCCCGGCCAGCCAACATTGAACGGGCGTCGAAGGCGCTGGACCTGATCGTCCGCGACGCGTTGCGCGCCGGCGACGTCATCGACCGCATCCGCAACTTCGTCCGCAAATCGCCCGTTCGCGAAGAGGTGGTAGACGTCAACGCAGCGATTCTTGACATCCTGTTCGTCACGCGGCGCGACGCGGAAAAGAACGGCATCTGCATCGACACGACCTTCGCATCACCGTCACCGCTCGTTGTCGGCGATCGCGTCCAGCTCCAGCAGGTGATCCTCAACCTGATCGTCAACGCGATCGAGGCGATGCACGCAGTCAACGAGGGCCGCCGAAGCCTCGTCATTTCGACGTCGAATATCGAAGGCCGCAGCGTCGAAATTCGCGTGACGGATTCGGGGCCCGGCGTATCGGACGCCCACATGGAACGGCTCTTCGAGCCCTTCTTCACGACGAAGGATACGGGGATGGGCATCGGCCTGTCGATCGCTCATTCGGTGGTTCTCGCGCACGGCGGCCAGTTGCATGCGAGCTGTCGTGAACCATCTGGTACGACATTTCACGTCACGCTTCCGTCAGCGCGAGTCTGACAGTGCTCTACAGGCAACCGCCGTGCAACGGCGGCAACGTCGCGCGTGAGCGCACTGCGATGCAGGCCCATGCGATTTGGCAAAGATCCGTGCACCGATAGAACGACGCCCTCAACACCTCTCCTAATCTGCGACGAGAACGCGTTCCGCAGACGATTGAATTCGTAAAACCAGGAGAAGAAGAATGGCGAAGGTGCTTTGTGTGTTGTATCCCGACCCGACGACCGGCTATCCGCCGTATTCCGTGCGAGACGACATACCGGTCATCACCGCGTATCCGGGCGGGCAACGCGTGCCATCCCCGCAAGGTAGCCCCGGGTTTACGCCGGGCGAGCTGGTCGGATGCGTGTCGGGTGAACTCGGCCTGCGGCCGTATCTGGAAGCGCATGGCCACGAGTTGATCGTGACGAGCGACAAGGACGGGCCGGACTCCGTATTCGAGCAGCACTTGCTCGACGCGGACGTGGTCATTTCGCAGCCGTTCTGGCCCGCGTACCTGACGCGCGAGCGGATTGCGAAAGCGAAAAATCTGAAGCTCGCACTGACCGCGGGCATCGGATCGGACCATGTGGATCTTCAGGCGGCGACGGAGCGCGGTATCGTCGTTGCGGAGGAAACTTTCTCGAACAGCATCAGCGTGGCCGAGCACGTCGTCATGACCGTGCTCGCCCTCGTCCGCAACTTTCTTCCGGCTCACCGCTTCGCGGTGAACGGCGGCTGGAACATCGCCGATTGCGTAAGCCGCAGCTACGACCTCGAAGGGATGCACTTCGGGACGATCGGTGCGGGACGCATCGGTCTCGCCGTCCTGCGCCGACTGAAACCGTTCGACGTGCATCTGCACTACTCGAGCCGCCATCGTCTCTCGTCCGATCTCGAACACGAACTCGGTCTCGTCTACCATCCCACCCCGCAATCGCTAGTGCAGGTCTGCGACGTGATCAATCTGCAATGCCCGCTGTATCCGTCGACCGAACATATGTTCGATGACGAGATGTTCCGTCACGTCAAGCCAGGCGCATACCTGATCAACACGGCGCGCGGCAAGCTGTGCGACACGGGCGCGGTCGTGCGCGCGCTCGAATCCGGACGCCTCGCCGGCTATGGCGGCGACGTGTGGTTTCCACAGCCGGCCGCGGCCGATCATCCCTGGCGCCGGATGCCGAACGCGGCGATGACGCCTCACATTTCGGGCACGTCGTTGTCCGCGCAAGCGCGCTATGCCGCCGGCACGCTCGAAATCCTGCAATGCTTTCTCGAAGGCAGGCCGATCCGTCCGGAATATCTGATCGCCGATGGCGGCAAGCTCGCCGGCACCGGCGCCGCATCGTACAACCTGACGTAAAGCGCACAGCGGGGCCGGCCAACGCCGCAGCCGGCCACGCTCGCGGCCGTTGTTGCAAGGTTACTGCCCAATGTGCTCGCGAATGCCGCTACTGATCTGCTCGAGCGCCGCCTCGGTCGACGGCACTTGACGCAGCGCGTTTAGAAGGACGAAGTCGTGAATCGTGCCGTTGTAGCGGACGGCCGCGACGCTCACGCCTGCGTCTTTCAACTTGCGTGCATACGCCTCACCCTCGTCCCGCAGCGGATCGTTCTCCGCGGTCACCACGAGCGCGGGCGGAAGCCCCTTCAGTTCATCGTTGCTTGCACGCAGCGGTGACACGTACGGGTTCTCGCGCGTCTTCGCATCGGGCGCGTACAGATCCCAGCCATACTTCATGAAGTCACGGGCAAGGAATCGCCCCTTCGCATACATGCGATACGAATCGGTATCGACGCTGGCGTCAGTCGCCGGAATCAGCAGTGCCTGGTAGCTGATCTTCGGACCGTTGCGATCCTTGGCCATCAACGTCAGCGCCGCAGCCATGTTTCCGCCGACCGAATTGCCTGCCACCGCAATCCGGGAGCCGTCGGCGCCGAACTGGCTTGCGTTGGCGGCGGCCCACTTCAGCGCCGCATATGATTCCTCGAGCTGCGTCGGGAATTTCGCCTGCGGCAGCGGCGTATATTCGACGAACACGGCGACCTGCCCCGAGCCGACCACGAGGTCGCGCACGAGGCGCTGGTGATTCGCGAAGTTGCCGACGATCCACACGCCCCCGTGGATGAACAGTAGCACGCCCGGCTTACCTTCGACGTGAGTCGGCTTCACGATGTAGAGCTTCACCGTGCGCCCGTCCTGGGTAATCGTCCGCTCGGTGGTCGTAATGCCAGACATGTCGACCGGCGTCTGGTTTTGAAGATGCGTCAGGATCTCCTGCGGCTTCGGCTGCGGTAGTTCCCAGAACGGGCTGCTGTCCTTGTTGAGCGCGACGAGAAACGATCGAATCTGCGGATCGATGTGCTCGTCCGTCGCAGGATCCGCCGGTGACGCGGCGTAGGACGGCGTCGCGACGCCGAGCGTCGCACACGCGGCGATGGCCGCGACAATGAGCATCTTCCTGAGTGGCATGTTCATTTGATTTCCTTAGCATTTCCAGATGTGATGGGATAACGCGTCGCGCCTTTTCGCTGCGCCATACGCAGTGCGCGACCTGCACGCCGCGAGCGAACGTTCTCGCAGGCGGAGCCATCATGCCCAGTTGCATCGGGGGAATTTTTCGCGACCCGAGCGCGGTTGCCGATTCGAACGGCGACGCGCCTTTGCTGGCCGCTTGGGGCGGTCGCGATGCGACGCCCGGATTCAGGTCCGGCGAGTCCCCGGCGTGGCGTCGTCGGATTCAGCGATGCCCAGCGCTTCGGCCTTTTTGACGAAGTCGGCCAGCGAGCGCGCGTCCATCTTCTTCATCGCCTGCCCACGATGGATCTTCACGGTGATTTCGCTGAGGTTCATTTCGGCCGCAATCTGCTTGTTCATCAGTCCGCTCGCGACGAATGCCATCACTTCGCGCTCGCGTGCCGACAACGTTGCATATCGGGAACGCAGATCGGCCAGCGCGCGCTGCGCGCTCTTGCATCGCTCGTCGCGTGCCAGCGCGGCGGAGACGGCATCCAGCATGTCCTGTTCGCGGAACGGTTTCGCGAGGAAATCCATTGCGCCGGCCTTCATTGCCTTCACCGACATCGCTATGTCGCCGTACGCGGTCATGAAGATGATCGGCAGCCGCAGGTCGGCGGCTGCGATCTGCTCCTGAACCGCGAGACCGCTCTGACCTTTCAGGCGCACATCGAGGATCAGGCAGCTCGGCACGTCGGGTTTGTCGAACGCAAGAAATTCGTGCGCGGACGCAAACAACTGAACGCGCATTCCCACCGACCGAAGCAGCATATCGATGGCCGTGCGCATCGATTCATCGTCGTCGACGACGTAGACGATCGACTGCTCGGGCGAATCTTGCGCGTCAGTGCTCATTACACATTTCCTCATCGATTGGCAACACGAACTGCATGACCGCACCCGGACACTCGCGCAGGTCGGCCCAGATGCGCCCGCCGTGCGCTTCCACGATCGATCGGCAGATCGACAGCCCCATTCCCATGCCATCCCCCCTGGTCGTGAAGAACGCGCTGAACAGACGGTCGAAATCGGCATGCCGGATCCCGGTGCCACTGTCCTCCACGACGACCTGAGCCTGCCCGTCGTCGCACGTGTGCGTGCGAATCCGCAAACGGCGCGCGCCGGGCGCGACGGCCGACATCGCCTGCACTGCATTCATCACTAGATTGATGACGACCTGCTGCAGTTGCACGCGGTCGCCGCGCACGCGCTGCGGTGTTGCCGAATAGTCGGCTTCGACGTCGACCCGCTGGCTGTCAAGCTCGCGGCGCACGAGTTCGAGCGATTCTCGCACAACGACGTTCAGATCGAGCGACGTCTGCTCGGGCGCGCGCTTACGCGCCATCGCGCGAATCTGCCGGATCACGTCCGACGCCCGCTTGGCGTCGCGGATCATCTGTCCGACCGATTGCTGCACCTCGCGCAGGTCGGGCTCAGGGCGGTCGATCCAGCGCAGCGCCGCGTCGCCTGCCGTCACGATCGCGGCGAGTGGCTGCGTAACTTCATGCGCGATCGACGCGGCCAGCTCGCCCAGCATCGTGACCCGCGTCGCGTGCGCGAGCTCGGCGGTGGATCGGTCAAGCGCGTCCTGCGCGACAACACGTTCGGTCACGTCCATCAACGCGCCGACGTATTCGGCATCGGCCGGGTGCGGCATTAGATGCGCGACGTAATGAACGTGCTTGACGCGGGAATCGGGCATCATCAGCCGGAACTGGATATCGAGATACGGTTCGCCGGCCATCAGCCGGCGCCACGCGTTGGTCACTCGCAACACGTCGTCCGGGTGGGTGCGGCCGGTAATCCATTCGATGCTCGGCGTCGTATCGCGCGTCAGCTCGAAGATCCGGTAGGTTTCGTCGGACCACCACATCGCGCCCTCCGGCACCCGCATCGCGATGCTTCCGGTATGGCTGAGGCGCTGCGCGTCCGACAGCAGCGCCTCGCTGCGGCTCAACGCATGCTCGGCCTGCTTGCGCGCCTCGATATCGGTATTCACGCCGTACCAGCGCACGACGCGCCCACCGTCATCCCGAAGCGGCTCGGCGCCGATGTGCACCCATCGGTAGACGCCGTCCCGACGCCGGATACGCGCGACGCTCTCGAACGGCGCCCCTGTCGCAACCGCATGCCGCCACGCGACGTGCATCGTATCGAAGTCGTCGGGATGGACGACGGCGCGCCAGATGTCTTCGCCGTTCTCGGCCACCGACACACCGAACTCGGCCCAGCGCCGGTTCACGTAACCGATCTTGCCGTCGCTGCCCGAGTTCCACACCATTCCCGGTATCGCGTCGATCATCGCGCGCAGTTCGCTCTGTTGACGCAGCAGCTCGCCTTCCATGCGCTTGCGGTCGGTAATGTCGTTGTTGGTCGCGAGGATCGCGACCGGCTTGCCGCCGGCATCGCGCCACAACGCGAGCCGGCTGGAAATCATCACCGTCTCGCCGTCGCGGCGCACGCGCTGCAGTTCGCCCTGCCACTGCCCGGACGTCAGCACAATGCGGTGAATGTCCTCGAGCGGCACCGATGCTCGCGTCTGCGTCAGCTCGTGAACCGGCTGACCGATCGCCTGCTGCGCCGTCCATCCGTACAGCGCCTCTGCGCCTTGATTCCAGAATGCGATCCTGTCCTGCAGGTCATAGACGACGATCGCGTCGTGGGTCAGGTCGAGCAGTTGCAGCCGCTCGCGCAGTGTCGCGGTGTTCGACAGATTGCGCAACGCGAGGAATGCCGTGGTGACGATCGCGAGCAGGCTCACCCCGCAGCGCGCGAGCGCGCCGGCAGAATAGCGTTCGTCGTGCGATAGCGCGAGCGCGAGCAACGTGAGCGAGATGCACGTGCAGGCGGTCATTGAAGTCGCGCGACGCGAGCCGGCCGATGCGACGAGCAGCACGACGGCCACGTACAGCACCGCGATCGCGATGTCGAGCGGCGTCAGGTCGATGACGAAGACCGCAGCGGCCAGCGCGCCGGCCAGCGTATACAACACGCGCGAGTCCTCGCGCCAGAGCTTGATCGTGCTTTGGTTGAGCATCATCGCCATCGTGCGGCACGCCGCGAGAACAAAAGGAAAAGCGGATCAGCGTGCCGCATCGGTCCCGCCGGCCTTCACCGATTCCAGATGACGCGCCATTTCCGCCGAGTCCACCGGTTTGCCGAGTACGCAGATGGCGCCCATGTCGATTGCTTGCCGCCGGACCGAATCCGACGCAAACGCGGAAATGAAAATGACCGGCAGCGCGATGCCGCCGTCGACGAGACGACGATACATTTCCAGACCGGAAATGCCGGGCATCTGGACGTCCGAGACGATACAGCAGACGTCCGCGAGGCCGCCCGCTGCGAGAAACTGTTCCGCGGACGCATAGAGGCGGGCCGTCCAGCCAAGGGAACGCACCAGGCTCGACGTGGCGACGCGAACGGATTCGTCATCGTCGATAATCGAAACGATCGGATTTTTCTGCAAACCTCGGGCCCTCGGCCGAAATCGTACGACGGGCAGCCCGCTACCGGCCGCCCCAACCACAGTCATATTAGAGAAGTCGGCGGTCCGCGGAAATCATATGTACGTATAGTCGCCGCCCCTTCCCGGCCGCCATGGGCCGACGGCCGGACCGGCAACCGCCGTCGCACCGCGGCGCGACGGGCGGGCGCCGCTCGCGATCCGGCGAATTCGCAGTCTTGCGTGCGTTCGCTCAACGACGCGCGACGCGCGCTCTCTATATTCCAGGCGTCGATCAACGATCGACAGCCGGCACGCCATCGTCGCCACTCCAGTCGCGGCGATCCTGCACGCCGGGCGTACCCCCGGGCCGCCGCATCGACCGAGCTCCACGCAGCACCGGTCGTCACCGGTGTGCTTGCACGCATCGCCACCGTCCCCGCTGATATCCGAAGGAGCGTCATCATGAAGAACATCGCCGTCTCACTTATTCTGAGCGCATGCGCGCTGATCCCCGCCGCCGGTTTCGCGCAAACCGCCGCACCAATCACGCGCGCGCAGGTACGCGCGGACCTGGCTCGCGTCGAGCAGGCGGGCTATCTGCCGTCGCGCGGCGCCAATGCCGACTATCCGGCCGACATCCAGGCCGCCGAAGCGAAAATCGCTGCGGACGGCACACGGCAGGCGCTCGCGCAGGGATACGGCGGCGCGCCCGACTGGGGTCGCAGCGCGGCCGGAACCCGCGCCGCACGCACTGTCGCGAACGGCGGGAGTTGCGTCGCACCGGCCAGCTTCTGCAATCCGTACTTCGGCAGCTGAACCGCGCCGCCCGCCCGCGCGCCGAGCCTGCGCGCGCGAGGCGGGACGGCGATTCACGCGCGGATGAATGCGAGTAGATCCGCGTTCACGCGATCGGCATGCGTCGTGCACAGCCCGTGCGGCGCGCCGGGATAGATCGTCAGTCGCGCGTCGCGAACGATCTCGGCCGACAGCCTTCCCGAATCGTCGAGCGGCACGATCTGGTCGTCGTCGCCCTGCAGGACGAGCGTCGGCACGTCGATGCGGCGCAGGTCGTCGGTAAAGTCCGTTTCGGAGAAGGCCTTGATGCAGTCGTATGCGCTCTTGATGGAGCACTGCATGCCGGCATACCAGAATGCATCCACCGTGCCTTGCGAAGGCTTCGCACCGTCGCGATTGAAGCCGTAGAACGGCACCGCAAGATCCTTGAAGAACTGCGAGCGGTTCCCGGCGACCCCGCTGCGGATATCGTCGAATACCGACAGCGGCAACCCGCCGGGGTTCGCGGCAGTCTTCAACATCAGCGGCGGCACGGCGGCGATCAGCACCACCTTCGCGACGCGCTGCGTGCCGTGCCGGCCGATGTAACGCGCCACTTCGCCGCCGCCGGTGGAGTGACCGACGAGCACCGCGTCCTTCAGGTCGAGCGACTCGATCAGTTCGGCCAGGTCGTCGGCGTAACGCGACATATCGTTCCCGTTCCACGGCTGGCTCGAGCGACCGTGTCCGCGGCGGTCGTGCGCGATCGCGCGAAAGCCGCGCTCGGCGAGATACATCATCTGCGCGTCCCACGCGTCGGCATTCAACGGCCAACCGTGCGAGAACACCACGGGCTGGCCCGTGCCCCAGTCCTTGTAAAACAGTTCAGTGCCGTCTTTCAGTGCGAGCTTTGCCATTTTCATGCTCCTTCGAGAATGCCGCTGTCGCCCGCCATTGCGGGCATGCGGCGGTGTCGCACGGCGCGCGCTGGCCCTTTGCCGATCGCGCCGCCGTGCATCCGCGCCATTCTCGTCATCGCGTGACCGACCGGATTTCCGGACGCATGCTGCATTTCCGTTCCGCACGACGGCGACATCGGGCGTGTCGCGATCGACCGGTGCGGCTTCGAGCGGCAATCCGGCCATTTTGTCTGTGTATAATCGGCGCGCATTTTTCGGCGAGATGGTGCCCCGTGTCGTGGGGCGTCGCCCGGACGCACGGCCAACGTGGCATCCCACAATGAACGAACCTCACGCAGCGGCTGACACGATGCACGATCGGGATACGCGCGCAGGCGACGACGCGCTGTTCCGCTGCGCGCCGATCCCGATCCTGATCGAAGACTGGTTCGGCATCAAATGCTGGATCGATACGCTGAAGGCTCGCGGCGTGACGGATCTCGAGGCCTACCTCGACGCGCATCCCGACGTCATCGACGAAGTTCGTCGGCTGCATGCGTTCGTCGATGCGAACGACGCGACGCTGTCGCTGTTCGAGGCGACATCGAAGGACGCGTTTTTCGCCGCGGCCGGACAACTGCTGCCAGCCAGCCGGATCAGCAATTCGCAGGTCCTGCACGCGATGTTCGAAGGCCGTTCGGCGTGCCAGGGAGAACGTACGCTCTCCACGTTGACCGGCAGGAAAGTGCCGATCGTCTGGCGCTGCTCGCTGCCGGCCGAAGACGACAAATATCGCCGACTTCATTTCTACGCATTCGACGTCACCGAGTACAAGGAGAACGGCGAACGGCTCGACGCGCTGCGTGCGCAACTCGCGCGCACGGCCCGGGTGTCGATGATGGGACAGCTCGTCGCGTCGATCACGCACGAGATCGGCCAGCCGCTCGGTGCGATCCGCACGGCGCTCGACGCGGCCGTCCGGTGGCTGGACCGCACCGAGCCGGACGTCGCCGAGGCCACCACCGCCTTTCGCCACGCATCGCGGTGGACGGACGACATGGCGAACATCTGCCGGCGGCTGCGCGGGTTCCTGGCCGGTGCGCCGGTGGAGGCGGTCGAACTCGACTGCGCAGAGGTCGTGGCCTCCGCGGTGCAGTTGGTCGCGTCGGAAGCAAGCGCGCATGCGATCACGCTCGCCGCCGAAGTCGCCGCCGGCGCGACGGCGCATGCGGACCGGATTCAACTCCAGCAAGTGCTGACGAACCTGCTCATCAATGGCATTCACGCGATCGACGCGGCACCCGCCGATGCGCGCGAGCCGCTGTTGCGCGTGCGAGCGGGCCGCTACGATGACACGCACACGCTGTTCGAAGTCGTCGACAACGGCTGCGGGATCTCGGGCGCGCCGCACGAAGCGATCTTTCAACCGTTTTCCAGCACCAAGCGCGACGGCATGGGAATGGGCCTCCCGATTTCGAAATCGATTGTCGAAGCGCACGGCGGCACGATCTGGATCGGCGATACTGGCCCGCACGGCACGCGGATCTGCTTCACGCTGCCTTCGTCTGCGCACGCGGCGGCCGCGCAAAGCGAACGCCGCGGCGCGCCCGACGGTGCCGGACCGGCTCCCGGCCGGGCCGACGATTGAGCCGGCACCGCGCGAAACCACCCGCCGGCGCTGCGCGCGCGGGCACCGCCGCTGCGCAGCGGCGTGCATCCGAGCACCGGATCCTCGCGACGGTCGTCGCGGCGAACGCGCTCGAATTCTTTGACTATTTCTCGTATGCCGTTTATGCGGCGTTCATCACGCGTACGTTCTTCCCTCACGTCGTCGGTGCCTACGGCCCGCTCCTGTCGCTCGGCACTTTCGCCGCCGGATTCCTGTCGCGGCCGCTTGGCGCGATTGCGATCGGCGTCCATGCGGATGCCGCCGGACGCAAGCCGGCGCTGCTGCTGAGCGCTGCGCTCGTGACGGTCGGCTCGTTCGGGCTCGCCGTAATTCCGGGCTACGCGACGCTCGGCATCGCCGCGCCGATCGCCGTGCTGCTGTGCCGGATCCTGCAGGGCATTGCGGTGGGCGGCGAGATGGGCGCGTCCGGCGCGCTGCTGATCGAGCGGTGCCCGCCCGAGCGCAAATGCACGTACGCGGGCTGGCTGATGGCCGGACAGGGGCTCGCTCTGGCCGCCGCCGGCGCCTGCGGGATCGCGCTGCACGCGACGCTGAGCGTCGCGCAGATCGAGCACTGGGGATGGCGCGTGCCGTTCGCGCTCGCGGCCGCGCTGATTCCCGTGCAAATCTACCTGCGCCGCCATATCGACGAGACGTGGGAACGGCGCACCGCAACGACCGCGTTCGGCGGGCTGCTCCTGCAGCATCGCGGCCGATGGCTGTTTGCGATCGCACTGATTTTCGGCGGCACGGTGCCAACGTACGTCGCCACCTATACGACGACGTTCGGCGTCGCCGGCCCGCCGCCGTCCGCGTATGCATCGTTCGTGACGACCGCGGCCGTCGGCGCGGTGACGTTCGCGTTGTCGATCGCGGGCGGCCGTCTTGCCGATCGCATCGGCCGCATCCGCACCATCGTGCTGGCCCGCGCGCTGACGATGGCCGTCGTCCTCCCGGCATTCCACTTCGCGGCCGTCCATGCGCATCCACTCGCGCTGCTCGGCGTGGTCGCGCTGTTCGCCGGGCTGTCGGCACTCGCCGGCGCGCCGAGCATCGTCGCGATCCTCGACATGTTCCCCGCGCGCGGCCGGGCAGCCGCCCTGTCCGTGGTCTACGCGACCGGCGTTGCGCTGTTCGGCGGCACCGCGCCGTTCGTCGTCGCGTCCGTGAACGCATGGGCCGGCACGCACGTCGCGGCCGGCGCATACGTGTTCGTATCGGCCGCCGTCACGCTGGTCGCGCTTGCCGTCGTTCACGCAACCGACGCGCAAACATCCGCCGTTCGACGCTGAGCGCCGCTTCCGGCGGCGGCTGCCGCCACGTCGCCGTCGTGCGATTCCGCAATTGCCCGCCGTTTGCCGACAGCGCCCATCCCTGCTCCCTTCCAGAATCCGCCTGTCGTCCGACGCATCTTCGATCGAAGCGGCCGACGTCCCGCTGAAAAGCGTCGAAGACCGTGCCGGCGCGTATCGCGCGATACGCGAGACGGCACGTCTCCCAACCCGCAGCCCCACTTCGGACAGGATCGAACCATGTCACATCATCTCGACTCCCCGCTCGCGCGGCAGGACATTCGCCTCGACATCACCGACCTCTACTGCTTTCGCGGGGACACGGGAACGGTACTCGCGATCAACGTCTGCCACTCGATCGCGGGCGACGTGCCGACGCCCGGCTATCACCCGGAAGGATTCTACGAATTCAAGCTCGATCTGAATGGCGATGCGCTCGAAGAGCTCACGTACCGGATCTGCTTCGACGCGCGCGATGCGCACGGGCGCCAGCGCTTCGAGCTGCGCCGCATCGCAGGTGCGGCGGCCACCGATCCGCATGCTGACGGCGAACTCGTGGTGCGCGGCAGCACCGACGAAGTAGTCACTGCGCCGTCCGGTACGCGCGTATGGGCCGGCAAGGCAGGCGATCCGTTCTGGATCGAACCCGACGTGCTGCATGCGGTCGGCCATGCGTTCCAGGACGGTACGCCGCTCGACCTCGGCACGTGGCAGCCGGGCGATGCGCGCAACCTGTTCGCGGGCCATACCGTGTACTCGATCGTGCTCGAAGTGCCCGACGCCGAGCTTGTCACGAATGCCAGCGCGAACCGCAAGGTCGGCGTATGGGCGGTGGCGACGCTCGCGACGGACGCGGGCGGCTGGCGATCGATCAATCGCGTCGGGCTGCCGATGATTCATCCGCTCTTCACGCAATACAACGAGGACCTCGGCGACCGGCTGAATGCGGGCCGCCCCGCCGACGACTTCGCCACGTACGGCGAAACGGTGATTGCATCGGTGGCCGGCGCGGTGCGCGCGAACGGCACCGCCGAAGATCCGATCGGCTACGCAACGGCCGTCGCGCATCGATTCCTGCCGAACATCCTGCCGTACACGATCGGCACGCCCGCCGTGTTCGGCATGGTCGAGTGGAACGGGCGATCGCTTACCGACAACGCGCCGGACGTGATGTTCACGATCGCTTCGAACACGCCGATCCGGCTCGGCATCGGCAAGGAGTCGGTCACGTCGAAGCCGTCGCCCACGTTCCCGTACGTTCCGAAGGCCTGACGCCGGTCCGGCGTCTCCGGTACCCGGCGTCCGCGCGCGCCGGGTGCGCCGTCTCACCTTTTTTCGAGGCTGCCATGCATGCACGTCGACACCTCCCGCTACCCGGCGCAGCCAGGGCCGGCCGACATCGCGTCACGTCGTTCAGTCCTGCCGCGATCGCGATCGTCGCGTTCATCGTGCTGTTGCACGTCGTCGGCTGGGGTACGCTGATCGCGCTGATCGTCCCGCAGCATCTGAGCGTCGGTTCCCGCGCGTTCGGAATCGGCGCGGGCATCACCGCGTATTCGCTCGGCATGCGCCATGCGTTCGATGCGGACCACATCGCCGCGATCGACAACACCACGCGCAAGCTGCTCGGCGAAGGCCAGCGCTCGGCGAGCGTCGGCTTCTGGTTTTCGTTCGGTCACTCGAGCGTCGTATTCGGGCTCGCCGTGCTCGTCTCGCTCGGCATGCGCTCGCTGTCTGCGCACATCGTCGACGCAGGGTCGACGCTGCGCGGGGTGACCAGCGTGCTGGGCGCGATCGTGTCGAGTGTCTTCCTCTATGCGATCGCGGCGCTGAACGTTGCGGCGTTCCATGACCTGTATGCGGCCTTTCGCGCGATGCGCACGGGCCGCTACGACGAATTGCAGCTCGAGCGACACCTTGCTTCGCGTGGTCTCGTCGCGCGCGTGCTCGCGCCGCTGATGCGCATCGTGCGCAAGCCGCCCCAGATGTACTTCGTTGGACTGCTGTTCGGGCTCGGCTTCGATACGGCCACGGAAATCGCGCTGCTGGTGCTGACCGGCTCCGGAGCCGCGTCCGGTCTGCCGTGGTACGCGATCCTCTGCCTGCCCGTGCTGTTCGCGGCCGGCATGCTGCTGTTCGACACGATCGACGGTTCGTTCATGCACGTCGCGTACAGCTGGGCGCTCGCGCAGCCCGTTCGCAAGATCTACTACAACCTCGTCGTCACCGGTCTTTCGATTAGCGTCGCGCTCGTCATCGGCACCGTGGAGGTGCTCGGCCTGCTCAACCGCGCGTTGGGCACGCACGGCGTGGCCGGCACTTGGCTCGCGGCGCTCGATCTGAACGATCTCGGCTTCGCGATCGTCGGCCTGTTCGTCGCGACCTGGGCCGTCTCGATAGCGATCTGGAAGCTCGGACGCATCGAGCAGCGTTGGGCAGTCGGCCGCGACGCATAGCATTCCGCAACACGACGTTCACCGCCTACGGAGGGCATCCATCATGAGCAAAGTCATACTCGTCACCGGCGCATCCAGCGGCTTCGGCAGGCTGACCGCCGAGGCGCTCGCGCGCGCGGGTCACACCGTCTACGCGTCGATGCGCGACATCGGCGGGCGCAACGCGCCGGTGCTCGAACAGATGCGCACGCTCGCACACGACGCACGCGTCGACCTGCGCCCGCTCGAACTCGACGTACAGTCGGACGCATCGATCGATCGCGCTGTCGCGCAGGTGATCGAGCAAGCCGGCCGCATCGACGTGCTGATCCACAATGCCGGCCACATGGCGTTCGGGCCGGCCGAAGCGTTCACGCCGGAGCAGTACGCGCAGCTGTACGACATCAACGTGCTCAGCACCCAGCGCGTGAACCGCGCCGTGCTGCCGCACCTGCGCGGCCGGCACGAGGGGCTGCTGATCTGGGTATCGAGCAGCAGCGCCGCCGGCGGTACGCCGCCATATCTCGCGCCGTATTTCGGCGCGAAAGCCGCGATGGACGCGATCGCCGTGCTGTACGCGCGCGAACTGTCGCGCTGGGGCATCGAAACGTCGATCGTCGTACCCGGTGCATTCACGCAGGGCACGAACCATTTCGCGCACGCGAGTGCGCCGGCCGACACTGCGCGTGCGGCCGAATATGACGCCGGCCCCTATGCGGACTTCGGCCGCGAAGTGCAGGAAGCGTTCGCCGCGATCGTGCCGGCGGACGCGCACGCGAGCCTCGTCGCCGATGCGATCGTGAGCGTCGTCGCGGCGCCTGCCGGCAAGCGGCCGTTCCGCGTACACGTCGATCCGACCGAAGACGGCGCGAACGTCGGCTTCGCGGTGCTCGACCGCCTGCGCGCGGAGATGCTGCATCGCGTCGGCCTGTCCGATCTTCTGTCGCCGCGCGTCCCGACGCCGGATTGAGCGTATCGCGCACCGTTGCACCCGTACCCGATCATCCACTCGTCCGGTTCGGCCGCGCGACGCGTCGCGTCCGCGGCCGCCCGGCACTCATCGAAGGAGTTCACATGTCTCAATCGTCCGGCAAGATCGCCCTCGTCACCGGTTCGTCGCGCGGCATCGGCGCCGATATCGCGGTTCGCCTCGCGCACGACGGGTTCAAGGTCGTCGTCAACTATGCGAGCAATGCGGCATCAGCGGAAGAAGTTGTCGCGCGCATCCGCCAGGCGGGCGGCGACGCGTTGCTCGTCAAGGCCGACGTCGCCGATCCGGCGGCCACCATCGCGATGTTCGATGCGGCCGAAAAGGCGTTTGGCGGTGTCGACGTCGTGGTCAACAGCGCCGGCGTCATGCTTCAGGCACGGATCGCCGAATTCGACGACGCAACCTTCGACCGGTCGGTCGCCATCAACTTCAAGGGCGCGTTCAACGTGTGCCGCGAAGCCGCGCGCCGCGTGCGCGACGGCGGCCGGATCATGAACCTGACGACCAGCGTGACCGGCGTGCGTCTGCCGACCTATGCGGTGTACATCGCGACGAAGTGCGCGGTCGAAGGGCTCACGCAGGTTCTCGCACAGGAACTGCGCGGCCGTCGCATCAGCGTCAACGCGGTCGCGCCGGGGCCGGTGGCCACCGAGTTGTTCCTCGCCGGCAAGAGCCCGGAACTCATCGAGCGCATGGAGAAGATGAATCCGATGGAACGGCTCGGACAGCCGGAGGACATCTCGGCAGTCGTCGCATTCCTCGCGAGCCCGCAGGGCGGTTGGATCAACGGCCAGATCGTGCGCGCGAACGGCGGAATGTGCTAAGGCGCGCTGGGCGAGCGCGCGTGTCCGCCCAGCGGCCACGCGCGCATCGCGGCGGGCTGCGACCGGCCTACCGGATCCTACGCCGACACGCACGAGTGCACGTTGCCCGGTCGGCGTCTTTCGCGCCGCCTGCCGTCGTTCGATAAGGAGCCTTCATGAACCCGCTCGTCATCCGATCGTTGAAAGCACTGTGCCTGTCGAGCGCCGTAGCACTTGCCGCCTGCATCGTCGGGGCGGCCCGGTCGCCACGGTTCGTCGATACGATCGAAGTAGTCGGCTCGGATACGGAATTGCCGCTCGAGCGCATCGCGATCGGCGGCACATTCGTCGCTGCGGAATCGCATGCCACGCACGCGTCCGCGCGCTTGCCCGCGCGTCTGCCCGCACGGAACGCCGCGGATCATCCCGCCGCGACTCGTCGAGCGCACGTCGCCAAGCGGCTCGATCATGCCGACCGCGTTCGCGGTTACCGGCACGAGATCAACGATGCGAAATGCTGGACTTAGCGCGATATGCGCGGCCGCGATGCGAGCGACGCGCGCACCGCACCGGTGCGCGCGCCCTTACGATGGACTGCACGCGCGTATACTCACGCCGTTTCCTCGATCTGTTCCAGCATCGATGCAAGAATCATCGCGCCGGCATTGATCGGTACCGGACGCGTTGGCCGCGGCCGGTAAACCGGATCGCCTGGCTCGATCCGACACCCGCTCACCGCGCACACGCCGCCGACGCGCGCGCGCGCCGTCTGCCAGACCTGATCGCCATACGAGCACCGCGTCGCATCGCGCCATGCGATCGACACGGTCGTCGCGCTATGGCGCTCGACGACACTGATCGCGACCGCTCGCCGTTCGGATATCGCATGCGGCTTGTTCCTCGCGTCGGCGCCCGCGCGCGTGCGACGCGCTTCGCGTGGCCGTGCGGACGCACGCACGTCGCGCGGCGCACACAGTTGCGTGAGCAGGCCGAGGGTCTGCGTCCACGGATCGACGTCCGTCGCGTTCGTTCGAAGTTCCATCATCGCTCCTCTCCGTTGCATGAACCCATCGCCCTTTCCTGCCGCGCGTCGCACACCGGCATCGTTGCGTGCCAGCCCGCTGCGTGCCCCGCGCTGCCGCCCGTGCAGACTACGCACGACGCGATCGTGTCGCGCGTCGGCGCCGGCGTCGGTTGCCGCCACCGCGGCGTATCGTCATGCGCGCGCGCGGCGCCGCACAGAAACCGCTCGCTGATCGCGAGGAACGCGCTGATCCGCTCACCGTTGTTCATGGACGCTCGTCCTCCAGCAGCAAGGCGTTTGACCGACGAAGCGCTTGAACACGGTCGTGAAGTGCGCCTGCGAGCGAAAGCCGGTGCTCAACGCCACGTCGAGCACGTTGTGGCGCGATTCCAGCAGCAGCTGCTGCGCGCGCTCGATCCGGCGGCGCATCAGGTATTCGTGCGGACGCAGCCCCGTCGCGTGACGGAACTGCGCGGCAAAGTGCATGCGCGTGAGACCGGCGCTTTTCGCCATGTCGGCGAGGCCGATCGAATCGGCGAGATGCGCTTCCACGTACTCGACCACGCGCCGCATCCGCCACGACGGCAGCTCGGCCGTCCGTCGCGCATCGCGTTGCGGCACCGAGAAGTGTCGGGCGATGACGCGCGACACGATCGCGAGGCTGACGCCGTCGGCAAACACCTTGCCGAGCACGCCGTCACGCGTATGCGACACCGCGAGCGCCTGGCCGAGCCGCTCGAGGGCCGGGTCGCGGATCAGGCGCGGGTCGTCGATGACGACATCGCCCGACGGCGGCCGGCCGAACAGGTCTTCGTAGCATTCGGCAAGCACGCGCTGCGACGCGAACAGGTGCAGCACGTCGCTCGCGCCGTGGAAGTCCGCCTGGCAGTGCACGCCCGGCGCGGTGACCTGCGCGGCGCCCGCGGTCACGCGTCCGTCGACGAGCACACGCCCCGCGTGCGTGAACGTCAGCGACGTGCATTTGAGGCTGATGCCGATGCAGTGCCATCGATCGCTACCGTCGTGCGACACGGCGACGGACGTCGCGTCCTGTCGTGTCCACCGCGAGAGCGCCATGTCGGCCTGCGGCGCGGCGCCGGGTTCGCGCCACGCGCGCTCGACGTTGATCGGATCGTGCGCGGCCGGCAGCCGGCCGCACGCGTCGACGCCGTCGACGGAACCCGGGAGATTCGGCAAGGAAATCATCATGATGGTTATCCGGAAAAGATCGTAAGACGATGATCGGCAGCGGTGCGCCGCGTCGACTCAACGGTAGCGAATCGGTACCGCGCGGGCCAGCCGTACATAGGGATGCGCGAAAGCGGCAATCGATGGGTCGCGTCATATCAAGGTTTAATGCCGCGATGCGGACACCTTCCGGCGGTTTCGCCCGCATGGCGCGGCGTGCCGCCCGCATGGCGCCGCCGCACGCCGGCATGGCGCCGATCGAACGGGGCATCGATCCGGCGAACGCCTTCATACCTTCGTATAGTCCGGCGATGCGATCGGGTGGCGCGATGGCGACGAACGTCGAAACCGTCCCGCCGCCCGGCAAGCGCGCATTCCACCCGCAACGGCGAACGCTGGCTTTCCGATATGCACGACCGGAACGGACGGTGCGCGCCCCGCGCGGGTACGGCGCGCCCACACCGTGCCAGTGGACAAGCCGGCGTGCGTTCCGGCAATCCTGACCGGAGCGCGGAGCCGATACTCCGGTTACCCGAACGACGACGATATCGATGCGCCACGCGACGCCGGCGCCGTCTCGCGCCTGACCGCGCCGGCGGCCCGCTCGCGCCGCGATCGCACCGGTGCGTCGCGAGCGGGGATGTCCACACACGCACGGGCCGGGCGTCGACGCGCGGCTCGGCGCCACGTTCAACGAGAGGAAAACATGCGCCCCATCAAGCTCGCCGTCTTGGCACTCATCCCGCTGTTCACAGTGGCGACCGCCGCAGTCGCGCAAACTGCGGCCCCCGCTTCGGCATCCGCCGTATCGACACCCGGCAAGAAGCAGCTCCGCCGCGCAAACTGGCACACTGAAACGCAGGTGCGCAAGGCGCTGACGTCGACACGCGGCCTCGCGACGTCGGACATTCGCGTCGTCGCGCGTGCGGACACGATCACGCTCGACGGCACTGTTCCCGACCAGGCACAGATCGAGCTCGCGCAAACTGCGGCGCAGGCCGCCGCGCCGGCGAAGTCGGTGGTCAACCGCCTGTCCGTGAAGGAAGCCGGACATTGAAGAGCACATGACGGCGGAGGCATTCGCCGCGCCGACGGCGCGATGCCTCGCGTGCGCCACCACGGCCGGCGCGACGGTCGTGAACGCGGGCGAAACCGCGATCTCGGCAATGCATACGGGTTTCATCACGACACGCTCCCGACGGATTCGACACGCGCGCATCGTCGATGCGCCGCCGGCAGCATGGCCGCGGCGGCGGCTGCCTGACATGAGCATTCTCGGTAACGCACCTGCGCGCGGCGCTGACCGGCAGATGACAAATTCGAAATCCACGTCTAATGCCGCCCCGCCCGTGCAGATAACGGCTTCGTAATCTTCGGGTCAGGATCGGGTCAACGCCGCGCCGGCAGACTGCACGCTCGTCGCATCGAATGCGCATCCGAGCCCTGCTTCGAGGAGCACCATCATGTGGATCGTCCGGCTGGCGTTACGCAGGCCTTACACGTTCGTCGTACTCGCGCTGCTGATCTTCATCGCGGGACCGCTTGCGCTGCTGCGCACGCCCACCGACATCTTCCCGAGCATCGACATTCCGGTCGTCAGCATCGTCTGGTCGTACAACGGCTTCTCCGCGGAGGACATGGCCAAGCGGATCACGTCGAACTATGAGCGCGCGCTCACGTCCGACGTCGACGACATCGAGCACATCGAGTCGCAGTCGCTGAACGGCGTGTCGGTCGTGAAGATCTTCTTCCACCCGGGCGCCGACATCAATCGCGCGATCGCGGAAGCCGCGAGCAATGCCGCGTCGATCCTGCGCATCCTGCCGCCCGGCACGTTGCCGCCGAACATCATCACGTACAACGCGTCGACGGTGCCGATCCTGCAGCTCGGGCTGTCGAG
This sequence comes from Burkholderia sp. RF2-non_BP3, assembly GCF_001522185.1. Taxonomy (NCBI): domain Bacteria; kingdom Pseudomonadati; phylum Pseudomonadota; class Betaproteobacteria; order Burkholderiales; family Burkholderiaceae; genus Burkholderia; species Burkholderia sp. RF2-non_BP3. Next base: position 82,123 of record NZ_LOSU01000001.1, on the reverse strand, counting down.
CGACACGCTCGCCGAGCAGCAGCTGTACGACCTCGGCAACAGCTTCATCCGCACGCAGCTCGCGACCGTCCAGGGCGCGGCGGTGCCGCTGCCGTTCGGCGGCAAGATCCGCCAGATCGTCGTCGACCTCGATACGCGCGCGCTGCAGGCGAAGGGGCTCGCGCCGATCGACGTCGTGAACGCGATCAACGCGCAGAACCTGATCCTGCCTGGCGGCACCGCGAAGATCGGCACGCACGAATACAACGTGCAGATGAACGGCAGCACGCAGACGGTCGCCGCGCTGAACGATCTGCCGGTGAAGACGATCGGCGGCAATGTCGTGTACGTGCGCGACGTCGCGCACGTCCGCGACGGTTACGCGCCGCAGACCAACATCGTGCGGGCGGACGGCAAGCGCGCGGCACTGCTGACGGTCGAAAAGACCGGCAGCGCATCGACGCTGACGATCATCGACCAGGTGAAGGCGATGTTGCCGAAGATCGCGGCCGGGCTGCCGAAGGCGCTGCACATTGCTCCGCTCGACGATCAGTCGGTGTTCGTGAAGGCGGCGGTCCAGGGCGTCGTGCGCGAGGCGCTGATCGCCGCGTGCCTGACCGCGCTGATGATCCTGCTGTTCCTCGGCAGTTGGCGCGCCACCCTGATCATCGCGATCACGATCCCGCTCGCGGTGCTCACGTCGCTGCTCGCGCTGTCCGCGCTCGGCCAGACCATCAACATCATGACGCTCGGCGGGCTCGCGCTCGCGGTCGGGATCCTCGTCGACGACGCGACCGTCGCGATCGAGAACATCACGCATCATCTCGAGCTCGGCGCGCCGCTCGAGGACGCGATCCTGACCGGCTCGGGAGAAATCGCGGTGCCGACCTTCGTGTCGACGCTGTCGATCTGCATCGTGTTCGTGCCGATGTTCCTGCTTACGGGCGTCGCGCGCTATCTGTTCGTGCCGCTGGCCGAGGCCGTGATCTTCGCGATGATCGCGTCGTACTTCTTCTCGCGCACGCTGGTGCCGACCCTCGCGATGACGCTGATGCGCGCAAAAGGAAACGGCCGGCCGCCGCGCGGCGTATTCGCGCCGCTCGTGCATTTGGCGCGTTTCCAGGCTGCGTTCGAGCATCGCTTCGAGGCCGTGCGGCTGCGCTATCGCGCGCTGCTCTCGGCGGCGATCGCGCGGCGTCGCCGCTTCGCGGCCGCATTCCTGCTCGCATGCGTCGCGTCGACGGGCCTCTACGCGTTCGCCGGGCAGGACTTCTTCCCGTCGGTCGACACCGGCGAGATCCGCCTGCATCTGCGCGCGCCGACCGGCACGCGGATCGAGGAAACCGCGCGGCTGACCGACGAGGTTGAAGCGAAGATCCGCGGCGTGATTCCGGCGGGCGAACTCGCTGGCGTGCTCGACAACATCGGCGTGCCGGTGAGCGGGATCAACCTCACGTACGATTCATCGGATCCGATCGGCACCGAGGACGCCGACGTGCTGGTCACGCTGAAGCCGAATCACGCGTCGACCGCCGCATACGTCGCGAAGCTGCGCAACGTGCTCGCGCAGTCGTTCCCCGGCGTGACGTTCGCGTTCCTGCCGGCCGACATCGTCAGCCAGATCCTCAATTTCGGGCTGCCCGCGCCGATCGACATCCAGATCGTCGGCAACAAGCTCGACCAGAACCGCGCGGTCGCGAATGCGCTGCTCGCGAAGCTGCGCGGCGTGCGCGGGCTCGTCGACGCGCGCATCCAGCAGCCCGGCGACGAGCCGGCGATCAATGTGAACGTGGACCGCACGAAGGCGATCCAGGCCGGCCTTGAACAGCGCGACGTCGCGCAGAACCTGCTGATCGCGCTGTCCGGCAGTTCGCAGACGACGCCGAACTTCTGGCTCGATCCGCGCAACGGCGTCAGCTACCCGGTGCTCGTGCAGACGCCGCAATACACGGTGAATTCGCTGCAGTCGCTCGCGAACGTGCCGCTGCCCGCCGGCACCGCGCGCTCACCGCAGACGCCGGCTGGCGGCCCGGCCGCGGGCGCGCCCGCGCAGAATCTGCTGGGCGCGCTCGGCACGTTCTCGCGCTCGACGCAGCAGGCCGTGGTGTCGCACTACAACGTGCAGCCGGTGCTCGACATCTTCGCGTCGGTGCAGGGGCGCGATCTCGGCGGCGTCACGGCCGACGTGACGAAGCTCGTCGACGCCGCGCGCGCGCAGCTGCCGCCCGGCTCGTCGATCGTGCTGCGCGGCCAGGTGCAGGCGATGCACGAGTCGTTCGCGGGCCTGCTCGGCGGCCTCGCACTCGCGATCTCGCTGGTCTACCTGCTGATGGTCGTGAACTTCCAGTCGTGGCTCGATCCGCTCGTGATCGTCGGCGGCCTGCCGGCATCGCTCGCCGGCATCGCGTGGATGCTGTTCGTCACGCGCACCACGCTGTCGGTGCCCGCGCTGACCGGCACGATCCTGTGCATCGGCATCGCGACCGCGAACAGCATTCTCGTCGTAAACGCGGCGCGCGAGCTGCTCGCGAGCGGCGCGTCGCCGTGGCAGGCGGCACTCGACGCAGGCTTCAGCCGCTTCCGGCCCGTCGTGATGACCGCGCTCGCGATGCTGATCGGCATGTTGCCGATGGCGCTCGGCCTCGGCGACGGCGGCGAGCAGAACGCGCCGCTCGGCCGCGCGGTGATCGGCGGCCTCGCGTTCGGCACGTTCTCGACGCTGCTGTTCGTCCCGGTGCTGTTCGGCTTCGTCCACGCATGGCTCGCGCGGCGCCGCGACGCCTCGGCCACGCGGCGCACGCAGCAAGCGCCCGACGCGCCGGCGCTGCGTTGAGCTCGGACGGCCGCCCCTCCTCATCATCCTTCGATTCGCCCGACCCCGGACCCATCATGAACGACTCGATCGAACCCGTCGCCCCGCCGCCCGCCGCCGAATCGGCCACCGCGGCCACAGCTGTGCCGTCCGCCGCGCCCGACACCCCGCCGGCTCGTCACGGCCGTAAGCTGGCCGTGCCGCTCGCGGCCGTCGCGCTGGCCGCCGCGCTGCTCGCGCTCGGCATCGTGCCGCGTATCGATGCACGCGCCGCACAGCGTGCACAGGTGGCCGCACAACAGGCGGTGCCGGTGTCGGTCATCGTGCCCGGCGTGGCGCCGGCCGACCAGACGCTGACGTTGCCCGGTTCGGTGGCGCCGTATGCAGACGCGTCGATCTATGCGCGCACGAGCGGCTACATCGCGCACTGGAGCGTCGATCTCGGCACGCACGTGAAGGCCGGCCAGACGCTCGCGCAGATCTCGGCGCCCGATCTCGACGCGCAGTTGCGCCAGGCGCGCGCCGACGAAGCGAGCGTGCAGGCGAACTACGACTACGCGAAATCGACCGCGCAGCGCTGGCAGGACATGCTGAAAACGCAATCGGTGTCACAGCAGGACACCGACACGAAGGTCGCCGACATGAACGCGAAGCGCGCGATGCTCGCGTCCGCGCAGGCGAACGTCGCGCACCTTGCCGAACTCGTGTCGTACGAGTCCGTCACCGCGCCGTTCGACGGCGTGATCACCGCACGCAGCGTCGACGTCGGCACGCTGGTCACGGCGGGCGGCACACCGGGCAGCCCGGGCCTGTCCGGGGAACTGTTTCATCTCGAACAGACGGACACGCTGCGCGTGTTCGTCGACGTGCCGCAAGACAGCGCGACCGGCGTATCGACCGGCACGACGGTTTACCTGACGACACCGCAGTATCCGGGGCGGCGCTTTGCCGCGCGTGTCGCGCGCAGCGCGGGCGCGATCGATCCCGTCACGCGCACGCTGCGCGTCGAGATCGACGTCGACAACCGCGACGGCGCGCTGATGCCCGGTGCGTATGCGCAGGCGCATCTCGTCGTGCCGAGCGCGGCGCCGGCGCTCGACCTGCCGGTCAGTGCGCTGCTGTTCCGCCCGAACGGCGTGACGGTCGCCACCGTCGGTGCGAACGGGCGAACCGCGCTGAAGACCGTGCAGATCGGACGCGATTTCGGCACGCGCGTGGAGATCGTTGCGGGGCTCGCGGCGACCGATCGCGTGGTCGACAACCCGGGCGATGCGATCACGGCCGGCGAAGCCGTGAAGATCGTGTCGACCGCGCCCGCTGCGGCGCCGGCCGCGGCTTCGCCCGCCCGGGCCGCGCAACCTGCTTCCGCCACCGCCGTGCGCGACGTGCCGCCGATGCGCGCCGCCGGTACCGCGACGGCCGCATCGGCGCCGGTTGCGGCGCCCACGCACGGCTAACCCGTCGACGACAACCCACGAGATGCCTGCCATGCGCCCTCTTCACCCGCTCCCGTTCGCTCGCCGCATCGTCGCGCTCGGCGCCGCCACATTGACCGCCTGCTCGACGCTGCCGCCCTATTCGCCGCCCGCCGTCACGGTACCCGCACACTACGCGGGCGCACCGGCCGCGCAGGCCGGCTGGCATGTCGCGATGCCGGCCGACGGCGCCGCGCGCGGCGCATGGTGGACCGTGTTCGGCGACGCCGAACTGAACGCGCTCGAAGCGCGCGTCGACGTGTCGAACCAGACTGTGAAAAAAGCGGTCGCCGATCTGCAACAGGCCCGCGCGATGGTCGACTACCAGCACGCCGGATTCCTGCCGACGATCACCGCAGGCGCCTCGCAGAGCCGCGCGCGCGTGTCGCAGAACCGGCTCGGCTCGTCGCTCGCAGGCAAGACGACACCCGACTACCAGGCGGGCGTGGCCGCGAGTTGGGAACCCGACGTGTTCGGCCGCGTGCGCGATGCGGTGACGAGCGCGCAGGCGAACGCCGCCGCGAGCGCGGCCGACCTGCAGGCCGTGAAGCTGTCGATCACGGCGGAACTCGCGACCGACTATTTCGCGCTGCGCTCGCTCGACACGCAGAAGCAACTGCTCGACGACACGGTGCGCGCTTACGCGGACGCACTGACGCTGCTGAAGCAACAGCTCGCGGCAGGTGCGATCGATGCGTCGGCAGTCGCGCAAGCCGAGACGCAACTCGAATCGACGCGCACGCAGGACACCGACATCGACGCGTCGCGTGCGCAGTTGCAGCACGCGATCGGGACGCTCGTCGGGGAAAGCGCGTCGACGTTCGCGCTGCCGCCGCGCGTGCAGGCGTTCCACGTGCCGGCCATTCCGGCTGGCGTGCCGTCGCAGCTACTGGAGCGGCGGCCCGACATCGCGGCCGCCGAGCGCCGCGTGGCGGCCGCGAACGCACAGATCGGCGAGGCGCGCGCCGCGTTCTTCCCGGATCTCGTGCTGTCGGCGAGCGCAGGCCTCGAGAGTTCGTTCTTCGCGCCGTGGCTCGCCGCGCCGAGCCTGTTCTGGTCGCTCGGCCCGCAACTCGCCGGCACGCTGTTCGACGGCGGTCGCCACAGTGCGTCGCTGCGCGGCGCGCATGCGCAATACGACGGCGCGGTCGCCGATTACCGGCAGACCGCACTCGTCGCGTTCCAACAGGTGGAGGATCAGTTGTCGACGCTCGACGCGCTCGCGTCCGAAGCCGGTAGCCAGCAGCGCGCGACCGACGCGGCCGACCTGTCGCTGCAGCTGACGACGAATCGCTTCAACGCCGGCGCCGTCAGCTATCTGGACGTGGTGACCGCGCAGACGATCGCGCTGACGAACCGGCGCACGGCCGATCAGATCGACGCGCGCCGGATGGAGGCCGCGGTCGGCCTGCTGAAGGCGCTGGGTGGCGGCTGGCAAGCGAGCGCGGACGCGGCATCGAAAACCGGCGCGGACGAACGTACGGCCGCCCCGTTGCCCGATCCCGTCGTCACGCAGCCGACGGCCGGTTGAACGTAAGCACGAAGCGCGTGCCGCGCGCATCGCTTTCAACCTGCGCGGTGCCGCCGTGCAACTCCATCACCGAACGCACGATCGCGAGGCCGAGCCCGGCCGTGCCGCCCGGCGCACCGCCGCTGCGTGCGGGGTCGCCGCGCACGAACCGGTCGAAGATCCGCGGCAGCAGCGCGGGATCGATCGGCTCGCCCGGATTCGCGACCACGACGCGCAGCGCGTCCGGCGTGTCGTCGACGGAGAGCGTGATCACGCCGCCGGCCGGCGTGTAACGCAGCGCGTTCGCAAGCAGGTTGCCCACCGCGCGGCGGAACAGTTCGACGTCGGCGGTCAGATGCCCCCGCCCTTCGACGCGCAACGTCGAGCCCGCTTCGTCGGCGAGCCCCTCGAAATACTCCGCGATGCGTTCGAGTTCGTCGTGCACGTCGAACGCGCGCTGCCGCGTGACGAAGCTCGGATGCTCGGCGCGCGCGAGAAACAGCACGTTCTCGATCATCCGAGCGAGACGATCGTATTCCTCGAGATTCGATTCGAGCAGCGTCTGGTACTCGTCGGCCGAACGCGGCCGCGCGAGCGCGACCTCCGTGGCGCCGCGCATGTTGTTCAGCGGCGTGCGCAGGTCGTGCGCGAGATCGGCGCTGAATTGCGACAGATGCGCGAACGCCTGCTGCAGGCGGCCGAGCATCGCATTCTGGGCATCGACGAGCGCGCGCAGCTCGGCCGGCGCGCGCGATGCGTCGAGCCGCGTGTCGAGCTTGTCGACCGTGATCCGGCCGGTGTTGTCGACGATCTCGCGCAGCGGCGCGAGCGCCTTGCGGATCAGCCAGTAGCCGAGCAGCAGCGCGAACAGCGCGCCGAGCGCACCGGCGAGCTTCAGTCGGTCACGGTAGCCGCCGAGCAACGTCGCGCGGTCGCGCATGTTGCGCGCGACCGCGATGCGGATCGGCGTGTGATCGCCGAGCGCAGCCTCGATCACGACGCCGCGCATTGGCGTGCCGCCGTCGGCCTTCCACGTCGCGAGCCTGTCGGCAGTGATCCGGTCGTTCGCGGGCACCGGCAGCGCATGCGGCGCAAACAGCTGTGCGTCGGCCGGCAACGCGCCCGATGCGGGAACCGGCGCATCGTCGAGCGCGGCGAGCCTGACGTTGTGGCGCGCGAGCACGTCGCCGCGTGCATTGACGACGACCATCGACAGCGCCTCGTTGCCGAGCACCTGGCTCGTGAGCCGTTCTGCATGGGTGCGGACTGCATCGAGCGACTCGAGCTCGCCCGCGAGCCGGCGCGTGTGGCGCGCGGCCAGCACGATGTCGAGGTCGTCCTGTGTGTTCACCTGCCGTTCGAGGCCCGCATACACGTATGCGCCGACCAGCGCGAACGCGGCGAGCGTGGTCGCGGCGAACGCGAGCGCGAGCGTCGCGGCGAGCGAGCGCGGCCGCGTCATGCGTCGTCCTTCGGTTCGAGCACGTAGCCGACGCCACGCACGGTATGGATCAGCTTGACTGGAAACGCATCGTCGATCTTCGCGCGCAGGCGCCGGATCGCGACCTCGACGACGTTGGTGTCGCTGTCGAAATTCATGTCCCACACGTACGATGCGATCTGCGTGCGGCTCAGCACCTCGCCCTGCCGGCGCGCGAGCAGCTGCAGCAGCGAGAATTCGCGCGGCGTGAGGTCGATGCGCGTGGCGCCGCGCTTCACGCGGCGGCGCACCACGTCGATTTCCAGATCGCCGACCGCCAGGTGTTCGGTCTCGCGCGGCGGCCCGCGACGCGCAAGCGTGCGGATGCGGGCAAGCAGCTCGACGAACGCGAACGGCTTCACGAGGTAGTCGTCGGCGCCGAGTTCGAGACCGTGCACGCGGTCCTGCACGTCGTCGCGCGCGGTCAGGAACAGCACCGGCGTCGTATGCGTATCGCGCAGCCGCTTGAGCACGCCCCAGCCGTCGAGCACGGGCAGCATCACGTCGAGCACGATCACGTCGTACCGCTCTTCCTGCGCGAGCGTCAGCCCTTCGCCGCCGTCCTTCGCAAGATCGACGCTGAAGCCCGATTCCTCGAGCCCTTTCTTCAGGTATGCGCCCGTCTTTGGTTCGTCTTCGACTATCAAAATGCGCATGGCTGACTCCGTCGTATTTGTGGGGATATCCGACGATGTTACCGGGAAACAGCGACGAGCAATCGCTCCGCGCGGGCGCGAACGCCGTTGATTACAAAATGGTAATCGAGCGGTCAGCCTGGCATGCGGTCGCGAAGCCTTGATGCAGGACGCGGTGGCTATGTCCGCCTTCCCGATCGCCCGTTCACCAATGAGTCGCCGTGAATTACGTCCAAATCTATTGGAACGATAGGAAACCCTTGCGGCACGACCCGACAGTTTCGGCGAGACGGCGACACGGCTGCTATATCGCCACGCACACGCTCGGCTCCTTTTGATACCGTTCGGGGTTTTCGCCTCAGCACACTCATCCGCGGAATTCAGGCTCCGGCGCCAGGACGCGCTACGCATCGCTTCCCCGAGGATCGCCGTTCCTCCGTGCGAATCAGCGGTACAACGGGCGAACTCGAAAATCGCCGATCGAAAAGTCCGTCACCATTCCCGCACGTTTCGGCCTTTCGCCTGCTCACCGACATGCCGCCTAACGCGCGATGTATTCGAATCGGCGAATCCATCGCCACGCGTCACGAGCACTGCGCGTGACGCGTTCGCCCTTCCCGTTGAAAGGAGCTACATCATGTCAAAAGCAAGCCAGATCATACGCCCCGGGACTCCCGCAGCCACGACCGGCTTCGACGAGCGCGCTGTCGAGGCAATCTCGGAGGCGCTCAACCCGCTGCTCGCGGACGTATTCGCGCTTTACGTAAAGACGAAGAATTTCCATTGGCACATGAGTGGGCCGCATTTCCGCGACTACCATCTGATGCTCGACGAGCACGGCACCCAGATATTCTCGATCACGGACGACATCGCGGAGCGCGTGCGCAAGATCGGCGGAGCCACGCTGCGGTCGATCGGGGACGTGGCGCGACGTCAACGCCTGGCGGACAGTGATGCGGCGGACGCCACACCCGAGGCGATGCTCGACGAACTGCGCCGCGACAACCTGCTGCTCGCCCAATTCATGCTCGCGGCGCATGCTGTTTGCGACGCGCATCATGACGTGGCGACGGCAAGCCTCATCGAAAACTGGATCGACGACGCTCAACGGCGCGCATGGTTTCTGGCCGAAGCCTGCCGTTAGCGCGTGCCGCCCGGATGCCCCGCTGACCGGGGCCCGGCACGCGACATACCCAATCGCGGTGCGTGCGAATTCTTCGCCCCTCCCAACAGTTGCCGACCCATGCGTTCTCTTCGCCCGGCATTCTTGCGTGCGAATTCGACACGCACGCCGCTGGGACATCCGATGACCTACGATCGCGTGTCGGATCGCTACCTGCCGGTCAGCCGGGATACGGCCTTCTCGACCATCCCGATCAGGCCGATTTCTACACGACGGGACGCGCATTCAACGAAGCGGCATTCCTCTAAATTGGCATCGCTGGTTTGGCATCCGCACGCATAAATCCATCTCCATTACCTCGGTCAAGCAATTCATTGTCAACGTGCGCGGCGAGCCGGATAGTCAGGTCAACGTAATCGTGCGATTTTCAAACCCGAAATGGCGAAATGAAAAACGCGAGCGGAGAAGCACGCATACTGCAAGTGCTTTATAGGAATATGTGCGCAGAATCCTCCGTATCGTCGATCGGCAAGCATACAAAAAAAGCATACACGCGATGATTAATTTGAATATTACACACGCGCTGGTGATACCTATACTGGCTTCCGCTGAAACAACCAATTTCCCACGATAGCTATATTAGGCCGATCTTTTTCTGACGCCGTTCTCTCGAGCACCTTGCTATTCAGAAGGATGCCTTAATTGTTCTCTCGAATTTCAATTCAGCGAGGAGCTTTGTCGAAATGAACTTCACAATTGGCACGTTGCTCGCGTTGTCGTTCCTGATCTCCGTCCTAGGACTCTTCCTGTTCCTGTGGGCGCAGATGAACGGCCTGATGCGGGCGGGCCCGGATGCAGCCGAGGTAATCTTCGCCGGCGGAGAAGTCGGACAGACCGAAGATCCGGCTCTGTCCGTCATGCATCGCGAGCGCCTTCAGCAGGCCGCATCGCAAGCGACACGCGGCTCATTGCCTGGCCCATCGGGCGACTCGCTCGCACTAGGCCGGGACCTCCAGGAACGCGCGCAGCAAGACGCTTCGAGCCGGGGGCCGACCTTCATCTTTCTGTGCTCTTCGGTGTTCTGGCTGTTGCTGGGTTCAGTTGCGGGCCTCGTCGCCTCGCAAAAGCTCACCTCGCCTGACTTTCTCACGCAGTCCGCCTGGCTCACGTTCGGCCGCATCCGTACCGCGCATCTGAATATGGTGGTCTACGGATGGGCGTCGATGGCAGGCATCGGTATCTCCCTCTGGATGCTGCCGCGCCTGCTCAAAACGCAGCTGGCGGGCGAACGCTACGCCATTGCAGGCGCATGGCTCTGGAATGCCGGCCTCGCCGCCGGCATCGCCGCCATTCTCTCGGGATGGACCGATGGCCTGCAATGGCTCGAGATTCCCTGGCAAATCGGCATCCTACTCGCGATGGGCGGCGCGCTCGCGGCAGTACCGCTACTCATGACCATTGCACGGCGCACCACACGCCATCTCTATGTCTCGGTGTGGTATCTCGCCGCCGCGCTGTTGTGGTTTCCGATCCTCTACATCGTCGCGAAGGTGCCGGGCGTGCACGTCGGCGTGGAGCAGGCCATCGTCAACTGGTGGTTCGCGCACAACGTGCTCGGCCTTTGGCTCACACCGATCGGGCTGGCCGCCGCCTACTATTTCATCGCGAAGGTGCTCGGGCGCCCTATCTACTCGTATGCGCTCTCGCTCGTCGGCTTTTGGGCGCTCGCCATGTTCTACAGCCAGGCCGGCATTCACCACCTGCTCGGCGGCCCGGTCCCGCAATGGCTGCAGAGCGTCTCGGTCGTCCAGAGCGTGATGATGATCGTCCCGGTACTCGCGGTCGGCGTGAACCATCACATGACGGTGGCAAGCCACTTCGGCGCGCTGAAACACTCGCCCACGCTGCGCTTCGTCGTGCTGGGCGCCGCGCTGTACACGCTCGTGTCGCTACAGGGGTCGCTCGAGGCATTGCCGTTCTTCAACCGGCTCGTGCATTTTACGCAATACAAGGTGGCCCACGCGCACCTCGGCCTCTACGGCTTCTTCTCGATGATCATGTTCGGCTCGATCTACTTCGCGATGCCACGCGTGCTGGATCGCGAGTGGCCGTATCCGAAACTCGTCTGGCTCCATTTCTGGCTCGCCACCGTCGGCTTTGCGATCTACTTCGTCTCGCTCACGATCGGCGGCGTCCTGCAAGGCATCGCGCTGCTCGATCCCGCGCGTCCGTTCATGGCATCCGTGCAAGTCCTCACGCCATATCTGCAAGCCCGCACGCTCGGCGGCGCACTCATGACGGCGGGCCACTTCGTATTCGCGTATCACTTCTTCGCGCTCTCATTCGGACGGCAGAGCGAGCGCCCTGACGCGGCACCTGCTCGTCAAGCGATCTCGATGGGGGCCTGACATGAATCGCGTCCTGACTGTCGTAATCGGCTCGTTGATCATGCTCGCCATGGCGACACTCGTGCTCGTCGCGCTTCCGTATCGGCAACTGCACGACGAAGCGCCGCCCGAATCGCTGAAGCCCTACACCATCGCTCAACTGCGCGGACGCGCAACCTACGTGAACATGGGATGCGTCTATTGCCACTCGCAGCAGCCGCGCGCGTCCTCGTTGGGTCCGGACGAACTGCGAGGATGGGGACGCCCGTCCGTGCCCGCGGACTATGTGTACGACTATCCGCACCTGCTCGGTGTATCGCGCACAGGGCCCGATCTCTTCAACATCGGTGCCCGGCAAACAAGCGCCGCATGGCAGCTCGCGCATCTCTATCAGCCGCGCTCGGTGACGCAGGGCAGCGTGATGCCAGCCTATCCGTTCCTGTTCAAAGTCGTCGATCACACGCGCCCCGATGAAGTCGTCGTGCAATTGCCGCCGCAATTCGCGCCCGCCGGCGGCAAGCAGGTTGTGGCGTCGCAGGACGCACTCGATCTCGTCGCCTATCTCACGGCCCTCAACCACACCTATCCGGCTCCGGCCGATCCGTCGGGAGCAATGAAATGAGCGAACAAGACAACGCCAATGCCGTTCGCGCGCGCGAGCACGAAGAACCGGTCGAACGCGGCAATCCGGTGCCATGGCTGCTTGGCCTCGTGGCCGCCGCGCTGGCGGTCTGGGGCGTGAGCTACTTCCTACTGAATCCAGCGCTCGGGCCTGGTTCGACGGTCGCCCGTGGGGCCATGCCCGGTGGCCCGGGAACGGTCGCCGCGGCTCAAGATACGCCCGACGGCGCCATGCTCTTCGCGAGCCGCTGCGCCTCCTGTCATCAGGCCACGGGCGCGGGCCTGCCTGGTGTGTTCCCGCCGCTCGCCGGCTCGGAATGGGTCAACGGCGATCCGAAGCGCGTGGCCCGCATCCTGTTGCTCGGCGTCACTGGAAAGATCACGGTAGCCGGCAGCACGTTCAACGGATCGATGCCGGCGTTCGGCACAACGCTATCCGACGCGGAGATCGCAGCAGTGGCCTCGCATGTTCGGTCGAGCTTCGGCAACCACGCTCCAGCATTGACCGCCGATGTCGTGAAAGCCGAGCGAGCGACCATCGGCAATCGCACGGCACCATGGGCGGGCGAAGACGAGCTGAGGCGCCCGTGAGCGACGCCGCTTCCATCGCGCCGGGCACACCCGACAGCGCAACGCTCGACGTACGCGGCATGTGGTGCACGAGCTGTGCGAATGCGCTCGAACGGGTGCTGCAACGCCAGCCCGGCACGCTCGACGCACGGGTGAGCTTCGCCTCCGAATCCGCGACTGTCGAATGGGACCCGCGCCGCACCTCGCTCGGACATCTGCTCGAGGCCGCGGAGAAGCTCGGATACGCATGCGTGCCGGAAACCGATACGCCGGAACGCCGCGCACATACGGCCGCGCTGCTTCAGAATCTCGCGGTCCGTCTCGTCGTCGCCGTCTTCTGTTCGATGTGGGTGATGACGGCACAAACCACGCTTTACTTCACCACGGCCGCCACGGTGCCTGAGCACGTGCGCTATGCGCTCGCAGCCCTTGCCGGCGTCGCCACGCTGCCCGTGGTCGGTTATTGTGCGCAGCCGTTCTTCAAGGCCGCGTGGCGAACCTTGCGTGCATGCGTGCCCGGCATGGACTGCCTTGTCGCAATGGGTACGAGCGCGTCGTTCCTGCTTTCCGTGTGGCGGGTTGCGCACGGCGAATCGGTCGTCTATTTCGATTCCGCAGCCATGATCGTCACCTTCCTGCTGGCGGGCCGCTGGCTCGAACTGCGCGTGCGCAGCCGCATGTCGGACGCAGTTCGCGTCCTGCTCGAGCTGCCTGCGCAGACCGCGCGCGTGCTGGCGAGCGACGGCGCGCAAACGGTCGTACTCGCCAAGCGCGTCGCACGAGGCAGCCTCATTCGCGTGCTGCCGGGCGAGCGTCTTCCGCTGGACGGCATCGTCACGGACGGTCAGTCATCGCTCGATCGTTCGCTGCTGACGGGCGAAAGCGAGCCCGTCGGCGTACGGCGCGGCAGCTTCGTCGAGGCGGGTGCGCTCAATGCCGACGGGGAACTGGTCGTATGCGTGAAGTACGGATGGGGCGAGCGGCGCGTAGACGCGATTGCCAGAAGCGTACGTGCGATGCTCGCCCGCAAGACGGCGTCCCAGGCCATCGCCGAACGCTTCACGCGCTGCCTCGTTCCGGCCATCGCCACCGTCGCGTTGCTGGTGTTCGTCGCTGGCGGCCTGCTGGGCATGATGTGGACGAATGCGCTGGAGCGCGCCGTCGCGGTGCTCGTCATTACCTGCCCGTGCGCACTCGGCATGGCCGTGCCGCTCGCGCTGAGCGCAGGGGTGGGACGCGCGGCACGCGAAGGCATTCTCTTTCGCGACGTCGAGGCGATCGAGAAGGCCGGCAAACTCTCCACGTTCTTCCTCGACAAGACCGGCACGCTGACCGAGGGCAAGCCCCGGCTCGTCCGTGCACTTCCAGCGAGCGACGTTCTCGAAACAGAACTCTTCGAGGATGCTGCGCTCGCCGAACGCGGCAGCGAGCATCCCATTGCAGCCGCCATCCGCTCACTCGTCTCGCCCGACAGGCTCGCGTGCGTCGTGGACGCCGCGCCCGGCACCTCGCGCGCGGTGCCAGGCGCCGGCGTGGTGTGGGGAGGCAGCCATGGCGAGCGCATTCTCGCCGGCACCGCGGCGTTCCTGCGCAGCCACGACGTACGGGTACCCGATATCGACGATGCGAACATTACCGTCCACGTCGCCCGCGACGGCCACTGGCGCGGCATGCTCGGCTTCGCCGATCGCCCACGCGACGGCGCTCGAGAAGCCATAGATTTGCTGCGCGCGCACGGTGCAGCGGTGGCCATGCTGACTGGAGACCGGTTGGCCGTCGCGCGCGCCATCGCGCCGGCTGTAGGCCTGGCCGATTCGGCCATCTTTGCGGCGCAGTCCCCCGAACAAAAGGCGGCACACATCGTTGAGGCACAGGCTACGCGGCGCGGCGCGGTCGCATTCGTCGGCGACGGACTCAACGACGCGCCGGCCCTTGCCGCCGCCGACGTCGGCATCGCCGTAGGCAGCGCTTTGCCCGCGTCGATGGCCGCGGCATCGATCGTGCTGGTCGACGCGGGTGTCGAAAAGCTTGACCTCGCCTTGCGGCTCGCTCGCCGCACCACACGCGCCATGCATCAGAACCTCGCCGCCGCGGTCGTCTACAACGCGCTCGCCATTCCGGCCGCGGTCTTCGGATTCGTTTCGCCCGCCACAGCGGCCGCACTGATGGTCGCGAGTTCGATGTCGGTCACGCTGAACGCCGCCCGCCTCGCGCTCCGCACAGACATACGTTCGCCAGGCGCCGACACTTCGCGCCCCACACCCGCTTTGACCATCGAACAGACCTGGAGCAGCACATGAGTCAACACGATTACGATCCTGTCTCGTCCCACCGGCGGCGACTGCTGAGCGGCCTCGGCGCGCTCGGTGCGGCAGCGTTCATGACGCCCATGCTCGCGCGCGGCGCATCGAGCGGCACCATCGAGCTTCCGTTCGAGAATGGGAGCCGTCCGCTCACGTCGGACCTGCCGCAGAAATCCCGCGTGATCCTGCAGCGCACTCGGCCGCCACTGCTGGAAACACCGTTCGACGTCTTCGATCAAGGCGTCTTCACGCCGAACGACCGCTTCTACGTGCGCTGGCACCTGGCCAATATTCCAACCTCGATCGATCCGGCCACGTACCGCGTCGCCGTTCGCGGCGCCGTCGAGCGAACGCTGAATCTTTCGCTCGACGACCTGATGCGCAGGTTCCCGCGCTACGAAATCGCCGCGGTCAATCAATGCTCGGGTAATTCGCGCGGCTTCTTCAGCCCGCGTGTACCGGGGGGCCAGTGGGGCAACGGCGCGATGGGCAATGCGCTATGGAAAGGCGTGCGCCTGAAGGATGTGCTCGACCATGCGGGCGTGCGCGCCAATGCCGTTTGCGTGCGCTTCAACGGCCTCGATTCAGGCGTGATTCCGCAAACACCCAAGTTCCTCAAGTCGCTGGATATCGACCATGCACGCGACGGCGAGGTCATGCTCGCCTACGCGATGAACGGCGAGCCGTTGCCGCTGCTCAACGGCTATCCGCTACGGCTCATCGTACCAGGCTGGTATGCCACGTACTGGGTCAAGATGCTGACCGATATCGACGTGCTCGACGCGCCCGACGACAACTTCTGGACGGCCAAGGCATACAAGGTCCCTGCCAATCACTTCGCCAACGTGCGGCCCGGCGAGACCGACGTGCCGCAGATTCCCATCAACCGGATGCTGCCGCGCTCGTTCTTCACCAACCTCAAGACCGGCGACAAGGTCGGCGCGGGGCGACCGATACAGGTTCGCGGCATTGCATTCGGCGGTATCAACGCGCTCGCTCGCGTGCAGATTTCGACTGACGGCGGCCGCACCTGGGCCGATACGCAACTGGGGCACGACTACGGCAAGTACAGCTTCCGCCAATGGCAGACAAGCGCGCATTTCGCGCAGCGCGGCCAGCAAACGCTGATGGTGCGCGCCGTCGACTCGACGGGGCAGGCGCAGCCGGCCACACCGAACTGGAACGGCGCGGGGTTCATGCGCAACGTCATCGAATCGATTCAGCTCGACGTGGCCTGACAAGGAGCGAAGAACATGAACGCAAGACCCAAGCGCATGGCGTTAATGCTGGCCGTACCTGTTTCCCTGGGCGCGCTGCTCGGCGTGGTCGGCCGGCATTACTTTCCCGAATCCATCGCATCGCAGGCTGCACGCCAGGCCGAGATCGCGCCGCCGGTGCACCTGAGCGCCCTCAGCATATCCTTGCCGCCCGGGCGGTCGACGTTTCCGCCAGGGCCGGGGGTGGACATCGCGAATTCGAATTGCGTGATGTGCCACTCCACGGGAATGGTGCTGCGGCAACCGCCGCTGACCACAGGCGAATGGAAGGTCGAGATCACGAAGATGCGCAATGCGTTCGGTGCCCCCATTCCGCCGGACCAGATCGATGCACTGGCTCATTACCTGAACAGTATCGATGGCCGCAAGCCGCAGGCGGGACCCTCCGGCGTCGACAATCAGGCAAGCTAAATGCCATAACGCCACGTCATGGCTGGCATCGAAACAATGCATTTTTTGCGGGCGCCGTGCTTCGATAACCTTCTCTCATCGACTCGCAACCTGTCACCCTGCGAACGCCGTCAACGGCACGGCTATCGGACAACTGCGAAATCGGTCAACAGTGAAAAGTGTTTCGTATTCAACCCAACCGAAGGAGTCGCACCATGAAAACGCTTGCATGCCTCGCCATCGTCGTAGGAACCTTCACCGCCCCCGCGCTGAGCTTCGCTCAAAGCGCCACGCCGCTCACGCGCGCGCAAGTACGAGCCGATCTGGTTCGCGTCGAACGGGCTGGCTATAATCCGGCAACAGGAAACGATCCGCAGTATCCTTCGGACATTCAGGCAGCCGAAGCAAAAGTCGCTGCTCAGCAGCAGCAGGCAACGAGCGGTTTCGGCAGCGCACCGCCGGACGGTACGTCAGCAAGCGGCAAGCACGTTCTCGCACCCAAGCATGCATCGGCTTCGTGCGTCGGGCCGGCGAGCTTCTGCAATCCCTATTTCGGTAGCTGACTGCCCAAGCGCCGTGCGCTGCCCGGCCGAACTCGCCCGCTCGGCAGTTCTGCCGGGCATGCGTGGCGCGCAGTTGCCGCCACCCTCCCCGGACGCCATGAACTTCACCCATCTTCTCGCCTTTTACGAAGTGGCGCGCGCTGGCAGCATCAGCGCCGGCGCCGAGCGCTTGCACGTCAGCCAGCCGGCCGTCACCAGGGAGGTCCGCGATCTTGAAGATCGCCTAGGTATCATCCTCTTCGACCGGCTGCCGCGCGGCGTAGCGCTGACGGAGGGTGGCAAGCTGCTCTACGAGTATGCAAGTCGCATCTTCACACTCGCGGATACGGCCGAGAAGGAACTCGCGGAGCTCTCGGGCCTCGGCTCGGGTCACATGAAAATTGGCGCGAGCGGTACGCTCGGCGTCTTTTTCGTACCCGAAGCAATTGCGCGGTTCAATGCAAGCCACCCGTCCGTCGCCATCGACCTCACGGTCACGAATACCGAGCGCGTGGAAGCAGGGCTGCATGACCTCACCTTCACGATCGGCTTTATCGAGGGGCCATTCGACGACTCCATTCTGCATGCTCGACACATTGGCTCCGACGAAATCGCCATCATCGCAGCGCCCGGCCATCCCTTCGCGGGGACGACGCTACATGCGCGGGAACTCGTGGATCGAGCCGTCATCATGCGCGAGCCCGGGTCAGGAACGCGTGCCATCATCGAAGAATCGTACCGGCGCGCCGGGCTCGAGATCGAGCCGCTGATGTCGGTAAGCCACACTGAAGCAATCAAGCGAATGTTGCTGTCCCAGCACGCGCTCGCCTACATCTCGACGCTTAGCGTGACGGAGGAATTGCGCCGTGGCGAGCTGACCATCATCGACGTCGAGGACATGCAGATTGTCCGACCGCTACACATGGTATGGGCGAAGGGACGATCGCTGTCGCCCAGCAGCCAGGCATTGTTCGACCTGGTGGCGAGCGGCACGCTGAACACAGCGATCGCAGCGGCCGATGCCAGCGACCTGCGTCAAAGGGCAAGGAACGGCGCTCTCGATACGCGCGCGTGAAACTCTCGCTGCTTTCGAGGCGGCACGTGTCGACC
This sequence comes from Burkholderia sp. RF2-non_BP3, assembly GCF_001522185.1. Taxonomy (NCBI): domain Bacteria; kingdom Pseudomonadati; phylum Pseudomonadota; class Betaproteobacteria; order Burkholderiales; family Burkholderiaceae; genus Burkholderia; species Burkholderia sp. RF2-non_BP3. Next base: position 63,909 of record NZ_LOSU01000001.1, on the reverse strand, counting down.
CTGTTCTTCCCGCGAAAGGCACCGCATCTCGTGCTCCGCCATGCCTCGATACCCTGCCTGAAAGCCTGATGTTCGTCGGCCTCGACATTGCAGAAAAGTCCGGCTCGGGACCAACGAGACAGGATTTCCTCGGAAGCGCATTGCCGGCGCACCGCCCGGCATGGACGTATCATTGCCCTGGCGCACGATCTCGGACTGAATCGGGGCAACCAGGTTCGCGAGCAGGCGAGCACGCCTCCCGCCCGGGCGCAGCTTGCCGCAGTGTCGTAGACATCAACGATTTTTTTCCGCTTCGTCGAGCGCCGGCGCCAGGATCATTGCCCCGGCATTGAGCGGCCTTGGTCGGCCATGGGGCTGATAGACGGTGTCACCGATCCGGACCGGCCGGCCGCTGATCACACAGACCCCGCTGGCGCGAGCGCGCGTTGCATGCCACGCCTGATCGCCATACGAGCAATGCGTCGAATCGCGCCATGCAATAGTTACCTCTGTCGCGCTCACGCGATCGACGAAACTCACCGAGACGGTCCGACGCTCCGCTCCGGTCGTCCGCAGGCGCGACCGATGTTCCGTCCGGTGTGCATGCAGCGACTCGCTCGAAGACGCAAACGATCGCGCATCGTTGCTTCGGCACAATTGAAAAAGCAGGCTTAGCGTCTGCTTCCATGGATCCATCGCCATCACGTCAGTCGAGAAATTCATCGTCATCCTCTATGCGACACGGCGAGTGCCTGACCGAGGCGCTCGAGCGCAGGATCCCGGATGAGACGCGGATCGTCGATGACGATGTCGCCCGCACGGGCACGACCGAACAGGTCGGCATAGCATTCGGCAAATACCGCTTGAGACGCAAAGAGGTGCAGCACGTCGCTCGGCGCGTCGAATACGGCGCGACACGCGATGCCCGGTGCCGTTATTTGCGTGGTACCGGCCGTCAGGCGGCCTTGCACCAGCGTGCGGCCCGCGTGCGAGAGGGTCAGAGAAGTACATTTGAGGTTGATTCCGACGCAGTGCCGATTCTCACTGCAGTCGTTCGTCACCTCAAGTGTCCCCGAACCATTCCGCGTCCAGCGCGAAAGCGCGACGTCGAAATCCCGCCCGGCGCCCGGGTCGCGCCAGGATTTCTCGGCAGCGATAGGGCTGGACGCGTGAAAACCAACAAGGGTGTCGGCGTCGGCGACCGTTTTGGAAGAACACGATGACAAGAGAATCATGACTGACTTTCTGACAGGATCACGAAGCGCTGCGCACGGCCAGCGCGGTGAGTACACGGTATCGAAACGGACTACGTTGCACCAGCCGTACAAAAAGTTGCTTGAACTTATCCACGGGTGGGGTCGGTCATACCGAGGTTTAATCCACTGATCGAGGCGGTACAGACCGACGATGTGCGCCGATGCGGGGACGGATGTTCCGCTGTTGCCCCGCACGCCGACACCGCGAGCGGCCGGTGTGCGCGACGCCGAACATCCGAGTCGGCACTCCGCCTACCATCACTGCCGAACTCACCCTCCACGAACCGATGGCGCTAGCTATACGAAGGTATTGGTGAGTCTGTAAATCTTCTCGATGTTCGTCCACGATCGAACTGGCATAGCCAGCCACCGTTCGCCAACGCGGGCCTGTTTTTTCATCGTCGTTGCCTTCACGAACTGTAGAGATGCCAATTTCGGCGCTGGCATTGCAACAAGCGCATCCTGCGGAAAGCGCTGTGGGCGATCCGCATGAACCTGCTTCGATGCACCCGCGCCGGCCGGTGGAACGACCGACGCGGCTCGATCGTTCCACCGAGCAATGCGCTTAACGCACCCACCCCTCGGTCTTCATGATTGCGGCACCACGGTCGCTATTCAGGAAATCGAGGAACTGCCTTGCTTCGGGATCCGCGTCCGGAGCGAGCGCCACATTGACGTCTCTCCAGATCGCTCTGTTGGCAGGCAAGCTGACGTAGTCGGCCTTGTCGGCGTGCGTGATCGGCCAGTCAGGCCACGTGATCCAAGCATCCGCGTCCTTTTCGACGAACATCCTGAAACTCGGACCGCTGCCCGTGCCGAATCCGACGATATTTCTTCTGAATCGTCTCACGTCGTCGAGACGCCCTATGCGGCCGGCAACATCCTCCCACGTGCCCGTGCCGGACGTATTCGCCACCCCTGCGCCTTCCGTGACGACGATACGGACGCCGTCCTTGAGCAGATCGTCGAAGTCTCGGATATTTTTCGGATTGCCCTTCTTCACGGCGATGACGGCCGGGCGAATATAGATCGGCGTGACGTCATTCCAGCGAAATGCCTTGTACGTTTCGAGAAGGCCGGCCATATCTTCTTCCGACGTTCCCCATAGAATATCCGCGTCAGCCTGTGCTCTTCTGGTCCATGTGGGTTCGGGCCCGCCCGTCACTTCCACCTTGATACCGGTCTCGTCAGTAAAGACCTTTGCGACCTTCGTAAATGCGGTATCCGGGCCGCCTGCGCCGTACAAACGTACGACGCCGTCGCGGGCATCCCGCCGTATAGTCGGATCGGGAACTTCGTGCGAAAAAACTCCCGACGAGAACATCAGGATTACCAATGATAAAGCCGTCTTCCTGATCGAAGTGTCGAACATGACTTGTCCTTTCGTGTTGTCTGAAACGGAAACTGATCGAATGCGAGCTGCTTCGAATCACATCAAAGCGCAAGAATTGCTCGTACTGCCTGCAGTTCGTCCGTGAGCTCCGCAACCGACGTGTCGATTCGGGAGCGCGCGAACGAGTCGATCTGAATATCCGGGACGACACGATATCGCCCTTCGCTGCAGATCGTCGGCATGCCGAACACGAGGCCGCGCGGAATGCCATACTCGCCGCTCGAGACGATGCTCATCGACACCCAACGCCCGTCACTTCCGTGGATCCAGTCGCGCATCTGGTCAATCGCCGCATTGGCTGCCGACGCCGCGGACGATGCTCCGCGCGCCTCGATGATCGCGGTGCCCCGGCGCGCGACTTCCGGAATGAACGTGTCGCGAACCCAGCGCTCATCCCCTACGAGCATCGGGGCCGGTTGCCGGTCGATCAATGCAGAGCGATAGTCCGGGTACATCGTCGGCGAGTGATTGCCCCACACAATCATGCGAGTCACCGCATCGACTGCCACGCCGCATTGCGCAGCGAGCCTGGACACCGCGCGATTGTGGTCGAGACGGATCATCGCAGTAATCGCGTCCACCGGCAGATCGGGCGCATGGTGACGGGTCACCCACGCGTTGGTATTGGCCGGATTGCCGACGACGAGCACCTTGACGCGCCGGCTCGCCACCTCGTTGAGCGCCTGCCCCTGGGCGCGAAAGATCGCCGCGTTCGCCGCGAGCAGGTCGCGCCGCTCCATGCCCTTCCCGCGCGGCCGCGAGCCGACGAGCAGCGCGTAATCGGCGTCGCGAAACGCGACGCGCGGATCATCGCCGATTTCGATCGACTGGAGCAGCGGGAATGCGCAGTCTTCGAGTTCCATCACCACGCCGCGCAGCGCTTCCAGCGCGTTCGGCAGTTCGAGAAGCTGAAGGATGACGGGCTGATCGTCGCCGAGCAAATCACCGCGGGCGATTCGGAACAGCAGCGAATAGGCAATTTGACCGGCCGCTCCAGTCACGGCCACACGGCGGGCAGGTTTGGACATTCTGGATCTCCTTCGAAGGATCAGTGACATGCATGGACATCTCTACACGTCGGCAAGCCGCCCTTTGCAGGCACGACCGCCGAAGCTGGCGCCGAGAACGCGTTCAGGCGAATGCAACGCGTGCCCGGCCAACAAGACAGGGGGCGTGGAACAGTTCACCGCGGACGAGGCCGCGCACCGTGCGCGAAAGAACGGTCACCCACAACGCGCCGAGCAGGGCGGCGAGCAGCATTCCGACGGCGGCGAACGCGACGAAGCCGGTCGTCCGATAAAGACTGAAGGTCGCGACGGTATATACACCGAGAGGGAACGTGAAGCCCCACCATCCCAGGTTGAACGGCAGCCCGTCACGGGAATACCGCACGGTGAACAGGATCGCCGTGGCCAGCCACCAGAGGCCCACACCCCAAAGCAGCAAGCCGCCGATCAATCCGATGTCACGCGCGACGATCGCGGTCGCCGCGAAAGGCGTGCCCGCAAAGGCGCCTGGCGCAACCTGGCCCAGTGCGAGCAAGCCCAGCGCGCCGGTTCCGATCGGGCCGAGTGTCAGCCAGCTGGACGGTGCAAGGTCACGATGCGGCAGCTTGTGTATCACCAACCGGAAGAAGACGACCGTGAGCACGGTGAAAGCGAGCGGCACCGACACCGCCCACAGAACGTAACCCGCGGTGACCAGGAAACGCGCGGTTTGCCCGTCGACATGCGGCGCGAGTACGGCCGCGCTCGAGGCGGCCACTTCGGGTGCCACGATAGGCAACAGCAACACCGCCGTGATGCGCTCGAGCGCATGGGCTTGCGCAGTGAACATCATGTATGGCACGGCGATGGCAACGGCGAGTGCCAGCACGGCGTCGACGCACCACAGGCGGTAGGCGAGCTGGCTCGCAGCTTCACCCGCATGCGGTGCCGCAAAGATGACCAAACCGTTGATGATCGGCGCGAGACCCATCGGCACCGCGCCGAGGAACATCGACTGCAGCGGGTGATGCAGCATCGGGCGGATCGTGTCCGCATAGAAGATCCAGCGCGCCGCAAACATGCCGGCAAAGACCACATAGAGCACGCTATCGGCTGCCCAGAGCATTCGCGCCAGCTGCATCTGGCCGGCGAAGTGCCAAGGCAGTCCGGCAATGACGAGAAACACGATGCCGTTGCCCATCGTCATCGCAAACCAGTTCGGCGTGAATTGCCGAATCTTGTCTCCAATCTTTTGTCGGCTATCTGCCGCCGTCGCGCCAGGCATTGTCTGTTTCATCGCAGTTCTCTCTGGAGGAAATCGAATATCGACAATGTAGGCGTCGAGCATCCATACAAAAAATACATAATTTGCATGGCCCGAATACCTTCATGTTATGGATGCGGCTCGCGAGACGTGGCGTGCAGAAGCCCCCGCGTCGGAGGGCTTGAGAGGTGGCCTCACTCATTCGGACAGTTTTCTGAGATTTTTAAGTGGGACGTCCGAGGCAATCATGCTGCCGATTTGATCGCAGGCAGCGTCGCGAAGTATGCCTCGTCCGACGTCTGATCCGCCAGGGTCGAATGGGGCCGTTTCCGGTTGTACAGCTTGATGTATTCGCTGATGGAGCGCAGGGCGTGGCTGACCGACTCGTACGCTTTCAAATAGACTTCTTGGTACTTGATACTGCGCCAGACCCGCTCGACAAACACGTTGTCGCGCCAGGCACCTTTACCGTCCATCGACAACCTGACCTGTCGACCCAGCACGGTATCGATGAACGCGCCCGTCGTGAACTGACTGCCCTGATCGGTGTTCACGATGTCCGGCAGCCCGTAGCGGGCAAACGCTTCTTCCAGCGTCTCGACAGCGCGCGAGGCTTCCAGCGTGACGGCTACGCGTCACTGGCTGCCCAGCTCACCGAACGTGGGTTCGAGCGCTTTCAGAAGGATGGCAAGACATCGTCATGGCAATGGAAGCTCAGGATCGACGAGCAGATGGATGTCATCGTCGAGTTTCTGCGTGATGCCGTTGGCCGGACGCACATTGCGGTGTGCGGCCGCCGCGCCGTGTGCGCAGGTCTAATGCCGGCGCATCCCGCCGAACCCATGCTCCCCGCCGACAAAGGTCGGGTCACGATGAAAGCCGCTGCCCATCGGAACGCCGACGCGGCCACGCATGCCCCCGTCGAAGTGACCGAAGTGACCAACGTGACCGAAGTGGTCGAAGTGATGGCGATGATGGAAACGGTCGATGAAGACGAAACTGACACCCGTGCCGACGAACACCGCCGGCCCCCAGTACCACGGGTCGGCGTACGGATAAGCGGTGTCCGGGTACCACACGATGGTGCCGTCCTGGCTTTGCATCATGTGCCAGGTGCCGTCGCTTTGCCGGCACGCGCGCCCGACGATCTGCTGCTCCGTGCCGTCGATTTCCGCTTGCACGACGACCGCACGGCAACGGGCGCCCTCATCCGGCGTGTCGTCGTACGTTTGCGCAAGCACGCACATGGAACAGCCGAGACAAACGACGCCCATCCCGACCCGAAACAAGTTGCACATGATCGGCTCCTGCGTGATTGCCCCGACCACCGATCCTTGGCATCACGAACGACGCGCGGCTTCGTATCGGGTCACCCGATCATTAGACGATGTAGCGTGCCGGATTATTCCAGGGGTCGGGATGCGAATGCGCGACGCAGGGACCATCGGCGATCATGCGCGCGGCGAGCGCCGGACGATGCAGTAGACGCCCGCCGCAACGACACCGAACGCCACATGGGCGACCAGCGTGATCGCGCCGCGCACTGCGGCGAACCACGGGAACACCGCGGTGAACACATGCAGGTTGATGCCGTAGAGAACGAATCCAAACGCGCCGCCCGCCAGCAGCGCGACGCCCGGCGACAGGTTGCGGACCATTCTCGCCAGCACGGCCGCATAGGCAAGCGACAGCGCGGCATGCACCAGTGTCGCCACGCCCATGATCGTCGGATCGAAGCCCGCTGGCGCACCGAGCACGGATCGCCCCATCACGAGGGCGGCCGTCAGGCGCGCGTCGCGAAGCAGGTTGTGAAAGGCGTCTTCTCCGGCGATCGGCCAGAGCAGCAACTCGACGACGGTCGAGCCGAACGCCGCGCCGAACGCCGCCCAGAGAATCGGGACCGCACCGGTCTGCTTCAATTGCCCTCCGCGGCGACGGCGCGCCGTGCGCGCCTTACAATGGGCGTTCGCAATCCGTCCAGTACGCGAACGGATCGCGATGCTTCGGGTAGTGCTCGTCGAGCCATTTAAGCAACGTCGCACGGGCGTTGTCCAGATCGGCCTTCGACGACGACGTCGTCATCTCGTGCACTTCGACGGACTTTTCCCGATCCATCACGTAGCAGTTCCAGTCGGGGCCGTCGAGATCCGGATCGTCGGACGCCTTCGACGACTTGCGCCAGCCGAACCCCTTGCGCGCATCGATGTAATAGCGCGGATGCACTTTCAGATACGACATCTCGCCGCCCTGCAGGCTGCTTTCCGCGCGCAGCACGTCGCGTTCATCGACGATCTGCGTGACTTCCGGAAGCCGGCGCGAGCGCCAGCCGGCCGGCAGCGTCGCCGTCGCCCGCACGGCGTCGTACGGGCCCCACGCGAGGCCCCACGCTTCGGCCATGCGCTTCATGAACGCATCCGCGCCCGGATAGCCGCGCAACTGGATTCTCGTCGACAACGTGACTTCGACGCGGCCGTCGGCGCCGGCGGGGTCGCCTGCCGCTTCGAACGGATTGCCCGGACGCGACGCGCGCTGCTGCGCGTCCGCGGGCGCCATGCCCGAAAACAGCTGGTCGAGCGCCGCACGCGCTTTCGACGACTTGTCTGGTCTATTCATTACTCACTCTCTCCCTCTGCATCCGCACGTCTGCAAAAACTGTCGATTCTCGTTCATCTTCGGATCTCGCGGTTTTCCGCGGTCGCATTGTCGACGATCCCATGGCCGCGGTCGAGCACCGGCGGCGTCGACGCACGTCGTGTCGCCGGTCCCGACGCTGCCGTCGCCTACCCCAGCGCCGCCCGCATCCGCTCCATCAGCGCGAGCACTTCCGGACGATTCTCGCCCTTCGCATGCACGAAGTGATACCTCAGCAGCGACTCGACCTCATGCCGGCTCACACGCACGAGCGCGCTGCGCTTGAGATACGCATCGGCGAGCGGCATCCGCGCCAGGGCCACGCCGAGCCCGGCTTCGGCCGCCGCGAGCACCAGGTTGTAGTCCTCGAAGCGGCGATCCTGCGCGCGCGGCTTGAACGGAATGCCGAGCGCGTCGAACCAGGTACGCCAGCCCGTCACGTCGGAGTCGTGCAACAACGGCATCTCGAGCAGCGCGGCGTCGCCGTTTCGACGGCGCCGCGCGGCCAGTTGCGCGGCGAGCCGCGGATGCGCGACCGGATAAAGCGTCTCCGGCATGAACTCGCGCGTCTCGAGCCGACGCCAGTTGCCGCGCCCGTAACGGATCGACAGATCCGCTTCGCCGGCGGCGATATCCACGTTGCGAAGCTCGATGCCGAGCTCGATGCGCAACGCGGGCGCCTCGCTCTCGAGCGCATGCTGGCGCTCGAGCAGCCAGAGCTGCGCGAACGCCGGCACCACGCTCATCCTGACCAGTCGCGGCGTGCGCGGCAAGCGCCACTGATCGGCCGCGCCGTCGATGATCGCGAACGCCTGTTCGATCCGGCCGACGAAGCGCTGACCGTCCGGCGTCAGCCGCACGCCGCGCGCATGACGTTCGAACAATGCCATGCCCAGCCAGTTCTCGACGGCCGCCACGCGCCGGCTGATCGCGCCATGCGTGACACCGGAGGCATCGGCGGCCGCCAGAAACGACCCCTGGCGCGCCACCGTGCAGACGGTCTCCAGGCTGGCCAGCGGCGGACGCGGGCCGGGTGCCGACGCGAGGGCCGGCAGCGCGTCCGCCACACGCCGCCGCATGCGCACCGAGCTGTGAGCCATATTCATACCCGCATGTTGATCTGTGCGCTAGCTTAACATCTGACTACGCCGCACCATTGCCGCATGAACACGCTCCCTTCCTCCTCGTCGCGCGGCGCGCGACTGCCGCTCGTCGCGGCCGGCGCGGTGGCGTTCACGATCGTCTCGTGGGCCTCCGCCTTCCCGTTCATCCGCATCGGCCTGCACGGCCTGGCCCCGCTGCAGCTCGCGGCCGCACGCTTCGCGACCGCGGCCGTGCTCGTGATCGCATGGCTCGCGTGGCGGCGGCCTCGACTGCCAGCCACGGGCGACGCGTTGCGCTTCCTCGTCTGCGGCTTGCTCGGCATCGCGCTCTACAACGCGCTGCTCAATACCGGCGAGCAGACCGTGTCGGCCGGCGCCGCGAGCTTCATCGTGAACACGCTGCCGATCTTCACGGCGGTGCTGGCCGCGGTGTTTCTGCGCGAACGCTTCAATCGCTGGGGATGGCTCGGCTCGCTGGTCAGCCTGGCCGGCATCGCGGTGATCGCGCACGGACAGCCGGGCGGTCTCGTCCTCGGCTCCGGGAGCACGCTGATTCTCGGCGCGGCACTGTGTTCGGCCAGCTATTTCGTGTTGCAGCGGCGGCTGATTCCCGTGTACGGCGCGCTGCCCTGCGCCGCCTATACGCTGCTGGCGGGTGCGGTGCTGCTCACGCCATGGCTGCCCGGCGCGCTCGTGTCGCTCGGCGGCGGGGCTTCGCGCGACACGGTGCTTGCCGTCCTGGTGCTCGGCGTCTTTCCCGCCGCGCTGGGCTACGCGACGTGGACCTTCGCGCTTGGCCACTTCGGCGCGGCGCGCGCCGCCAATTTCCTCTATCTGACGCCGGCGGTCGCGACGGCATTGTCGATGGCGCTGACGGGCGAGCGCCCCGGCATCGAGACGGTGTGCGGTGGCCTGCTCGCAATTGCCGGCGTGATACTCGTGGCCTTGCGCGGACGGACATAGGCGAGCGGTTTCGTCGGACGGCAAGACTTGCTCGAAGAACGACGGGGGCGCGGTTCCGCCAAGCCGGGCCCCGTCGGCTGCAAAACTGAATACCCATGCAGTTCGATACGGCGCGCCAATTCATCGACGCGGGCGGACTTGACCGTTAGTTGCATCGAGTGGATGGCGACTTCGCCGTGGCGTGACGATGAAAGTGTGCAGACAAACCGACCGAACAGTTCTCGATTGATTGCATGGCACTGTCCATGGTCATCGGTGGCGGTCCGGTCGAATAATCGGAGCATTCGACGGTACAAAACAGCCACATCTGCGCGAAAAGCCGCGCAAGCGCATCATATTTGCGCAAGGCCGGGCAATTCGCGCAAGCGGCCGCAAACGGGTTCGGATATATTCATACCAATTGCATGTCGTCAGACGAAATCGCCGGTCTCGACGGCCCGGCGACATGCATGCCGAACCCGTCATGGGTCACGGAGACGCGTCCGGCTCGCCGATCGCCTCACGAGGGCGCGCGGCCGACCGGGCGGCAATAGAAATATCAATCAACGGAGATGGCAGATGGAACGAAGCATTGTCGGCATGCGCTGCAAACCCCTGATGACCGTCGCACTGGCCGCCGCCGCATTCGCGGCCGCATCGGGCGCGATGGCCGACCAGGTCGTGAAGATCGGCAGCGTCGAACCGACGACGGGCGGCATCTCGCACCTCGGCAAGGACAACGAGAATGGCGCGCGCCTCGCGGTCGAGGAAATCAATGCGAAGGGCCTGACGATCGGCGGCAAGAAGATCACGCTGCAGCTCGACGCGCAGGATGACGCGGCTGACCCGCGCCAGGCCACGCAGGTCGCGCAGAAGCTCGTCGACGACAAGGTCGTCGCCGTCATCGGCCACCTGAACTCGGGCACGTCGATTCCCGCGTCGAAGATCTACAGCGACGCCGGCATCGTGCAGATCTCGCCGTCGGCCACGAACCCCACCTACACGCAGCAGGGCTTCAAGACGACCTATCGCGTGGTCGCGACCGACGCGCAGCAAGGTCCGGCACTCGCGAGCTACGCGCAGTCGAAGGGCGTGAAGAGCGTGGCGGTGATCGACGATTCGACCGCGTACGGCCAGGGCCTCGCGAACGAATTCGAAAAGAAGGCGAAGGCGCTCGGCCTGAAGGTGCTCTCCCACGATGCGACCAACGACAAGGCCGTCGACTTCCGCGCGATTCTGACGAAGGTCAAGGGCGAGAACCCGGACGCGATCATGTACGGCGGCATGGACGCCACCGGCGGCCCGCTCGCGAAGCAGGCGAAGCAGCTCGGCCTGCGCGCGAAGATCCTGTCCGGCGACGGCGTGTGCACCGACTCGCTGGCCGAGCTGGCCGGCCCGGCGGCCGACAACGTGCTGTGCTCGCAGGCCGGCGCGGCGCTCGAGAAGATGCCGGGCGGCGCGGCGTTCCTGGCCAAGTACCAGAAGCGCTTCAACCAGGGCATCAAGTTCGACGCGCCGTTCGCGTACGACGCGGTCTATATCGCGGTCGACGCGATGAAGCGCGCGAACTCGACCGACCCGTCGAAGATCCTCGCGGCGATGCCGTCGACGAAATATGAAGGCGTGATCGGCACGACGACGTTCGACGCGAAGGGCGACCTGACGCACGGGATCATCTCGATCTACGGCTACAAGAGCGGCAAGAAGACCTTCCTCGACCAGGTGAAGATGTAACGCCCCGCGACGCCGGCACGACGGGAACGCCATCCGTCGGCGCCGGCGCCGCGCGGAGCCGATTCAAGTTTTGCGGAGATGAAGCGACATGTGTGCAATGGCGTATGCGGAATTTCAACAGGAGTTGAAGAAAGCGCAGTTGACGGCTCGGGAATTCGCTCGCCTGATCCGTATGAACGAAAGTTCCATCACGAACTATTCGAGCAAGGGCACCGTCCCTTCCCACCTCGCGGTCATCGCGACCCTGATCGGCGCGCTCGCCGCGCACGAGATCGATTTCCGGCACGTCATCGGTAAAACGGGCATCGAGCCGAAACGGCCGCGCGGCGTCGGCGCGTTTCCGACAGCGCGCAAGCAACGCGCCCGGAAGGCCGCGAAAGCCGGCGCCTGAGCCAGGGCGGGTGTCAGTCGCGGCATTGCACGTGCCGCTCGATCCGGCGCGCGCGCTGCCGCATCACGCTCACCACCGCCCGTCACCCCGCCGCACGCACGTGATCGAGCAGCGCCTGCAGCGGATGACGCACCTGCCGCGCGGACATGCGCTTCACCTGGCTGCGGCACGAATACCCGGTCGCCAGCGCTTCGCCCGCCTCTTCCGGCGCATCGACATGCGCGGCCCACGATTGCGCATAGATCGCCCGCGACGTCTGCAGGTTGCGCGCCTCGTGCCCGTACGTCCCCGACATCCCGCAGCACCCGGCCGCCTGAACCGCCAGGCGCAGCCCGCGACGCGCGAACACCTGCGCCCACTGCTTGCCGCTGTCCGGCGCGTTGGTCTTCTCGGTGCAATGCGGCAGCAGCCGATACGCCGCCGATACGTCGCCCGAACCCGCGCCCGCCACGACTTCCGGCAGCGCGTGCAGCAGCCACTCCTGCGGCAGCGCGACATTCGGCACGTCGGCGAGCCCCGTCACCTTCAGGTATTCCTGCCGATACGTGAGCGTCATCGCCGGATCGAGGCCGACGAGCGCGACACCCGAGCGCGCGAGCGCGGCCAGTTGCGTCGCATTGCGAATCGCCGCCTGCTCGAACGCGCGGAGGAAGCCCTGCACGTGCAGCGCCTTGCCGTTCGGCGCGAGCGGCGCGAGCCACACCTGGAAGCCGACGCGCGCGGCCAGCTCGATCAGCGTCGCCAGTTGCTCGGTGTCGAAATAGCGCGTGAAGGTATCCTGAACGATCACGACGCTGCGCGCGCGCTGCGCATCGCCCAGCGCGGCGAGCGCCCGCGGATCGGCCGGCCGCACGTTCCACTGCCGGATCACGGCCGCGAGGTCGAAGCGGCTCAGGAGCGGGCTGTCGACCATGCCGACGTGCCGCTCGAGCAGCGTGCGCACCCAGCCGGCACGCATCAGGCCGTTGTACAGCGCGGGCACGCGCGCCATCCACGGCATCGTGAATTCGAGCGAGCCGATCAAATAGTCGCGCAGCGGCCGCAGGTAGCGCTGGTGATACAGCTCGAGAAAACGCGAGCGGAACTCGGGCACGTTGACCTTGACCGGGCACTGCCCCGCACACGACTTGCACGCGAGGCAGCCAGCCATCGCGTCGTACACCTCGTGCGAGAAGTCGGCTTCGCCGTCGCGCGCGGCGCGGCTGTTGCGCCAGCGCGCAACGAGGCCGCGCAGGAACGGCTGTCGCGCGCGCGCCGCCGCGACGACGTCGACGCCGGCCTGTCCTTGCAGACGCAACCATTCGCGCATCAGCGACGCGCGCCCCTTCGGCGACTGCACGCGTTCGCGCGTCGCCTTCCACGACGGGCACATCGCGTCGTCCGGATCGAAGTTGTAGCACGCGCCGTTGCCGTTGCAGTGCATCGCCGTGCCGTAGCTCTGCCACACGCGCTCGTCGATCTGCCGGTCGTGGTCGCCGCGCGTGGGCACTTCGTCGATCTTCAGCAGCCGCAGCGTGTTGTCCAGCGGCGTCGCGATCTTGCCCGGGTTGAACTGGTTGTGCGGATCGAACGCGGCCTTCAGTTGCTGCAGCGACGGATACAGCTCGCCGAAGAACGCCGGCGCATATTCGGAGCGCACGCCCTTGCCGTGTTCGCCCCATAACAGGCCACCATGGCGCTGCGTGAGTTCGGCCACCGCGTCCGACACCGGCCGCACCAGCGCGGCTTGCTTCGGGTCCTTCATGTCGAGCGCCGGGCGCACGTGCAGCACGCCCGCGTCGACGTGGCCGAACATCCCGTACTGCAGCCCGTGGCCGTCGAGCAGCGCGCGGAATTCGGCGATGTACGCGGCGAGATTCTCGGGCGGCACCGCGGTGTCCTCGACGAACGGCTGCGGGCGCGCCTCGCCCTGCACGTTGCCGAGCAGGCCGACCGCGCGCTTGCGCATCGCGTACACGCGCTTCACCGCATCGTCGCCGGTCGCGAGCGTGTGGCCCAGCCGCTCGACGCTCGTGTCGGTGCGCAAATGCTCGACGAACGCGCGCACGCGCGCATCGACGTCGTCGGCATCGTCACCGCTGAATTCGATCAGGTTGATGCCGAGCGTCGGACGCGCATCGTCCTGCGGAAAATACTCGGCCACACTGCTCCACACGAAATCCTTCATCGCGAGCATCAGCACCTTCGAGTCGACCGTCTCGATCGACAGCGGCTTGAGTTCGAGCAGCGCACGTGCATCGCGCAGCGCGTCCATGAAGCCTGCGTAGCGCACGTTGACGAGCACCGAATACTTCGGGATCGGCAACACGTTCAGCTTCGCCTCGACGACGAAACCGAGCGAGCCTTCGGCGCCGCACAGCACGCTGTTCAGGTTGAAGCGGCCGTCCGGTTCGCGCAGGTGCGCGAGATCGTAGCCGGTCAGGCAGCGATTGAGCTTCGGAAACTTCGCGTCGATCAACGCGGCCTTTTCGTCGCTGATGCGGCGCGCGGTGCGATACACCTTGCCGACGCGGTCCTGCCGCGCGCAGCGGCGTTCCAGTTCGTCATCGGCGAGCGCGTCGCTGTGCAGCTGCTCGCCGCCCATCAGCACGAAGTCGAGCGCCAGCACGTGGTCGCGCGTCTTGCCGTACGTGCAACTGCCCTGCCCGCTCGCATCGGTGTTGATCATTCCGCCGACCGTCGCGCGGTTCGACGTCGACAGCTCGGGCGCGAAAAAGAGGCCATGCGGCTTCAGCGCGGCGTTGAGCTGGTCTTTGACGACGCCCGCCTGCACGCGTACCCAGCGCTCGCCGGCGTTGATTTCCAGGATCCGGTTCATGTTGCGCGACAGATCCACGACCACGCCGTCGGTCAGCGACTGCCCGTTGGTGCCCGTGCCGCCACCGCGCGCCGCCACGGCGACGTCGCGGTGCGCGGGCTCGGCGAGCAGGCGCGCGAGCAGCCGCACGTCGTCCGCATGCGCGGGGCAGACCACCGCCTGAGGCAGGCGCTGGTAGATCGAGTTGTCGGTCGCCTGCACGGTCCGGTTCGCATGGTCCGAGCGGATTTCTCCGGCGAATCCGGCCGCCTGGAGGGCGGCGAGAAAGTCGCGATAACGGCCCTCGGACGGGCTGACGGGACGGGGCAACGAAGCGATCGACATGGGATGAAAGCGCAGTGTGGATGGAGCGGCGCGTGGCTTCGCTCGGAAACATGAGTTTTGAGCAAGATTCCCCGCAACGCGGAAATCCAGTATCTTGCGAATCATCGCGAGAAACAAACGAATTCTCTCCCGGCAAAACTTGCATAAAACTCATGAATTACCGCCGCCTGACCCCGTCCATGTCGTTGCTGCTCGTGTTCGAAGCCGCCGCGCGCCACGAAAGCTACACGCGCGCGGCCGACGAGCTGTCGCTGAGCCAGAGCGCGATCAGTCGGCAGGTCCAGACGCTCGAGGATCAGCTTGGTGTGCCGCTGTTCCGGCGTGAGGGCCGCTCGGTGAAACTGACGGAAGTCGGGCGGCGCTACTTCGTCGAGCTGAGCGGCGCGCTCGGGCGCATCCGCGGTGCGACGCTACAGGCGATGTCGCATCAGGCCGGCGCCGGCACGCTGCGGCTCGCGACCTTGCCGACCTTCGGCTCCAAATGGCTACTGCCGCACCTGCACGATTTTTACGCCGCGCATCCGGGCGTGACCGTGCACCTGCATTCGCGGATCGGCGGCATCGACTTCCACACCGACGACCTCGACGCGGCCATCACCGTCGGCGCGGGCGACTGGCCCGGCTTGCACGCGCACCGGCTGTACAACGAGTTCCTGATCGCGATCGCGAGCCCCGATGCGGCGGCCGGGCGCCGCAAGGCCGGCCCGCGTGCGCCGGCGTGGGCGGTGGGGCAGACGCTGTTGGGCGTGACGAGCAATCAGCACGCGTGGGCCGAATGGTTCTCGCATTTCGGGCTCGATCATCGCGAGATGCGGATCGGCCCCAGTTTCGAGCTGACGTCGCACCTGATCCAGGCCGTGCGGGCCGGGATGGGGATCGGCCTCGTGCCGAAGGTGCTGGTGGAGGACGAGCTGAGCCGCAACGAACTGGTGTCGATCGGCGACGCGATCACCAGCCAGCGCAGCTACTACCTCGTGTATCCGCCGGAAAACGACACGCTGCCGTCGCTGGTGGCGTTTCGGGAATGGCTGCTGAAATCGTGCTGACGCGCGGGCGGACGGACAGCGCGATCACGCGCGCCATTCATTGAGAATCTGTTCGGCGAGGTAATCGCACGGCGGGCGCGCCGACTGCGCGCTGCGCGCCAGCACGACGTCGAGCGCGTCGAGCGGCGGCAGCCCTTCGTTCGGCGACAGTTGAACCAGATGCGCGGGAATGCTGCAGCGCGCGAGCGGCGCGACCGCGAGGCCGGCCTCGACCATGCTGAGCAAGCCGAGGAAGCTCGGGCTCTCGTATGACATCCGGAACGGAATCTTCTGCCGGTTCAGCGCCTTGATCGCGTGATCGCGCGCCATGCTGCCGCCGTGCGTGAAGAACGCGACCGGCAGCGGCCGCTCTTCCCACACGTTCCGTTTTGCCGAACCCGTCCACACGATCGGCTCGCGCCGCACCAGTTCGCCGGTCACGCCCTTGATGCGCGTGAGACAGGCAAGGTCGACGGTGTTGTCCTTCAGCATCGGCACGAGCGCGCTGCTCGGCTGGCCGATCACGCGCACTTCGACGCGCGGATGCATCGCGGCGAACTTGCCGAGCACCTGCGGCAGCAGCGACGAGATGTAATCGTCCGGCACGCCGATCGTCACGCGCCCGCGGATCTCCGGGCGCACGACCGACGCCCACGCCTCGTCGCGCATCGCCAGCATCCGGCGGCCGTAATCGGCGAGCATGCGGCCGTCGTCGGTGGCCGTGACGTTGCGCGTGTCGCGAATGAACAGCGGCTTGCCGAGCGCATCCTCCAGCGCCTTGATCTGCATGCTCACCGCCGACGGCGACCGGTGCACCACTTGCGCGCCCTGCGCGAACGAGCCGGATTCCGTCACCGCCACCACCATTGCCAGCACATCGAGATCGAGCTTTTTCATGGCATTCAGAAAATCTGATCAATCGATTCAGTTTATCCCGTTTTACTGGCTGCCTCCATCGCCGGACAATGAACGCCATCGACATTCATCGCGGGAAGCAGCAACCATGCACACCTCCGGCTCGCTCTACGGATTCCTGGTCATCGGCGGCATGCTCGCGATCACGCCGGGGCCGAACATGGTCCATGTGATGTCGCGCTCGATCGCGCAGGGGCGCACCGCCGGGCTGATTTCGTTGGCGGGCGTGATGGTGGGCTATCTGTTCTACATGTTCGGCGCCGCGTTCGGGATCACGACGCTGTTCCTGAGCGTGCCGTACGCGGGCACCGTGCTCGGCGTGGTGGGCGCCGCGTATCTGCTCTACCTCGCGTGGCAGGCGGTCCGGCCGGGCGGCCGGTCGCCGTTCGAGGTGAAGACATTGCCGAACGAGCAGCCGCTGCGGCTGCTCGCGATGGGCGCGACGACCAGCGTGCTGAATCCGAAGCTCGCGATGCTGTTCGTGTCGCTGCTGCCGCAGTTCATCGATTACCGGCAAGGCAGCGTGTTCGGCCAGTCGCTCTTTCTCGGTTCGTTGCTGATCGCGGCGTTCGCGTCGGCGAACGGGCTGGTCGCGATCTGCTCGAGCGGCATCGCGAAGTTCCTGCATGGGCGTCCGGCGCTGCTGCTCGCGCAGCGCTGGGCGATGGGCGCGGTGCTCGGCAGCCTCGGCGTGCAGATGCTCGTCGAGGCGTCGAGAATGGCGGGTGCGGCGTGACGCGGACGCCAGGACGCGGATCGGATGAATTCACGCCCGACCCGCGCCGTTCGTCGTGACGCAGCGATCGTCGACGGCCGGCGGCACGCGGCGCCGGCCGTGACGTTCACGCGATCGCCACGTCCTGCACACCGGCGCGCATCACGCGGCAACCGCCTGCTGCTGCGCTTCGAGCTCGCGCACGAGCGGCAGCACGCGCTTGCCGAAATACTCGACTTCCTCGATGAAATGCAGGACCCCGGCGAGCACGAGATCGACGCCGATCGCCTTCAGCGCGACGATCCGCTCGGCGATCTGTTGCGGCGTGCCGATCAGGTTCGTGCGGAAACCGTCGTTGTACTGCACGAGATCCTCGAACGTGGATTTCGCCCAGTTGCCCTCGCCTTCTGGTGACGCCTTGCCGGCCTCCTTCACCGCATCGCCGAACGCATGCACGGCCTCGACGTGTGCGTGCCGGACGATGTCGTCGAGCACGGCCCGCGCCTCTTCCTCGGTGTCGCGCGCGATCACGAACGCGTTGACGCCGATCCGCACGCGATGGTCGTTCGCGGCGGCCTTCGCGCGGATGTCGTCGATCTGCGCCTTCAGGTTCTCCGGCGTATTGCCGTTCGTGAAGTACCAGTCCGACACGCTCGCCGCGTTGTCGCGCGCCGCGCGCGAACTGCCGCCCTGGAAGATCTCCGGGTGCGGTTTCTGAACAGGCTTCGGGCTCAGCGTGTAATCGTTGAAGCGGTAGAAGTCGCCCCTGAACGTGAAATTGTCCTGCGTCCAGATGCCCTTCAGCGCCTGGATGAATTCCTTCGAGCGCCGATAGCGTTCGTCGTGCTCGAGCCACGGCTCGCCGATCGATGTGAATTCGCCTTTGAACCAGCCGCTGACGACGTTGATCGCGATGCGTCCGTTGGAAATGTGGTCGATCGTCGCGAGCTGCTTCGCGACCACGGCCGGATGCCACGGCCCCGGCAGGATCGCGGCGAGCACCTTCAGTTTCGTCGTCGCATGCAGCAGCGCCTGGCTGAACGAGACCGACTCGTGCTGGTATTCGGCGCCATAGCCGGCTGTGAAGCGGATCTGGCTCAGCGCGTAGTCGAAGCCGGCCGCCTCGGCCGTGCGCGCGAGCTTCTGGTTGTACTCGAGGCTCCAGTCGGTACGCTGCTCGATCGTGCTGACGACGAGGCCGCCGCTGACGTTCGGCACCCAGTACGCGAATTTGACGCCGTCGGCCGTTGGTTCGTGAATGCTCATGAGAGGTCCTGATCGAAGGAAAAAACGAAAGGCGGGCTACGCGGCGGCGACAAGCGCGCGCGAATGCAGGTCGGGTTCGCAAGGAGCGTGCCATTGTCGACGGATGCACGTTCGCGCAGATCATCTGCATCACGAAGTTTCATTCGATCGCCCATCGGGCATGGCATTCGCGGCCAAATAACCAGCCATGGAAAGCGTTTCGCCAGCCGCATCGCATCGATATTCCACGACGCGATGAACCGACGGAAACAGCGTTGCTGATGCGCTGCTGCTCGATCAGCAGATTCGCGCCCGCCATTCGTCGGATCGCCGCGACCGGACGCCATTGCATCGAACGCGATGACGGCGAATCCGCTGTCGCGACAGCGCGCTTCCGCGCCGTTGCATCCTGCGCAGCAATCCGGCTTTCGTTATCAGAAATCGATGTTTCCCGTGCGGCGCAAAACACTGAACACTCTGCTGATCAGGCAGCAACCGGACCGCGGCGCCAGTCGACGCTGGTTCGAACCGTTCGATCGACTCACGCCTTCATCGCCATGACTTCCCTGTTTGCCACGCCGCGTCCGGTCAACCTTCGTGTCGTCACCGCGCAGCCGGACGAATCGCGCGGCGCGACCGTTCTCGAGCGCTCCACGCACCATGCGCGAGCCCGCACCCGCACGCCCGTGTTCGTCGATCCGCGTTCGCTCGCGCTGCTCGAACGCGTGCGGCTCGTCGCGCCGAGCGACGCGAACGTGCTGATCGTCGGCGAGACCGGCACCGGCAAGGAGTTGATCGCGCGCCACGTGCACGACGTCAGCCATCGCGGCGGCGGCCCGTTCATCGCCGTGAACTGCGGCGCGCTCTCCGACACGCTCGTCGACAGCGAACTGTTCGGTCACGAGAAAGGCGCATTCACGGGCGCGGTCGGCGCGAAGCCCGGCTGGTTCGAAGCCGCGAACGGCGGCACGCTGTTTCTCGACGAGATCGGCGACCTGCCGCTGTCGATGCAGGTCAAGCTGCTGCGCGTGCTGCAGGAGCGCGAGGTCGTGCGGCTCGGCTCGCGCACGGGCGTTCCGATCGACGTGCGCGTGGTGGCCGCAACCAACGTCGACCTGCAGCAGGCGGTGGCGGACGGACGGTTTCGCGCCGACCTGTTCTACCGGCTCAACGTCGTGCGGCTCGACGTGCCGACGTTGCGCGAACGGCCGGGCGACATCCTGCCGCTCGCGCGCCACTTCCTCGACGAATACCGCAGCCGCGTCGGCCACGGGCCGCGCAGCATCGACCCGCGCGCGGCGCGCCGCCTCGAAGCGCATTCGTGGCCCGGCAATATCCGCGAACTGGAGAACGTGATCCATCACGCGCTGCTGGTGAGCCGCCACGATGCGCTGCAGGACACCGACCTGAACCTGTCGACGTCATGCGTGCGGGCCGTGGTTGCCGGCGCGCGGGAAACGGCGAGCCGCGTGCCCGGTCAGGAAGCGCTCGAACTGGCACTCTGCGCGCTGTTCGACGAGCCGCACGAGAACCTGTTCGAACGCATCGAGGACACTGTGATGCGGGTCGCATTCGACTTCAGTCACCACAATCAGGTGCAGGCCGCGCGACTGCTCGGCATCAGCCGCAATGTGCTGCGTGCGCGGCTGATTCGTGCGAAGGCGATCGCGGCGCTCAAGTGAGCGCGATCGCGCGGCAGCACGCGGCGCCGCGTGTCGGCGATGCGGGCGCCCGATGCTTCGGCTTGTGGCAATTCATCGGCGGCATGGACCGGCAAAGCCGATGCGCTGCTCGCCTCCGCCACGGCGAGCAGCGCGTGGTCCAGCCGCTCGCCGTGCGGTACGCCACTATTTCCCGACGCCGCCCGTCACGCCGCCGAGCAACGACGTAACGGGCGCGAGCGGATTCGCCGAGGAACCGGCTCCGCCCGCCGCGCCACCGAGCGTGCCGGTGACCGTCGACACGAGATTCGTCACCGGCGCCAGCGGGCTTGCCGCACCGGCACCGGTCGTGCCGCCGAGCGCACCGGTCAGCGACCCGAGCGGCGTCGAGCCGAGCCCCGACAGCACGCCGCCGAGCGGGCCGGACGCGCTCGAACCGTTCGACGGACCGTTCTGCACGGTGGTGATGGACGCGCCCGCGAGACTCACGATCAGGCCGGGAATCGGCGCGACGCCGTTCGGGCCGTTGTAGTTCACGAGTCCACCCACGTTCGTGACGGTATTGCCGAGCGCGCCGACGAGCGCCCCCACCGCGCCGACGGCCGGCTGCGACGAAACGGACCCCATTCGCGAGCCCGTCGTCGCCAGCGTGCTACCGACTTGTCCGAGCAGACCGGCCACCGGCTGCCCGAGGCCCGTGGTCGCGCCAATCTGCTGCGTCGCCTGGCCGGCCGTGATGACGAGCGGCGTGACGGCCGAGCTGAGCGGCTGCGTGACCTGTTGCACGGCGCCCGACGCCAGCGTCGCGCCGACCGTGTTGCCTGCCGTGCCGAGTCCGCCGGCCACGGTGTCGAGCACCGCGCCGACGGGTGTCGTCACCGGCGCGAGCGGCGCCAGCGGCCCCGAGCCGAGCGCGCGGACGGTCTGCGCGAGGCCCGCGACCGGATTCGCCGTCGCGCCGACAACGTCGCCAAGGCCGGCGACCGTCGTGCCGACCGGGTTCGACGTCGAACCGATCTTGCCGAGCCCGTTGCTGAGCGCATCGGTCGCGGCGCGCGAAATCGTGCTGACGCTCGAGATCGTGTCGCCTGCGCTGCGCGTCACGGTATTCCCGAGTACCGGCAACGATATCGCGCTGACGGTCGAGCCAACGCCGATCGCGAGCGCGCCGGCGGTGCTCACGACGCCACGGGTGCCAGGGG
This sequence comes from Burkholderia sp. RF2-non_BP3, assembly GCF_001522185.1. NCBI lineage: Bacteria > Pseudomonadati > Pseudomonadota > Betaproteobacteria > Burkholderiales > Burkholderiaceae > Burkholderia > Burkholderia sp. RF2-non_BP3. The sequence continues at coordinate 42,325 of NZ_LOSU01000001.1, read as the reverse complement.
CGCCGCTGGTGCCCCAGCCCCCGTCCGAGGTGTTGCTGCCCGGCGTATTGCCGCCGACGGTTGCGCCGCTGGTGCTCGCGTTCGCGCTCGACGGTGCGGCGACGTCGTTGCCGCCACAGGCGGCCAGCATGCCGGCGGCGGCGAGCAATGCCGCAGACGTGACAATGCGGGTTCGATACATGGTGGTCTCCTCGCGGTCCGGGCGATGGAAATGTTCGGTTGAGGACCGGGAGAGAAACAGCATTTTCCATGCCATTGGCGCCAGGCGAACGGGCCTGCCCGACGCCACGCCAGCCTCCGCGCGCCCGTGCGGGTGCTGCCCGCAATCATGCTCGGTACGTTTCGGGCCCCATGAGCGGCTCTGTTTTCGTTACATTCGTGCTACGAATGCTTCGATGTTACGTAACGCCGGCCGCGCGGCGCGCCACCTTCGGGGTGCGCCGTCTACCATCCAAAGTTCGAAGCCCCACGGCACCGCATGCGTGCGGCCGGGCTTCGTCCCACCGTCAGGAACCCGTTGCCATGAAAAAGCTCGTGAACCACCCGTCCGATGTCGTGCGCGAAATGCTCGAAGGCATCGCCCGGCAGTCGCCGCATGTCGCGATCCTCGGTGACGAGCAGGTGCTCGTGCGCCAGCCGTTGCCCGAGCCGTCGCAGCGCCCCGTCGCGATCCTGTCCGGCGGCGGCAGCGGCCACGAGCCCGCGCACGGCGGCTATGTCGGCGAAGGGATGCTGAGCGCGGCCGTCTGCGGCGAGGTGTTCACGTCGCCGCCGACCGACGCCGTGCTCGCCGCGATCCGCGCGTGCGCCGGCCCGAACGGTGCGCTGCTCGTCGTGAAGAACTACACCGGCGACCGCCTCAATTTCGGGCTGGCCGCCGAACTTGCGCGCGCCGAGGGCATTCCCGTGGAGACCGTGATCGTCGCCGACGACGTGTCGCTGCGCGGCCGCGTCGAACGCGGGCAACGACGCGGGATCGCGGGCACCGTTCTGATCCACAAGCTGGCCGGCGCGGCCGCCGCGCGCGGGTTGCCGCTCGCCCGCGTCGCGGCAATCGCGCGCGACGCGGCCGCCGAACTCGGCACGATGGGCGTCGCGCTCGACGGCTGCACGATCCCCGGCGCCGACAAGTCGGGGTTCAGCCTCGCCGATCACGAGATCGAGCTCGGCCTCGGCATCCACGGCGAAAAAGGCGTCGAACGCACCGCGCCGCTGCCGGCCGACTTGCTGGTCGAGACGCTGCTGTCGAGCATCGTCGCCGATCTCGTGCTCGATCGCGGCGAACGCGTCGCGCTGTTCGTCAACGGTCTCGGCGCGACGCCGGACATGGAACTGGCGATCGTGCTGCGCGCCGCGTACGACAACCTCAGCCGGCGCGGCATCGCCGTCGCGCGGGCATGGGCCGGCACGTTCCTGTCGGCGCTGAACATGCCCGGTTGCTCGATCTCGCTGCTGCGGCTGAACGACGAACGCGCCGCCCTGCTCGACGCGCCGACGCAGGCGCGCGCATGGCCCGGCGGCGGCGCGGTCAACGCGCAGATCCGCGTGGGCTCGGCAGCCGCGCCCGACCAGCCGCTGCCGCCGCTCGATGCGGCCGGCCATGCGTGGGCAGCACGGCTGCAGCCGGCGCTGCACGCGGTCGCGCAAGCGTTGATCGACAACGAAGCGACGCTGACGGAGCTCGACACGGCCGCCGGCGACGGCGATCTCGGCGCGAGCATGTATCGCGCCGCGCAGGCGATCCTCGCGTTGCCGGAAGCCGCATACGGCACGCCGGCCGGCATGCTCGCGGCGCTGGGCACCGCGTTGCGTCGAGCGATCGCGGGCAGCTCGGGACCGTTTTATGCGACCGCGCTGCTGCGCGCGTCGCGGCGCCTCGCCGATGCCTCGGATATCGCCGCACCGTCGGCGCGCGACTGGGCTGCGGCATTGCGCAGCGCGGTGGATGCGATCTCCGAACTGGGCGGCGCACGTGCCGGCGACCGGACGATGCTCGATGCGCTGGTGCCGGCCGCCGATGCGTTCGATCGCGCGCTCGATCATGATCGCGACCCCGCCGGCGCATGGGCGCAAGCCGTCGAGGCGGCGGAACACGGCGCGCAGCGAACGGCCGGCATGACGCCGCGCGCGGGGCGTGCGAGCTATCTCGGCGAACGCGCGATCGGCACGCCGGATGGCGGCGCGGTGGCGGTCGCGTACTGGCTGCGCGCGTTGCTGCCGCACGTGCGGTAAACAGCGACCACGGCACGGGAAAACCCCGATCCCCACATCGTCCTATGACATCGGGCATCGCTAATTGGCGGGATTACTTTGATCCTCGTCGGCGCCCGCCCGGGCGCACGCTGATAGCGAGGACCCCTCATGCGATACGTGCCATCGTGGACTTCCGTTTCCGCCGCCACGTCCGTTCCGGACGAGACGGCTTCCCGCGGCGACGAGCCGCACTGCCTGCCGCGGGTCGCGATCGCGGCCGCCGCCCTCGGCAATGCGACCGAATGGTTCGATTACGGCATTTACGCGTACGGACTCGCCTACATCTCCGCCGCGCTGTTTCCCGGCAACACGGCCAGCGCGACGCTGTTCGCACTCGGCACCTTCGCGATCTCGTTCCTGATCCGCCCGCTCGGCGGCCTGTTCTGGGGCCCGCTCGGCGACCGCCTCGGCCGCAAGCGCGTGCTCGCGCTGACCGTCCTCACGATGTCGGGCGCGACCCTGCTCGTCGGCGTGCTGCCGACCTATGCGAGCGCCGGCTGGCTCGCGCCGGCCGCGCTGATCGTGCTGCGCATGGTGCAGGGCTTTTCAACCGGCGGCGAATACGGCGGCGCGGCGACCTTTATCGCCGAATACGCGCCGGATTCGCGACGCGGCCTGTGCGGCAGCTTCCTCGAATTCGCGACGCTCGCCGGGTTCTCGCTCGGCGCGCTGCTGATGCTCGGCTTCGCGCTGCTGCTCGGCGACACCGCGATGCATGCGTGGGGCTGGCGCCTGCCGTTCCTCGTCGCGGCGCCGCTCGGGCTGATCGGCTTCTATCTGCGTTCGCGCCTCGAGGAAACGCCGGTGTTCCGCGAACTCGAGGAGCAGGCGCATCGGCGCGAGCAGAGCACCGCCGCGACCGCGCTGCCGATCGGTCAGCTGCTGGTCCGTTTTGCGCGGCCACTGCTGCTGCTCGGCGGGCTCGTCGTCGCACTGAACGTCGTCAACTACGTGCTGCTCGCGTACATGCCGACCTACATGCACAAGGAGGTCGGCGTCAGCGAGAACATGTCGTTGCTGATTCCGCTGATCGGCATGCTCGCGATGATGGTGCTGCTGCCGTTCGCCGGCTGGCTGTCGGATCGCGTCGGCCGCAAGGCGATGTGGTGGATCTCGCTGGTCGGGCTGTTCGTCGCGGCCGTGCCGATGTTCACATTGATGACGCACGGCGTGCTCGGCGCATTCGTCGGCTTCGCGGTGCTGGGCCTGCTGTACGTGCCGCAGCTCGCGACCATCTCCGCGATGTTCCCGGCGATGTTCCCGACCCACGTGCGGTATGCGGGCATGGCGATCGCGTACAACGTGTCGACGTCGCTGTTCGGCGGCACCGCGCCGATCGTCAACGACTGGCTGATCGGCAAGACCGGCAATGCGCTGATTCCCGCGTATTACATGATGGCGGCCTGTGCGATCGGGCTGGTGGCGCTGTCGGGGGTGATCGAGACGCGCGGATGCTCACTGCGCGGCGAGACGGTACCCGGGCGGCAGCCTGGTTGATACCGGATGCGGCGCGCACGCCGCTCCCATAAACGGCATCCCTTGTATCGCCCGCGGTCCGACGACGGACGGCGGGCGATGTGCATTTCGGCGCCATGAACCCGCCGGCGGATTGTTGTCGCGAGGACAACACGATGTTCGCAGGCGCGGTGCTTCAGACGTTCGCCGGGCCTCCCTACAATCGCCGACATGCTCGATCGGCATGCGCGCGACACGAAAAGCGCGTCATGCACGATCGCGCGCGAACCGCGCTGCGCGGCGCGGAAGACCCCACTCGATGAAGAGGACGATTGAACATGAACGGATCAATCCACAACGTGCGCCCGGTAACGACCCCGCTGGGCAAGGAAGCGGCTGGTGAACTCGTTCCATCCCGCTACGCGGTGCGCATCGGCGATGTCGACGTCGTGCTGATCAGCGACGGCGTTCTGCCTCTGCCGACTTCCACGATGTCCACCAATGTGAGCGAGGCGGACCGCAACGAATGGTTCGACGGACGGTTCCTGCAACGCGACATGTTCGACTGGGCGCTGAATATCGCGCTGGTGCGCAGCGCCGATCGCCTGATCCTGATCGACTCGGGCGTGGGCGACGGCTTCGAATACTTCACGCGCGCGGGACGGTCGGTGATGCGTCTCGAGTCCGCGGGCATCGATCTCGCCGCGATCACCGACATCGTGATCACCCACATGCATATGGATCACGTCGGCGGCCTGAACGTCGACGGCGTCAAGGCCCGGCTGAGCCCCGACGTGCGCATTCACGTGTCGGCCGCGGAATTGGCGTTCTGGAAAAATCCGGACTTCAGCAAGACGGTGATGCCGGAAACCGTCCCGCCCGCGCTACGCAGGGCCGCGGCGCGATTCGTGGAGCTGTATCGCGAGCACATCGTACCGTTCGACCACACCGTGGAAGTTGCGGCCGGCGTATCGGCGCGCGTGACCGGCGGCCATACGCCGGGACACTGCGTGGTCGATATCGCATCGAACGGCGAACGACTGACGTTCGTGGGCGACGCGATCTTCGAAGTGAACTTCGACCATCCTGACTGGCAAAACGGCTTCGAGCACGATCCGCAAGCGGCTACCGACGTCCGGATCGCACTGTTCAACGACGCCGCCGAAACCGGCGCGATGCTGGCCGCGGCGCATGTCGCGTTTCCGTCGATCGGCCACATTGCGAGAGACGGCGACGGCTTCCGCTTCGTCCCTGTCGTGTGGGACTACTGAGTGATGCGGGGCACGCAGCGGGCTGCCGTGCAGACCGGATTGACGATGGTTGAGCGATCGCCGCCGTTCTTGCAGAGATGGTGATGCGTCGTGAAGCAAAAACGCCGCCGCACTTCCGTGCGACGGCGTCATTTCGCGCGCTTGCGCGCGCATCGGACCCGCAGGAAACTCAGGCTACGATCGAAACATTGCGCTCCGCGACCTCGTCCACCGCTTCCTTCACGATACCGACGATCTCGTCGGCTTCGGCGCGCGTCATCACGAGCGGCGGTGCGAAGCCGAGAATGTCGCCGTGCGGCATCGCGCGCGCGATCACGCCACGCTGCAGCGCCGCGGCCGATACCTGCGCGCCGATCTTCAGCGACGGATCGAACGGCGTGCGTGCATCCTTGTCTGCCATGAACTCGAGCGCCGCCAGCATCCCGACGCTGCGGACCTCGCCGACGAGCGGATGCGCGCCGAACGCGTCACGCAGCTTCGCGCCGAAATACGCGCCCACTTCGGCAGCGTTGCCGACCAGGTTCTCGCGTTCGAGGATCGCGAGGTTCGCGAGTGCGGCGGCCGCGCACACGGGGTGACCCGAATACGTCCAGCCGTGCCCCATCGGCCCGTGCGCCTGCGAGCCGCGCGCGATCACGTCCCACACCTTCTCGCCGACGATCACGCCCGACAGCGGCGCATACGCACTCGTCAGCCCCTTCGCGACCGTGATCAGATCGGGCGCGATCCCGAAGTGCTGCGCGCCCATCTTCGAGCCCAGGCGCCCGAACCCGCAGACGACTTCGTCCGAGATCAGCAGGATGTCGTGCTTGCGCAGCACGGCCTGGATCGCGGGCCAGTAGCCGGCCGGCGGCTCGATGATGCCGCCCGTGCCCATCACCGGCTCCGCGATGAACGCGGCGATCGTGTCGGCGCCTTCGCGCGCGATCAGCTTTTCGAGTTCGTCGACGCAGTACGCGACGAACTGCGCTTCGCTCATGCCGGCCGGCGCCTTGCGATACCAGTGCGGACACACCGTATGCTTCACGCGGTCGATCGGCAGGTCGAAATGCTGGTGGAAACTCGGCAGGCCCGTGAGGCTGCCCGTCACGATGCCGGAGCCATGATAGCCGCGCTCGCGCGAGATGATCTTCTTCTTGTTCGGGCGGCCGAGCACGTTGTTGTAGTACCAGACGATCTTGACCTGCGTCTCGTTCGCGTCGGAACCCGACATCCCGTAGTAAACCTTCTTCATCCCGGCCGGCGCCCAGTCGATGATGCGCGACGACAGCTCGATGATCGCATCCGACGAGTGGCCGACATACGTGTGGTAGTACGCGAGCTGCTTCGCCTGCGCGTACATCGCGTCGGCGACTTCGGTACGGCCGTAGCCGATGTTCACGCAGTAGAGGCCGGCGAACGCGTCGATATAGCGCTTGCCCTGGTGATCCTCGATGTGAATGCCTTGCGCGCCGCGCACGATCTTGCCCGGCAGCGCACCGGTCTCGTGGTCGTATGCGTGCGTCGACGGATGCATGAAGTGGGTGCGGTCCTCGCGCAGCAGTGCGTCGATCGATTGTTTCATGATGGGCTCCTTTGAATGGGTCAGGCCGTCGCCGCGACGGGCAGGCCGAGATTGCCGAGGCAGAAATACTTGGTTTCGGTGAACGGTTCGAACCCTTCGGCGCCGCCTTCGCGCCCGAGGCCCGACGCCTTCATCCCGCCGAACGGGATCGGCGCACCGGTGAATTTCACGCCGTTGACCGACACCATCGCGAAGTCGAGCCGTCGCACGAGCTGGAAGATCGTGTCGATGCGCGTCGCACACACGTAGGCGGCGAGGCCGTATTCGGTGTCGTTGGCCTTGCCGACCACTTCGTCGAGCGTGTCGAACGCACACACCGCCGAGATCGGCGCGAAGTTCTCCTCGTCGTACACGCGCATGCCGGGTGCGGCATCCGCGATCACGGTCGGTTCGTAGAACCAGCCGCCGAGCGCGTGCGGCCGCCCGCCGGTGACGATGCGCGCGCCGCGTGCACGTGCGTCGTCGACGCGTGCCGCCGTCGCGTCGAATGCTGCCTGGTGCATCAGCGGACCGACGTCGACGTCCGGCTCGAACGCCGGGCCGGTTTTCAGTTCGCGCACCGCGTTCGCGTAGCGGTTGACGAATGCTTCATAGAGCGGGCGCGCGACGAAGATCCGGTTCGCCGCGCAACAGTCCTGGCCGGAGGTCTGGAACTTCGCGCCGACGGCGATCCGCACCGCCTGCTCGAGGTCCGCGTCCTCGGTCACGATGAACGGCGCGTTGCCGCCCAGTTCGAGCGCGACCTTGCGAATGCCGGCCTTGGCGGCGGTCTCGGTGACGAGCCGCCCGACGCGCGTCGATCCGGTGAAGCTCACCGCGCGCACGCGCGCATCGCCGACGAGCGTTTCCATCGCCATCTGCGGCTCGCCGAGCACGACGTTGAACACACCGGCCGGGAAACCGGCCTCGTCGGCGAGCTGCGCGAGCGCGAGCGCCGAAAACGGCGTTTCGTGCGCGGGCTTCACCACCACCGCACAGCCGGCCGCGATCGCGGCGGCGGCCTTGCGCGTGATCATCGCGGCGGGAAAATTCCACGGCGTGATCAGCGCCGCGACGCCGACGGGCTCCATCAGCGTGCCGAGATGCGCGCCGTCGATGTGCGTCGGGATCGTGCGGCCCGCAACGCGCTTCGCCTCGTTTGCGAACCACTCGACGAAGCTCGCTGCATAACGGATCTCGCCGCGCGACTCGGCGAGCGGCTTGCCCTGTTCGAGCGACAGCAACGCGGCGAGATCGTCGAGATGCCGCAGGATCAGCGCATGCCAGCGCAGCAGCGCCGCGCTGCGCACGGCTTGCGGCGTCCAGCGCCACGTGTCGAATGCACGCTGGGCGGCGTCGACGGCCGCGACGATCTGTGCGCGCTCCAGCATCGGCACATGGCCGATCACGGCCTGATCGGCAGGGTTCACGACGGCGACCGTCGCGGCACTGTCGCTGTGGATCCAGCGACCGTCGACATAGCACGTCGACTTGAACAGAACGGGGTGTCCGGGCAGCATGCTGCGTCTCCTCGTTTGGGTGGGCACGAGCTTCATTCTGTCGTGCCGCCGGCTGCGGAAATTTCGGTTTCGGCGCTCACGCCTTGCGGTTTTTTCCGTATTGGCCCGCGTTCGCGCGAAGTTTCAGTGCCAGTCCGGCGCGCCGCCCGATTCGCACTTCACGACCTTCGTCACGACGTACGTGAAGTAGCGCTCGATGCCGAGGTCGTCCATCAGCAGGCCATCGATGAAGCGCTGGTAGTGGTCGATGTCGCGCGCTATCACGTGCAGCACGTAGTCGACGCCGCCGCCCGTCGCATAGCACTGCGCGACTTCGGGCGCCGCGCTCACCCGGTCCTCGAAGCGCCGCATGTCGGACGCGGTATGACGCGACAGCGTCACCTCGACGACGATGCGGCTGCCCGAGAACGTGCCGATCCAGTCGACGTCCGCGCGATAGCCGCGGATCACGCCGCTTTCCTCGAGCTTGCGCACGCGCTCCCACGCGGGCGAGATCGACAGGTTCACGGCCTCCGCGAGCTTCGACTTCGTGATGCGCCCATCGCGCTCGAGGATGCGCAGGATCGCCAGGTCGTATCGGTCGAGCTTGATCACGTCGTGCGCATCCTCATGCGGCCACCGGAATGTTGCGCTCGACGATGTCGGCGACCACCGCGATCGTGTCGCCGGCCTGCACGATGCCCGGGAAGTGCCGCGCCGCGAGCAGGCCGCGCCGCTGCGCGACGTATTCGACCGGCGCGACGCCCGTGCGGTCGATGTCGTGCACGCGCGCGAGCACGTCGCCCGCGTCGACCTCGCTGCCGAGATCGCGGCACATCTCGAGCAGCCCGCGATGCTCGCTGGTCGTGAAGCATGAGCCGTCCGGCATGTCGAGCAGCGTGGTCGTGCGTGGCGCGCCGCGCGTGTGTCCGCGCTCGCCGTCGACGTTCGCGAGCACGCCCGCATGCGCGAGAAAGCCGCGCACGCCGCGCTCGGCGATCGCGACGCTCGCGGCCGTCGACGATCCGCCGCCGCCGAGCTCGGTCGACACGAACACCTTGCCGGCCGCCTCGGCCGCGGTGTCGAAAAGCCCGACGCTGTCGAGCTCCAGCATGCGCATCGAGTACGGCGCGCCGAACGCGCGCATCGCGCGTTCGCAGCGTGCTTCCTGGTCGCGGTCATCCAGCACGTGGATCGCCGCGAACGGCACGAAATCGAGCGTGCGGCCGCCTGCATGGATATCGAGCACGTGCGTCGCGAGCGGCAGCAGATGCCGCTGGAAATAGTCGGCGATCTTCTCGGTGACGGTGCCGTCCGGACGCCCTGGAAAACTGCGGTTGAGGTTGCCCGCATCGATCGGCGACGTGCGGCAGCCGGCGCGAAACGCCGGGTAGTTCATGAACGGCACGACGATCACGCGGCCGGTCACGTCGGCCGCCTTCAGCGAGCCGGCGAGTTTCGACAGCGCAACAGGCCCTTCGTATTCGTCGCCGTGGTTGCCGCCGGTCAGCAACACCGTCGGCCCGTCGCCGCGCTTCACGACCGTCACCGGAATCATGATCGCGCCCCACGCGGAATCGTCGCGCGAGTAAGGCAGCTTCAGAAAGCCATGCTGTTCGCCGTCCGCGTCGAAATCGACGGTCGGCGTGATCGGAGAAGCACGCATCGCCCTACTCCTTCACGAACAGCTTGCGCGGCACGTTGCAGAACGTCTCCACGCCGGTCTCGGTGATCAGGATGCTTTCAGTGATCTCCAGCCCCCAGTCGTCGAGCCACAGTCCCGGCATGAAATGGAACGTCATGCCGGGTTCGAGCACCGTGCGATCGCCCGGGCGCAGGCTCATCGTGCGCTCGCCCCAGTCCGGCGGATAGCTCGCGCCGATCGGGTAGCCGCAGCGGCTGTCCTTCTCGATGCCGGCACGGCGCAGGACCGCGAAGAACGCATTCGCGATGTCTTCGCATACGTTGCCGGGCTTCGCGGCGGCGAGCCCCGCCTCGATCCCCTCCACCACCGCGCGCTCGCCTTCGACGAAGTGCGCGGGCGGCTTGCCGAGATAGACGGTGCGCGACAGCGGGCAGTGATAGCGGCGGTAGCAGCCCGCGATCTCGAAGAACGTGCCCGCGCCGCGCGCGAATGTCGTGTCGTCCCAGGTGAGATGCGGCGCGGCCGCGTCGGCGCCGGTCGGCAGCAGCGGCACGATCGCGGGATAGTCGCCGCCGAAGCCGTCCGCGCCGCCGATCCCGGTCGCATAGATCTGCGCGACGAGATCGCTCTTCTTCATGCCGGGCTCGATCGTGTCGACGATATGCGCATGCATGCGCTCGACGATCCGCGCGGCGACACGCATGTACTCGATCTCGCGCGGCGACTTCACCGCGCGCTGCCAGTTCACGAGCGCCGTCGCATCGACCCAGCGCGCGGCCGGCAGATGCTTCTGCAGCGACGCGTACGCCGCCGCGCTGAAGTAGTAGTTGTCGAGTTCGACACCGATGCGCAACGTGCTCCAGCCGCGCGCGGCGATCACCTCGGTCGACAGGAAGTCCATCGGGTGACGGGCCGTCGACTGCACGTAATGATCAGGATAGCCGACGATGTTGTCGTGTGCCATGAACACGGTGCGCTTCGCGCCGTTCGCGTCCTGGCCGCGGCCGTACCAGACGGGCTCGCCGTCCATCGGCAGCAGCACGCACTGGTGCACGTAGAACGACCAGCCGTCATAGCCGGTGAGCCAGGCCATGTTGGTCGGGTCGGTGACGATCAGCAGGTCGATGCCGGCCCGCTGCATCGCCGCGCGCGTCTTCGCGATGCGCGCGGCATACTCGCTACGCTCGAACGCGAGGCGCGGCGCGGCTTCGTGGGTTTCGATGACTGCGGACATCTGTCTCCTCTCAAGTCGTGAGGTCGTTGTGAAAAATCGTGCCCACCTCGGCCGCGCGGGCGCGCTGCAGCGCGAGCACGGCAATGGCGGTGTCCTGCGCGCCGGTGCCGGTCAGGTCGCAGATCGTGATGTCGTCGCGATGGGTGCGGCCCTCGCGCCGCCCGGCGATCACTTCGCCGAGTTCGGGAAACACCGCGTCGGGCGCGACCGCACCGGCGGCGATCGCGTGCGCGAGTTCGCCGGCCACGCGGGTCTGCTGCAACCGGTCGCAGAAGTAGCGCGCCGCGCCGAACACCGACGGCGCGAGTTCGGTCTTGTAGTCGGCGTCCGAGCCCATCGCCGTCACGTGCAACCCCGGATGCAGATCCTCGGCGTGCACGAGCGGCTCGCGGCTGGGGGTGGTCGTTACCGCGACGTCCGCGTCGGCGAGCGCTGCATGCACCGAGCGCGCGACAACCGCGTCGATCCCGTGCGCGGCACGCACGTCGGCCGCGAAGCGCGTGGCACGCTCGGCGTCGCGCGCCCAGACCGTCACGTGCGAGATGTCGCGCACGAGCATCAGTGCGTCGAGCTGCAGCCGCGCCTGTTCGCCCGCACCGATGATCGCCGCGCGGCGCGCATCGGCGCGCGCGAGCCGGCGCGCGGCCACCGCGCCGGCCGCCGCGGTGCGCACGGCGGTCAGGTAGCCGTTGTCGAGCAGCACGGCTTCGGTCAGGCCGGTGCGCGCGGACAGCACGAGCATCAGCCCGTTCAGGCTCGGCAGCCCGAGCGACGGGTTGTCGAAGAAGCCGGGACTGACCTTGATCGCGAAGCTGTCGAAGCGCGGCAGATACGCGGTCTTCACGTCGACCTCACCGTGCCGCGCCGGCAGCGCGAGATTGAGGATCGGCGGCATCGCGACCGCATCGGTCGCGAGCGACGTGAACGCGGCCTCGACCTGGTCGATCGCGGCGAGATCGAGCGGGACCAGTGCGCGCAGTTGCGCCTGTCCGAGCAGCGTGACGGGATGGGCCATGTCAGTTCTCCGAAACGAGCCGGCGATGCACGGCCATGTCGATGTTCGCGCCGCTGACGATCACGACGATCGGACCGCCGCGATCGCGGTGCGCGATCCGTTCGTCCAGCACGGCGGCGATGCCGACCGCACCCGCGCCTTCCACGACCAGACGCTCTTCGCGATACGCATGCGCGACGCCGCGCGCAATCGCCGGCTCGTCGAGCAGCACGACGTCGTCGGCCAGCGCGCGCGTCATGTCGAACGTGTAGCGGTTGTCCAGGCCGATGCCGCCGCCGAGCGAATCGGCGAGCGTCGGCTGTTCATCGATGTCGACCGGTCGTCCGGCCGCGAGGCTCGCGTGCATCGCGGCGCCGCGCGCCATCGACACACCGATCACCTCGATCGCGGGCCGGATCGCCTTCGCGGCAAACGCGACGCCGCTGAACAATCCGCCGCCGGACAGCGGCACGACGAGCGTGCACGTATCGGGCAGCGTTTCGAGAATCTCGACGCCGATCGTCGCCTGTCCGGCGATGATGCGCGGATCGTCGAACGGCGGCACGTACGTGTAGCCTTCGTCGCGCACGAGGCGCCGCGCCGCGGCCTGCGCATCGTCCTGGCTATCGCCGGCGATCACGACCCGCGCGCCGAGCGCGGCGACCGCGTCGACCTTGTTCGCCGGCACGAGCGACGACATGCAGACGGCGGCCTCGATGCCAAACGTGCGCGCCGCATGCGCGACCGCACGGCCGTGATTGCCGGTCGACGCGGTGACGACGCGCGTCACGCGCCGTGCCGCGAGTTCGGCAAGCGCGTTGGTCGCGCCGCGCAGCTTGAAACTGCCGGTCGGCTGCAGCGTTTCGAGTTTGAGGTGGACGGATGCACCGACCCGCGCGGACAACGCGGCGGACGCGACGAGCGGCGTGACGCACGCATGCCCGGCGATGCGTCGGCGCGCGCGGTAGACGTCGGACAGCGACAGAAGGGACATGGATCGCACGCCTCATCATTGATGTAGTGCGATCCAGTCTAATGTTCCAAATTGCGCTTTCGAATGTCCTGATACATTGTGCGTCGCTGGCACGACGCCCGCTTCGCTTCAGTGAAAATCGTGCACGTGCGGATACTGCTCGAACACGCCCGCGATCGTCGCGAGCGCGGCATTGCATGCGGCATCCGTCGTCTCCGCACCGATGCACACGCGCACCGCGTTCGGCCGCTCGGTGCCGCCGACGAGGAACGGATCGGGCGACGTCACGGCGATCTTGCGGGTCCGCAATTCGCGCACGAGCCGGTCGGCCTGCCAGTAGTCGGGCACGCGCAACCACGCGGACAGCGCATTCGGATGCGCACCCAGCACATACGGGCCGAGCGTGGCCTTCACCATGTCCTGGCGCACCGCGAGCCGCTGCCGCTGCAGTTCGACGAGCCGTCGCGCGGTGCCGTCTGCGATCCAGCGCGTCGCGATCTCCGCGATCGGTGACGTCGCCATCCAGCTGCTCACGCGCAGCACGCTCTCGACGCGCAGCGCGAGCCGCCTCGGCATCGCGAGATAGCCGGTGCGCAGCCCGGTCAGCACCGATTTCGTCATGCTCGTGCAGTAGAAGCCGAGGTCCGGAATCAGGCTCGCGATCGGCGTGGCCGTCTTCGCGGGCAGCGGGCCGTATACGTCGTCCTCGATCACGTACACGCCGTAGCGCGACGCGATGCGCGCGATCGACTTGCGGCGCGAATCGGACATCATCGATACCGTGGGGTTATTGAGGGTCGGCGTGCAGACGAGCGCACTGATTCGCTCGCCGTCGCACATTTCCTCGAAATGTTCGGGACGGATCCCGTGTTCATCCATCTCGAGCCCCTTCAGCGTAAACCCGAGCACGTTCGCGGAGCCGATCACGCCGTGGTCGGTCAGGCTCTCGCACAGCACTGTGTCGCCCGGCCCGACGATCGACGCGAGCGCGAGAAAGATGCCGTGCGCGGCGCCGTTCGTGATCAACAGCGATTCGGGATGAATCGGCAGATTCAGCGACGCGAGCCATGCGGCACCGGCCTCGCGATGCGCATCGAGGCCCGCGATCGGCCGGAACGAGCGGATCCACGGCTGGTCGTCGACATCGGCCAGCACCGCACAGACGGCCCGCCACGCGGCGTCGTGTTCCGGCGTGTGCACGATGCGCGCGATCGAGAAGTCGACCAGTTCGCGCTCGGCCGTATCGAGGATGTAGTTCGACATCGATTCGGTCACGCGCGCGGCCACGAAGCTGCCGCGCCCGACTTCGCAGCGGATCAGGCCCTGCCTTTCGAGTTCCTTGTAGGCATTGGTGACGGTCTGCACGCTGACGCCGAGACTCGACGCCACGTCGCGCTGCGGCGCGAGCCGCGCGCCCGGTGCAAGGGCGCCGCTTTCGATGTCGGCGGCGATCGCCTTCACGAGCCGCTTGTATTTCGACTCGATGCCGTGCACCGCGCCGATCGCGTCGTGCCAGCGCGCCGATACCTCGGTCCGTCCCATCTCGATGTCTCCGTCGTTGCTTCCGCATGGTCGCTCAGAAAGACACCCGGAGATTATTGTCCTAGTGCAATCGCGTGCGGAGCCAGGACAGTACGGTGCGCATCGCGCGATCCCGGTCGGGCGGCACGGCTGGTACGCGATCATCCAGATCGCATTTTTCTTACAACGCCCCTACATCCCAGGCCTGACCGCCAAGCCGCCACGTGCGATTGCCGCGTTCGATCCGGATTGCACGCGGCACGTAAGGATCCGCCGCTCGCTTGCGATTTGACAGCTTGACCGGCGTCGGATCGACCGCCTAAATTGCTCGTTACAGGTCGACGCCCCGGGCGTGCGGCATGACATGCGAGTGACAAAAACGATAGTTTGCTATCGAATGTTTTTGCCCCTATCATCTCGCCCATGACCAATCTGCACGACCTCCGCCTCGCCGTCAGCAGCCTGCTGGTGCTCACCGCGCGCAAGTGGCGCCGCACGAGCGACACCGTGCTGACCGCGTACAACGTGTCCGAAGCCTGCGCGACGCCGTTGCTGATTGCCGGCCGCCTCGGCGAAGGCGTGCGCCAGGGCACGCTCGCCGAACACGTCGGCATCGAGGGGCCGTCGCTCGTGCGCCTGCTCGACCAGCTGTGCGCGGCCGGCCTCGCTCGCCGCGACGAGGATCCGCACGACCGACGCGCGAAGACGATCTCGCTGACGGCTGCCGGCCGCGCGGTCACCGCCAAGATGGAGGAAGATCTGCGCGTGCTGCGCGCCCAGGTGCTCAAGGGCGTCACCCGTGCCGATCTCGAAGCGACGCTGCGCGTGTTGAACGCGTTCAACGCGGCCGACGTGCAGCATCCGGCGTCGCGTCCGTCTCACCCCGCCGATTCCGCGTCATGACCTATCCGAGCCTTCGCGACTGGCTGTTCTCGGGCAAGACGTTCGCCGCGTCGATGCTGGCGTTGTATCTCGGCCTGTATTTCCAGCTGCCGCGCCCTTACTGGGCAATGGCGAGCGTCTACATCGTGTCGAACCCGTTCGTCGGCGCGACGCGCTCGAAGGCGCTGTATCGCGCGCTCGGCACCGCGCTCGGCGCGGCCGCCGCGATCCTGTTCGTGCCGCCGTTCGTCGAGACGCCGTTCCTGTTCAGCATCATCGTCGCGACGTGGTGCGGCACACTGCTCTACCTCGCGATCTCCGACCGCACCGCGCGCAGCTACGTGTTCATGCTCGCCGGCTACACGATGCCGCTGGTCGCGCTGCCGACGGTGACCGATCCGTCGACGATCTTCGACGTCGCGATCGCGCGGACCGAGGAAATCGTGCTCGGCATCGTGTGCGCGAGCGTGGTCGGCAGCGCCGTGTTCCCGAACCGCCTCGCGCCGACGCTGATCGAGCGCACCGACGCATGGTTCAAGGACGCGGCGTTCTACGGTCGCGAGACGCTGTCGGGGCACATCGCGGGCAAGGCGCTGTCGGCGTGCCGGCAACGCCTCGCCGCGACCATTACCGGCCTCGAATTCCTGCTGAGCCAGTTGAGCTACGACCATGCGCACCCGCGCGTGCTCGCCCGTGCGCAGGCGCTCGCGGGCCGCATGCAGCTGTTCCTGCCGCTGATGTCGTCGCTCGCCGATCCGCTGATCGCGCTGATGCGCGACCTGCACGTGCGACCGCCGGCACTCGACGCGCTGCTCGCCGACGCGGCAAAGTGGTTCGATGCACCGCTGCCGGCCGTGAAGACCGGCACCGACGGCGACGTGGCCCACGATCCGGTCGCGGACAATCTGCGCGAGCGCATTGCGTCGCTGCAGCCGTCCGACAGTGCCCTCGCGAGCTGGGACGGCGCGTTGCTGTCGAACGCGCTGTGGCGGCTGCATCAGGTCATCGACATCTGGCAGGACTGCCGCTCGCTGCGCGCATTGATCGCGAACGAGTCGGGCGTCTGGCAACCGCGTTTCCGGCACTGGCGGCTCGGCGGCACCGAACGCTTCTTCGATCGCGGGATGATGCTGTTCTCGACGCTCACCGTCGTGCTCGCGATCGTGGTCGCATGCTCGCTGTGGATCTCGTCAGGCTGGCACGACGGCGCCGCGGCCGTCACGCTCGTGGCCGTGTCGTGCAGCTTCTTCGCCGCGCTCGACGAGCCGGCACCGCTGGTGTTCAAGTTCTTCCTGTCGACGGCCGCGAGCGTCGTGTTCGCCGGGCTGTACCTGTTTGCCGTGCTGCCGCACGTGCACGACTTCCCGATGCTCGTCCTGATGTTCGCGGGGCCGTTCATCCTGATCGGCACGCTGCTGCCGCGCCCGCAGTTCAACATGGTGACGATGCTCGTCGCGGTGAACACCGCCACCTTCATCAGCATCCAGAGCGCGTACGACGCCGATTTCTTCGTGTTCCTGAACAGCAACCTCGCGGGCGTCGCCGGGCTGCTGTTCGCGTACGTCTGGACGCGCGCGACGCGTCCGTTCGGCGCGGAACTCGCGGTGCGGCGCCTGCTGCGTTCGGGCTGGGAGGACGTCGCACGCTCCGCGTCGACGCAGCCGCTCGACGACCAGCGCAACCACGCATCGCGCATGCTCGATCGCGTCACGCAACTGCTGCCGCGCCTCGGCGCGTCGGACGACCACCGCCATCCGTCGATCGAGAGCTTCCGCGACCTGCGCATCGCGCTGAACGCGCTCGACCTGCGCCGCTCGCGCCGCAAGCTGACGGGCGACGTGCCCGACGCGATCGACCGCGTGCTGGCCGGCGTCACCGATCACTACACGCGCTGCGCGGCCGCGAATGCGCGACAGCCTGCACCGCCCGCGCTGCTCGCATCGATCGACGACGCGCTGCAGCGCGTGGCCGGCCGCAACCTGCCCGGCACGGCCGCCGCATCGGCGGGCGACGGCACGACGCACGCCGCTCCCGCAGCGCCGACCACGCCCGCGACACACCGCCGGCTGCGCGACACGCTGCACGCGCTCGTCGGCCTGCGCCTGTCGCTGTACCCGGCCGCGTCCGCGCAGCCGCCGCATGCCGCACCGGACGGAGCGCCCGCATGATCCCGCTTTCCAACCTGTCTTTCCGACCGCGACCATGATCGGCGAAATCGACATCTTCGGCGTATTCGTGCCGGCTCCGCTCGTGCTGATGCTGATCGCCTACCTGATCAACATCGTCGTGCGCGCGCTGCTCGAACGCGTCGGCTTTTACCGCCTCGTCTGGCACCGTTCGATCTTCGACCTCGGCATCTACGTGTTCGTGCTTGCCGCGGTCGTCATCGTGTCTCACCATCTCGTGGCTAGCTAACCGTGAAAAAAACCTGGCTCTCGGCAGGGCAGATCCTGCTCACCCTGATCGTCGTCGTCGTGGCCGCCCTCGTACTGTGGCGGATCATCAACTACTACATGTTCTCGCCGTGGACACGCGACGGCCATGTGCGCGCCGACGTGATCCAGGTCGCGCCCGACGTGTCGGGGCTCATCACCGCGGTGCAGGTCGCCGACAACCAGGAGGTGAAGCGCGGCCAGGTGCTGTTCGTGATCGACCAGGCCCGCTACACGCTCGCGGAGCGCCTGGCCGAAGCGACGCTCGCGCAGCGTCGCGCGACGCTTGCTCAGGCGAAGCGCGAATATGCGCGCAACCTGCAGCTCGGCAACCTGGTCGCCAGCGAGCAGGTCGAGGAAAGCCGCACGCGCGTCGAACAGGGCGAAGCTGCCGCCGCCGATGCACAGGTGTCGCTCGACACCGCGAAGCTCAATCTGCAGCGCACGACGATCGTGAGCCCCGTCGACGGCTACCTGAACGACCGCGCACCGCGCGTCGGCGAATACGTGCCGGCCGGCCGCGCGGTGCTGTCGGTGGTCGATCGCAATTCGTTCCGCGTCGACGGCTACTTCGAGGAAACCAAGCTGCGCGGCATCGGTATCGGCCAGCCGGTCGACATCGTCGTGATGGGCGAGCCGCATCCGCTGCGCGGCCACGTACAGAGCATCGTCGCCGCGATCGAGGATCGCGACCGCACGCAGGGCGCGAACCTGCTGCCGAACGTGAACCCCGCATTCAGCTGGGTGCGGCTCGCGCAGCGCGTGCCGGTGCGCGTCGTGCTCGACGAGGTGCCCGACGACTTCCGAATGATCGCCGGCCGCACCGCGACCGTCGCGGTGCACACCGACACGCGCCGCGACGACAATGCGAAGCCGGCCGCCGGCGCGGCCGCGGCATCCGCGCCCGCGGCCGTCAGCGCGGCGGGAGCATCGCAATGAAGCGGCACGGCCTGCGCCTCGCGGCGGCACTCGCGCCGCTCGCGCTCGCACTCGGCGCGTGCACATCCGTCGGCCCCGACTACAAGCTGCCGCAGCAGGCGTACGTGAATGCGCCGCTCGCGAGCCACGCGCTCGACGACGCGAACGGCACGCTCGTGTCGCGCGACGCAGTGCCCGGCAACTGGTGGCAGCTGTACGACGATCCCGTGCTCGACGAACTCGTGCGCAGTGCGCTGAAATCGAACACCGACCTGCGCGTCGCCGCGGCCAACCTCGCGCGTTCGCGCGCGGCGCTGGAAGTCGCGAACGAACAAGGCGGCTTCTCCGGCAGCGCGGAGGCAGCGGTGCAGCGCGCGCAGGAATCGGCCGAGCAATATCTGCTCGAAAACAAGTTGCCCGTCGTGAACGAAGGCGCGGTCGGCATCAGCGTGTCATACGAACTCGATCTGTTCGGCAAGCTGCGTCGCGGCGTCGAGGCCGCGCGCGCGGACAGCGAAGCCGTGCAAGCGGCCGCCGACCTCGCGCGCATCACCGTCGTCGCGGACGTCGTGCGTGCCTACGTCGAATCGTGCTCCGCCGGCGACGAACTCGCGATCGCGAAGCAGTCGCTCGCGCTGCAGCAGCAGCGCGTGAAGCTGTCGCAGCGCCTGCGCGATGCGGGACGCGGCAATCAGACCGACGTCACGCGCGGCGTCACGCAGGTACGCACGCTCGCGGCCGACATCCCGCGCTTCGAAGGCCGCCGCAAGATCGCGCAATACCAGCTCGCCGCGCTGCTCGCGCGTTCGCCCGCCGATCTGCCGAAGGCGGTCACCGAATGCGAGCGCCTGCCGAAGCTGCGCCAGCCGATTCCGATCGGCGACGGCGCAGCGCTGCTGCGCCGCCGTCCCGACGTTCGCGAAGCCGAGCGTCAGCTCGCCGCCTCGACCGCACGGATCGGCGTCGCGACCGCCGCGCTGTATCCGTCGATCAGCATCGGCGCGTCCGCCGGTTCGGTCGGCGTCGCCGCCGATCTGTTCTCGTCCACCACGAATCGCTGGTCGTTCGGACCGCTGATCAGTTGGTCGTTCCCGGTCAACGGCCAGCGCGCGCGCGTGCGCGAAGCCGAGGCGGCGACCGGCGGCGCGCTCGCGCACTTCGACGGCGTCGTACTGAACGCGCTGCGCGAGACGCAGTCGAGCCTTGCGACCTATGCAGCCGACGTGCAGCGCACCGACGCGCTGCGCACGGCCTACGAATCGGCGCGCAGTTCCGCTGACGAAACGCATCGGCTGTATACGGCCGGCCGCGAGTCGTTCATTTCGGACCTCGATGCGACGCGCACGCTGACGAGCGTGCGTGCGCAGGTCGCCGCGGCCGAAGGTCAGGTCGCCGCAGACCAGGTGAAGTTGTTCCTTGCGCTCGGCGGCGGCTGGGAAGGCGATGTAACGGCCGCTACGGCACAGCAGACGTCGACGGCGGGCACACCAGCTGCTGCGTCGGCCGCCGCGAAGTAAGCGCGCGCGGGGCGGCGTGCACGACATGCCTGCCGTCGCGCAGCATCGTGCGCCGTTTCGCATGTCCGGTATGTCGATGCTCACGTCGCGCTTGACTTGCATTGCCGGTAAGCTCGTCCGCGATTTCCGCCGTTCGCTCGCCGCCCGCCGGGCGGCCCCTTTCCTGGAGAGTCATCATGCGCACCAGCGCCCGTAATCAATTCGCCGGCCAGATCAGCGCCGTCAAGCCCGGTGCCGTCAACGACGAAATCACGCTGCGTACCCAGGACGGCCTCGACATCGTCGCCGTGATCACGCACGGCAGCGTCGCATCGCTCGGTCTCGCGGCCGGCGCGAAGGCCTTCGCGCTCGTCAAGGCATCGTCGGTGATCGTGATGGTCGACGTCGACGGCAGCAAGGTGTCGGCGCGCAACTGTGTCGCGGGCACCGTGTCGTCGATCGCGAAGGGTGCGGTCAATTCGGAAGTCGTGATCAAGGCCGCAGGCGGCGCCGAGATCGTCGCGATCGTCACCAACGACAGCGTCGATCGTCTCGGCCTTGCGAGCGGCAAAGCCGCGTCCGCGCTGTTCAAGGCATCGAGCGTGATCGTCGGAGTCGAGTGATCCTCCGGTGATTGCAATGACGTCCGCGCTCGAGCATGCGCATCGACGCATATTGCAAGCGCTGCTGTCCGGTGCGGCCGATACCGATTCTCCGGATGCACGTCTGTTCGGTGAACTCATTGCGGCACGCGCATGCCGCAACGAGCTCGCGCTGCTCGGCCTGTCTCCCGCCCGATTGAGCGGCCTGCTTGCCCGCCAGTTTCCGCGCCTGAGTTCCGCCGATGCGGCGGCGCTCGCGCCGGCAGCCACCGTCGCACTGCTGCCGGCCGCGCACGCGCAATTCGTCGCGACGCTGCACGCGCTGTTGATGCGGGATATGCATCTCGCCGTCGCGCACGACGATGCCGACTGCGTCGCTGCAATCATCGCGCATGCGTGCCTGCGCCCCGATCACCTGTGGCGCGATCTTGGCCTTGACGGACGCGACGCGGTAACCGCGATGCTCGATCGCTATTTCCCCGCGCTTGCCGCACGCAATGTGGCGCAGCTGCGCTGGAAGAAATTCCTCGCGCAGGAAGTGGCCGCATCGCTCGGCCGGCCGGCCGGGCCCGCGCCAGGATGCCCGGGCTGCGAGGATTTCGGATTCTGCTTCCCCCCGGGGCGATAATCGCGACGGCGGCCTGCGCAGCTTGTCGGTGCGCATCGTTTGACCGATGATGCGCGACATCCCATCCGCGCATTTTCCCGCGCGTTCATTCGACCGCAACGCTCACTGGAGAACCGGCCTTGACCGACTTTGCGAGTCCCAATCTGCCGTCGCGCGATTTCGAAGCCACGTCGCTGTTCTACGCGAAGCTCGGGTTCGTCGAAACCTGGCGCGACGACGGCTGGATGATCCTGAGACGCGGCGATCTGCTGCTCGAATTCTTTCCGCATCCCGGTCTCGACCCGGCCACGAGCTGGTTCAGCTGCTGTTTCCGGCTCGGCGACGTCGGTGCGTTTTTCGATGAAGTGCTCGCCGCCGGCATTCCGGAACAGACGACCGGCTGGCCACGCGCGCATCGGCCGAAGCGCGAGGCATGGGGCGGCACCGTCGGCGCGCTGATCGACCCGGACGGGTCGTTGATCCGGTTGATTCAGACGGAAGACTGAGTCGCAATCGAACGACGTCGACGCGACCCCGCGGGCACCCGATAACGTCCCCATAAACAGCTACTTTTCGATGCGCATTGCACGCGCGCGTCGTTGTCCGTTGCCGCGCAATCAGTGCCGATGGCGGTGGTGAATGTCCGGGAAATGCGCGTGACTGTGCGTGATCGGCAAGTGCACGTGCGGATGCGTGTGCGGTTCATCACCGTCATACGGAAAATCGTGCGTGTGCTGATGATGTTCGTCATGCCGATGCCGGTGCGTATGCTCGAGTCGTTCATGCGCGTGCTCGTGTTCGTGCCGTTCGCGCACGTGCAGCCAGATGCCGAGCGCCATCAACGCGGCCGCGATCCAGAACGTGACGGACGGCAGCGCCGGCCAGATCAGCAACGACAGCACGACACCGAACAGCGGCGCCACCGAAAAATACGCGCCCGTACGCGCACTGCCGAGATGGCGCAGCGCCACGACGAACAACACGAGACTGATCCCGTAGCCGCCGAGGCCGGTCAGCATCGCGGCGGCCGCGGCCGGAATGGCAGGCAGTGCCGCGCCGGTCGCGAGCGCGATACCGATGTTCACGGGCCCGGCGACCAGGCCCTTCGCACACGCGATGACCATCGCATCGTTCGCGGCAACCTTGCGGGTCAGATTGTTGTCGATCGCCCAGCACAGGCATGCGCCGGCAATGAGCAACGCGCCGATCGGCACGCCCGCGCGCCCCGGGCTCCACGACAGCAGCGTGCCGCCGGCGACGATCGCGACCATGCCGAGAAACACCTGAAGATCCACGTTCTCGCGAAACACGACCCACGCGATGACCGCCGTCAGCACGCCTTCGAGATTGAGCAGCAGCGCACTCGTCGCAGCCGGTGTGCTCGACAGTCCGAGCATCAGCAGCGCCGGACCCGCGACGCCGCCGGCCGCGATCGCGCCGGCGAGCCACGGCAGGTCCGAACGTTGCAGCGGCGCGGCGTTCTCGGCCGGCGCGCGGCGGCGGCGCAGCCCGCGCAACAGGATTCCAACGCCGAGGCCGGTCCCGCTGCCGAGATAAAACAGGCCGGCGACCATGAACGGCGACATCGCGCCGATCAGCGCCTTGGCGAGCGGCGTCGCGGCGCCGAACAGCGCGGCAGCCGTGAGCGCGACGAGAATCGCGGAATGTCTCAGGTTCATGATGCGGTCTTTGCGTAGCGCGTTGTGCGTATGAAATCGGCAAGCTTCGTGTGACGCGGTGACGCGTACGCCTTGCCGGTGCCTTTCAATTTTGGGGAATGTCGGACGAATTGCGCCGGCTTTCAGGTAGCTTTCGCGTCATGCGCGACCGGCAACGCGCCGGCCCGACGATTCGTGCCGGGGAGATTATCGCGTGTGTGTGACTGGTCGCCAACTGACGGGCGGGCGGCCGTGCGGTGCGTCCGGACATCGCCCTGCGGCCTTTCGAATATGGCCGTACTTCGCGTTTGTGCTGCGGCCCACGTGCGACAAGTTCGTGTGGGAGCGCATCCAGGGTTTCATCTTCAATCCGATTACATTAGGAAAACGAATTATCGTGGACGAAACGTGAGCGAGTGGACGTGGGTCACGATTGGCAGTTCGATGAGGATTGGGTGAGGCTGACTGGCTGTGTCGCCAGCGGAGGCAGTCCCGACCTGCCCCGGAGGACAGGTCGGTCTGTCATGTGTGCGCTGCATGCGTGGTGCAGGCAGGCCGTCACCGCGCGGTCGCGCGGCGACACATCGCGTGTTACTCGCTCGCGGCCGTTTGCTGCTCGGGCTGCGGTGCTGCGTCGGCCGGTGCTTCCGCGGTCGCCGGCTGCGGCGCGGCGGCGGCCTGCGCTTCCACCTTCGGCTGCTGCGGTGCGCCCTTCGCTGCTTGCGCGCCGCCCTTGTTGCCCGGACGGCGCGACTTCAGCCGGCGCGCACGCGCCGCGTCGTCGTGCGTCACGCGCCCCGCTTCGTTACCTTGCAGATCGACCCGTACCGCGTCTTCGACGAGACACGACCAGTAACGATTGCCGCGGCACCACGTGGACATCGCCTCGCGCAGCTCGGCCTCGCTCAGGCCGACGGCTTGCGCCTCGCGAGCGAGGTCGTCCCAGATACCGACCTTCAGCGGCACCTTCGGAGCCGGATTCTTCGGGAACGCGCGCGGGAAGCGGCGCTGCAGTTTGCCGATCGCGACGATGACCGGATCGACCGGCGTCGACGGCTTCGCCGAAGCGGGCTTCGCGCCGGACGACGCTTTGGCCCCGGTACCCGATTTGGCCCCACGAGCGGGCCGGTCGCCGGACTTTGGCTTCGCGCCTGCGTCCGGTTGCGTAGCCGGTCGCTTCGCGTTGCGCTCCTGCTTGGCCTTTGCTGCGAGCTGCGCCCGCAATTCGGCAAGTTGTTCAAAACCCATAAATTCAATCCACCAGGAATATAAGGTGTGGTTCGTGCAGTCATTCCGCACATCGGCGTTCGCCGCATCGCCTGCGGCGCGTCTGCCACCGACGCGGATCATTGCGGGGCCGCATCGCCAACACCACTGTTTCAGGCACCCGGCCACGATGCCGGACAAAGGCAGGTGTGGAAGTATACCGGTACGCGCGGCAGTCGGTTGACTCACCGGTTCGCATTTGACGGATCCGGTGGAAAAGCAATGCGTCCGCGCGGTCGTGTTGCGCATTATGGCGGCGTTTTCGCGGTGGATCGACACTCGCGTTACGTAGTGTCGTTACGGGTCTTTCTGCTTCAGTGCGCCAGTCATGCGATGCATCGGTTATTCCACAGTACGAAATGGCGAGCAATGGTACGGATAGCGAATACGTCGGATTCCGCCGATTCGCATCGTCCGAAAGACCGGGCTTTCGCATACGATGAGCGTGGCGTGGCGAGTGTGCGTCGATCTCTGTCGTCAGGCTATTAGTTGCGGCCGCATCGATCATCGAGCGCATGCCGGCATCGGAAAGTGCGTACTATTGGCCGGATCGACAGCGTCGGCGGTTCGCCGTGGCCGGCTTCACGACGCGCTGTTCAGCCGACGACATCGCGGTCGAATGCAAAATGACCCCGGCCGTACGACACGGAGCGAATACATGAATCCCCGACACGCCCTCCCGCACGACGGCATCACGCGCGAAGAGATTCACCATCGGCAGATCGACATGCGCGGCTATCGGCGCAGCGACGGTCTGTTCGAAGTCTCGGCCTGTCTCGCGGACCGCAAGACGAACGATTTCACGCCGCCCGGCGGCACGCGCACCATCGCGGCGCTGGCGCCGATTCACGATCTCGGCGTAACGCTGGTCTTCGACACCGACATGATCGTGCGCGCGGTATCCACGTTCATCAGGTCGCATCCTTATGCGCAGTGTCCGGGCGGCGGCGACACGCTGCAGGCGCTCGTCGGACTGCGCATCGGTGCCGGGTGGAACAGCGAGGTCCGCAAGCGTCTGCCGTCGTGTGACACGTGCACGCATCTGAAGGAAATGCTCGGTCCTGTCGCGACCGCGGCCTATCAGACGACGGTCGGCGTGCGCCCGTCGTCGCTGAATCAGCGAGGCGACGACGGGAAACCGCTCAAGATCGACAGCTGCCATGCGTATGGCGCTTCACGCGATCTCGTGAAAAGCCTGTGGCCCGAATACCATCGGCCGCCAGTGTCGACAAGGGCCGACTAAGGCATCGACATTCCACGGGTGCAGCTGTCGCAAACGGCAATGCGATTCGCACGAGCGATGTCTCGCGCAAAATGCGCGTCTCGGGAATTCGCTGCAACGGGCGCCAGACGGCATGCGTCGCGCTCGGGTCGCGCTGCCGCAGCTCCGCTTCGGCCGGCTTGATCGCCGGCAATCAGAACACGCCGAGTGCAAGACCCGCAGCGAGCCCCGCGCCGATCTCCGCGCAGCGCGCGAGATCCTCGCTGCCAATCGTCTTCGGCGCGAGGATCCGCTCCGGCGTTTGCGCATGGGTGCAGATGATCAGGCCTGGCGACACATTCCTGAGCCGCCATCCGGTTGCGATCCGGTCGATCTGACGCAGCGCGTTCTGTCCGTCACTGCCTGCGCAGATCATCGCCGCATACGGGCGACCGTTCACGCGATCAAGCGCGGCGTAGTAACAGCGATCGAAGAAATCCTTCATCAGCCCGGACATCGCGGCGAGATTTTCCGGCGTCGCGAACAGGTAGGCGTCGGCGGCGAGCACGTCGTCGGCGCTGGTCGCATCCGCACGCTGCAACCTGACGTCGACGCCGGGTTGCGCGCGCGCAGCAGCCGCGGCCGCTTCGGCCATTTGCTGCGTGCCTCCGGTCATCGTGTGATAGACGATCAACAGCGTCTTCATTGGTTTTCGCTCGCGTTCGGTTTCATTGGCGCCTGCCGCATGCGTCGGTACGGCTCAATCCGGCAACGTCGACGTGTGTACCTGTGCATGCGTTCGCCGGTTGTCGAATGGCGCTTTCCTCGAGGCGGAGGATGAGGCTCGCGTTGCGGATATCGACGCGACTATTCCGCATCGCGCTTCGCGCGACGCGCGGTCAGTCTTGCACTGTACGTGACACGTCGGCGTGATCCGCGCGCGCGTAGTACGCAAGAAACATGTCGGCAGCCGTTTCCGCGACCTTCTGTTGTTCCTGCACGCCGAGCGGCGGCTGGCCCATCGTCACTTGCGGCCAGAACGCGAACGCTTTCACGATCCCGTGCAGTTGATGCGCGGCAAATACGGGATCGGTCAACGACAACCGGCCAGCCGCCGCGGCAGCACGAATCCAGACCGTCACGTCTTCTTCGCGCTCGCCCATGCGTTCGACCATGTCGCGCGCGCGCTCCGGCGAATGGATAGCCGCACCGATCGCGACGCGGGCGAGTGCAAGAAACGCTTCGTCGTTCAGCAACCGCAACTTGCGGCCCAGCAGCGCGATCAGTTGATCGCGCAGCGGGACGTCGGCGCAGTAGGCCGGCGCGCCGGCGGTCAGCGTAGCGTCCCACAGCTGATGCAGGATCGCCGCGAACAATGCTTCCTTGCCTGGGAAATGGTTATAGACGGTGCGCTTCGACACGTCCGCGCGAGCGGCGATGCGATCCATGCTGGTCGCGTCATAGCCGGCCGCGAGGAATTCGTCGATCGCCGCGGCGAGTATTGCCGCACGCTTTCGGTCGGTCAGCCGTTGAGGAGAAGTGCTCGTATTCATTCGAAAAATTCTACACCCTTGAGTTTACTTTTTACGGAGATAAACTACACTGCTCGGTGTACTTTATTTTCCGGACGAATCGACATGGCTTCGCCTCTCGTATTTCTTCATCGCATGCTAGGTTTCGCCGCCGCCAGGCGTGGCCGCACCCTGTCCGGCGAGTCGCCGCAGCACAACGGCGAACGCTTCAGCAACGTTGCACCGCGACCGGCTGAAGGCTTCGGTAAAACGCTGGGCATTGCATGGAATATGCTGGTCAACAAACCACGCAACACGGTTCCGACAGGCGCATTGCCCATCGATTCACTGACTCGCGAACAACTCGATGCAGCCCCCGACCGCAGCCTGTATCGGCTAGGACACTCGACGCTACTGTTGAAACTGCGCGGCGAATTCTGGCTGACCGATCCCATATTTGCCGAACGCGCATCGCCGTTCCGACGCATCGGCCCCAAGCGCTTCCATGCGCCGCCGATCGCGCTCGAGGACCTCCCGCCGTTGCGTGGCGTGCTCCTGTCGCACGATCACTACGATCACCTTGACCGTGAGACTGTGCTCGCGCTTGCGGCGACCACTGGCGTGTTCGTCACGACGTTGGGCGTCGGCGACCGCCTGATCGAATGGGGTATCGACGCAAAAAAGGTACGCCAGCTCGACTGGTGGCAAAGTGTCAATGTCGATGGACTGATGCTGACCGCGACACCGGCGCAGCACTTCTCCGGGCGCAGCTTGTTTGACGGCAACAGCACGCTATGGGCGTCATGGGTCATCGTCGACGACGACCTGCGGGTGTTCTTCAGCGGCGATACCGGCTACTTCGACGGTTTCCGGACGATAGGCGAACGGCTAGGGCCCTTCGACGTGACGCTGATCGAGACCGGGGCATACGATCCGCAGTGGCCCTACGTGCACATGCAGCCGGAAGAAACCGTGCAAGCGCACATCGACCTGCGCGGGCGCACGCTGATGCCGATTCACAACGGCACGTTCGATCTCGCGATGCACCGTTGGCAGGAACCGTTCGAGCGCGTCACCGCGTTGGCAATGGTGCGCGGCGTCGAGCTATCAACGCCCAGGATGGGCGAGCGACTCAATCTGGATGCTCCGCATCGCGGCGAACGTTGGTGGCGAACGGTCGATGAGCCAGCAAAGGCTTCTGCGACGAAGGCGCGTCGGTGGCAGCAGCTGTGCGCATCGCAGGCGACGAAGTAGGTCCGCTGGCCGCGGAGGTTTCTGGACGGGAACGCCGCGGCGGTGAATTTTCGTTGTGGTATGCGACTTAGTAGCGGACTCTTTGGTCGATCGTCGGTGACGATGATCAGTCGCCCCAGATAGCAGACATCCGGAGAAGTGGAAGATATATACCGCCGGTGGCGATGCGCTTCACCCTGTTGACACGAAGTCTGCAGATTCCCCTTCAGCCGCATTGTGATGGACACTGGCAAGACACATAGGAAACAGTCTTCCGAGGCCGTCTACAGAATCCGCCTTAGCTCAACGCTGCCTGGGTGCACGTCGCAAATGCAATATCGACCAGGCGACCGCTTCGATTTCCCCGATGCCGACCGGCTTGCGATCCGGCACCGTCGCCGCAGCGCGTTGTCACGTGACAACTAGCGATATAGAACTCGCTACATCTATCAAGTCCCTGCTGGTCGATCCACGCGATGTCTCGGGTCGCCAATAGGCAGATCGAACTGCGCGTCGACCCAGATATTTGTATCATATACCACAAAACACGTTTTATTTAACACAGTATTGTGTGGTTCATCATCACCTAGACACGATAACGCACGTCAAATTCATGCGCCCCTATTTCACCCGTCGCGCGCGCTCGTTTTGCGTGAAACAACGTGAAGAAAGTGGCACAACCCATTGCTAGACAAGGGTTTCCGAATGCCCACCTTTTTTCGGAATTGTTTCACGCCCTGCTAGTTTGCGCCATCTCTCCTCGCCGACGCCCAGGAATTTGCGCCCCCCCCAAAGCCCATCGAGAACGTGTGACGCAATGCCGATGCCCTCGACCGTCGAAGCGGCGGCCGACACAACAAGATGCGATATCTGTCCCGCCCCTACCCTATGCCATCGTCGTGGCCTCAGGATGCCGAACCGCCTTTTTTATTGGGGACATATCACATCACCAGAATTAGTGTGCCTCCGCAGGTCCAGAGACACGCACAGTTCGGGCGGGTCTACCCAAGACATCAACCGACTGGACCGGCATCGATCGCTGACACATCCCCGGCTGGTCCAGCACCTCCCCATACGGTACCGCTGAAAATGCTGCGCCGGTATCAAGCTGCTGATTCCGGCATCCATCCGTGGCGGTTGTCACGTGACAACAACCCAATGCCTTGCGAATAAGTGACTTGGACCTAATCGAACATGACCAACTCATATATCGCACGGACTTCTTTGCACCCGTGCCGTCTACAGTGGCTGCGCCAAGACAGGAGATATGTGTCCAGAATCATCGTTTAGGTGCGTTGTCACGTAACAACCCGCCTCAGTCGCAGTGCCAGTGCCAGTCGTCATGAATGCAGGGCGTCGTAACGGGGATCGAGGGAGAAGAAATCGTCGGCATTACCATCGCGCGTCGTGTCTGCATGCTTACCGGCCAGCAGCATTTGACGTCTTAACCCACCGAATCGGCTTGTCACGTGACAACTTTAGATCCCGACGCAGCTCAGGGCGAGTCACGAGCGGATTGCCAATTTGCGCCGGAATTACCAACGATAGCGAGATCACATCTGGGATCAGCACTGTGACCCATGCTACCGGCACTGAAGTTGCCAGCACTTCATTAGCACCTTCATCTCGAACGAAATGCCATATGTTTTTATTTTTCATTCGAATGACAAATAATTCTCCAACCGTTCGACCAGCTTGTCACGTGACAACAACATCTATCAGAAAATCCTTCTTTTCCTCCGATGCTTTTCTGGACTTTTTGGCAATAACTGCATATATTACGCAAAACTCCTTGGAGGAATTTAATGGCTTTCAAGATCGCCGTCAGTAATCAAAAAGGTGGTACTGGAAAGACCACCATCTCCGTCAATATCGCTGCAGCCTTCGAGGCGGGTGGCAACAAGGTCGCCTTGATCGATGCCGACCCTCAAGGCACATCGGTCAGATGGGTGACGAGCGGCGAAAATACGCTCCCGATGACAGTTCTGTCGTTGGCCCCCGCCGGCCGTGGCATCGGCGGCGAGATCAAGAAGCAGGATGCAAATTTCGATGTGATCGTCGTCGATTGCCCCGGCAACCTCGAAGACCCGCGCATCGCATCCGTACTCGAAGTCGCCGACTTCTGCCTCGTGCCGCTGTCGCCATCGCCGGCCGACCTGTACAGCACCGTCGCGATGATTCGTATGATCGAATCGATGCGTGCCGTTCGTAACCCGAATTTGTCTTCCGCGCTGATGCTGAATAGTGTCAATGGAAAAACTAAAATGCGAGAAGAAATTTTAAAAATTCTAAGGGCTGAAGAAATAGGGGAGCATCTGCTCGACAGTCAGATCGCGCAGCGCGAGGTCTACCGGCAGACATTTGCCCTCGGCACCACGATCCATCATCACAATCGATACCTGAAGGGACTGAAGGAAGCCCGCGCGGAAATCGAGAGACTGGTCACCGAAATGGCCCAATACATCGCGTCGACGCGCGCTACCGGAGCCGCTCATGGCTAAAGACACATCGAAAGACAAGAAGCCGACCGGCAACCTGCATCTCGCAGCAGGCTTGCTGCGCGGGCTCGCACAGGAAAACGCAGCGCTGGAAACGCGCCTGCCCGAGCCGACGCCCGCGTCGAATCCTCCCGTCGAAGCCACAACCCCCGTCATCTCGACCGCTGTCCCCGCATCCGACGCGCTCGATCTCGGTGCGCCGCAGAAGGTCGCGGTCAAGGACTGCATCCCGAACCCGTTCAACCCGCGCGTGTTCTATTCCGAGTCGAGCCTGCACGAACTCGCACTGACGCTGAAGCGGGAAGGGCAGATCGAGCCGATCAAGGTCACGCGTCTTCCGGAATTTCCCGGCAAGCTCGTCGTGATCGACGGGCAACGCCGCTTGCGCGCGACGAGCATCAACGGCGACGAAACGATCAATGCGACATTCCGCACGGACCACACGCCCGAGCAGCTCTACACGATCGCGTATCGCGCCAACCACGACCACGAACGCCAGACCATTTTCGACGATGCAGTCGCATGGAAGCGTCTCCTCGACGAAAAGGTATTCCCCGACCAGAACACGCTCGCGGAGAAGATCGGCAAGGACAAGGCATCGATCAGCAAGACATTGTCGCTGAACGCACTGCCGAACACATTGCTCGAACGGATGGCCAGCGCGAACGATGTGGTCGGGCTGCAGGCCGCGTACTTCCTGAAACTGATTTTCGAGCGCCTGGGCGAACCGGCTGCCGACCGTCTGCTCACGGCGGTGATCGACCGGAAAAAGTCGGTGCGCGACCTTGAGAATTTCCTGCGCGCGCAGAGCGACGGCAACAAGAAGACGGGGCGCACGCGTTACAGCGTTCGCCACGATTTCGCGCTCGAATCACGCGCGATCGGCCAGTTGAAGACCTATCCGGACGGGCGTCTGGATCTGCAACTGAAGGGAGTCGATGCGTCCCACCAGGAAGCGCTCGCCGACCGGCTCAAGACCGTGATCGACGCATACGTCGCTGATCTGGCGGTAGCCGCGCAAAAATAAAAAAAGGCGTCCAAAGCAAAGGCCTCGCACCGGCATGGCACCGCGCTGCCGGATGAAATCCGGTGCACGGCGCATGCCAGGCTGCGAGGCCTTGATCAGTTGGTCGCGAGGCTGCTTTTCAGCAGGAATTCCAGCAAGTCGTCCGAGGTCGGTTCGCCCCAGGTATCGAGCGCCAACCATCGGAAGAAGCTGGTTTGCGCCAGCTTGCTCGCCTTCTTCTTCGGCGACAGCGTGAGATCCTTCGAACCGGCCACCGTTTCGTTGTAGCGCTCGATCAGCTTGGTCTGGTCGTCGATCTCCAGCTCGCGGAAATACGCGCCGGCTTCCTCGACCTTCGCCGCCAGGTATTTGTCGCGAATCTGTTCCTGCTTGCTCTGCCCGGATTCCTTTGCCGGCGCGGCCGTTTCGGTCCCCTGCCCGTCGGCCAACGTATAGCCGTGCGTCAGCGCCTTGCGGAAATACGCGGCCACATTGTCGACCGGCGCTGCGTTCTTCTTCGTAGTCCGATTGAGCGTATAGGCGATCGCCGCCTTGATGCGCTGCACACCGTACTGCGTGATCAACCGGCGCGCTTCCGAACGCGGGATGCCGAACTTGGCGACCTCGTCGACAAGTGCTTCGTTCTTGACGTCGCCTTCCTCGACCGTATCCGCGCTCTGCTTGCGCGTCACCTTGAACTGGACGGCCTCCACACTGCGACCTGACTTGTGTTCGATCAGCTCGAGCGTATGGTCGGAAACTTCGTTCACCTCCTGAATGCACGGCACCAGGACCTTGCTCTTGAAGAGCTTGTACTCCTTGTACGACTGCGACGCCTTGTCCTGACCGAGAATGAGGTCGCGGAATTTCGGCAGTGGAATCTTTGCCGTGATGCCGATCCCCTCGTAGCGCACCGTGTTTTCCCAAAGGGCAAGCGAGTGCGAACGCCGAAACTCGCGCGCGATCCGCATATCGATGAGCGCATAGATTTCCGGATTGAGCAGCTCGCTGCGAATCTGGTCGGAGAAGCTGTACTTCAGCACCGATTGCTCGAGCTCGGCGCCGGCGAGCAGGCCCGACGCCTTCCACACCGTCGAGCGGTCCGCGGCAAGGTAGTCCCAGTTGACGACGGTACTGATCAGCGAGTTGACCGTATCCTTCACATACTTCGTGTTGTTGCTGTTCAACCCGCTCTCGTGCGACAGCGCGGCGATCGAGATCGAGAAGCTGGTCCGGCCGGGTTCGAACGCTTCCTGACGAAGGGCGTTCTTGATCAGCGAGCTGAACATCTTGCGCTGCTGCAGACCGATCTTTCCGGACTTCGGAGCGATATGAATTGCCTGGACCGCCTTGCGCAGCAGATCGGGGGGCTCGGGCGTCTGAAATAGCGAAACCTGCTTGTCGGAGCCTTTGATTGCGGGCTTGCGCGGCATCGTGATGTCCGGAGAAGGTGACCGTATTGATGGCGGACTTTATACCTTTTCGAGTTACCGGGCAATGCCTTCTTCTCCAGTGTCACTTCCAATATCGCCGCTAAGGCCTCGTCTTAAAAGGAAAAATTCCACTTTTACGATTTGTGCGGAACCCCATATCCATCTACCTTTCCGCCAGAATCAGCTCCCAAAACCTGCTACCTGTGTGATCTGTGGCCAGAATCCGGCACGGGACTTGCCTAACTGAAGGTAGCCATTCATGGGAAATAATCCGGAGGAACGGGATCGGTGAACCCGATTCGTGGTGCCCTGCAACACGGTCTGCATTCCCCCATAACACGCTACCTTTAGCACATCCCATGAATGGTTACCTATCCAGATCCTCCAGCTCGGCATTTTGCCTTCATCTGCGCTCGGCAGCCGAAAATACTTCCCATGAATGACTACCGTGGGATTTCCCCACAGAAGGCTCCCTTTCCGCCAGCCTGATACTGTTTATGGGACCCCAGCTCCGAGGGGACAAGCAGGGCTAGATCGTTCTGTCCGCGACGGCACCCATAAACGACTACCTGAAATCCATCCCATAACCGGCAACCCCACATGAAATGCTGTGCCCGCCACCATAGACGAATCAGCAAGGACGCACCATAAATGGGTACCAATAGATTCCCCCCATAAAAGGTTACCTGAGGTGTTTTTGGGCCAAAATCCCATAGCAGGCTACGCGTGCCCCATATCCACAACCCCCATTTCCCACAGCGCGGTACCCGATTCCCCAAATCCACAGACCTGAAACCCCATATCCTTCCGCCTGTGCCCCCATAAATGGGTACCGAACACCTGTCAAACCCTTGCCAGACAAGGCTGTGAGCCGTCTAAAAGTAGTTAAAGAAGTAAACGTGGTTTACCAAAGATATAAACACACGTGTGCCTGTGCAGAAAAAGCAACCCCATAAACCGCTACCAAAGCGAACCTGTGAGGCTCGTCGAGCACAGGTATTCTGGGCCTAAGGCCTGTGGAACCCTCGATCTCGGCCTTATTTTGCAAGCGTCCCAGGTCTCGCAAGGCTCCCCATGAAGGTGAGTACCCACTAACAAACATTCAAACGTAGAAACTTATGGGAGGAAATCCCCGCTTTCAGTCCGTAGGTTCCCATCTATGGGATCGAAAAAGGCACCCCAGCGGTATGTTTCCCATCCGGGATTACCCGCAGGTTACGGCCACCGCGACCAACAGGGGAGTGCCGCCGGTTTTCGTCATGGCAGTGAGAAATCATCGGAATTCGTTCTCAAGCGGTTTTTTTAGCGTCCGAGTCGGTGCTTTCGTGGAAAAGTCTTCGACTGTCACGTGTTGGTCTGTCTGGGGCTTTCTGCTCGATGACCCGTGCACAGACGAAATGGGCTGGCTCTTGCACCGGTCACTCTCCGTCGCGGTTTTCTACCTTTGAACCGACATCTGAATTGCGACGTGTCTCGACCGGTGCGACGAAAACCCATCGCTGTGCCGAGCGAGACGCCGACTGGGCCCCTCGAACACAACAATCTCGGCAACTGCCTCGAACGTGAAGTTGGCGCCATCAATATGGCTCACCCTCATCGAACCCGTACTCGAATCCCGAAAATTCTCACCGCTGGAAGTTGCGGCGTCCTGTAAAAGCTCACCTACAGGGTGTCCGTCGGATGAACAAACCGTGCGCGCGACGCCCCCGCACCAGATGCGATCACCCGATGGAAAAGCTGTGAGGCACGCACGCAGCGCCTGATGTGTCGCCGTCCTTGCCGCATAGACTCGAGACTTTTCGCGACGTCAGCACGATGACAAGTGTCGCGCATTCGCTCATGCGACCGTTAGCGTGGTGCCCGTGCCAGTCGTGAGCAAATGCCTATCGAAGCGTTCACCTTGAGCGGCGGAGGTCGTCTCAACCCGCAAACGTCATCTCCCACATCTGGCGACGAATAGAACCGAACAGGTAGCCACGCGTGCGACGATCGGTTACCCGATCGTTCGCATCGTGTCGACGTGCGGGAAAGGCGGCAGGCTCGGTACAGAATGAAGTGTGGTCGTTTATGGGAGGAACCGTCGTTCGCGCGACAGCGAATCACAACATGGTGCACAGGTTCGCGATTCCGTCGCATATCCCGTTCATGAGGCGACGATCGCGTTGCGCGAGCAGCAGATTCCACGGGTGAAACAGTCGGCGTCGTGCGAGTGCGTAAAGCACCGAAATCGATCTCATCTTCATCGGCAATCTGCACCGTATCGGTAGAACGATCCGCTTCGCCACGCGGTTGCCGCGGTCGTGCACGTTGCGTGATTCCCGAGCATGATGCATCACTTGGCCCCTGCGAAACGCGGAGCGGACGGGCGCGGGACACATGACGATACGACGTCCCCATACGCGTATTCCCAACAATGTACGCATGATGGCGCCACATTTTTTTCAACGCGGTTATGATGCAAAGGCCCTGACCGAGACATGAAGACCGATCAGGGGCAGGGGCGGTATCTCGATGTGCTTTCACTCCGTGACCAATCAGAAAAGAGAGTTCAGCGATGCGAATCCAGATCAAAAAACTGACGCTGGCTGCGACGGCAGCCGCGTTCCTCTTCGGCTCCGCCGCTCCGGTGTTCGCGCAGACCGACGCCAGTGCACCGGCCGCATCCGCCGCATCGGATGCGAAAGCCGCGAAACGTGAAGCACGCAAGGCAGCACGGGCAAAACGCAAAGCCGAACACAAGGCAGCGCGTGCGAAGAACAACGCCGAACTGAAGAAACTCGAAGACGCTGGTTACAAGCCGGCGGCCAACGATCCGAACTATCCGCAGAATCTGCAGAACGCTGAGAAGAAGGCGGGCGAAGCCGCTGGCGCAAGCCAATAAGCATTTCCCCCCACGAGACAAACCCCGGCGCGAGCCGGGGTTTGTCGTTTCTGCTGCTGAAACGCGATGCGCGACCGGTCACCATGGAAGTGTGATATCCGAGTCAATTGATTCGATATCCTTTGTTTCTCGGTGAGATGAATGCCAACTCGATTCGTTTAGTCATCCTTCGCTACTTGAACGACATGCGCCATTCTGCTTGTTCAGTCTAAGAGGAATCCTACGGATTGCAACAGATCTCAGGATGAGTCACGAGGCGAAAACCGATCATGCGCGAACAATATGGCTCCGCGCAATGGAACACGAAACCCCGCATCAATCGAGCTGGTGCGCATTGCGCAACGACTGGTCGCCGACATACCGACTTGATCAGCGCCGCGCGTCCGCCGTTGTGTTCCCCGTTGCTTTCAGCCAGTCCTTGAATGCTCGCACGGCTTCGTCTTCCGCGCGCGCAGCCGCCACGTAAGTGAAATAGCGCCACGGCGGTAGTGCCGGTTCGCTGAACGGCTGCACCAGCCGGCCTTCGGCGATGTCGTCCGCGACGAGGGCGATCGGCCCCATTGCGACGCCGAGGCCGTCGAGCGCGCCTTGCAGCGTCAGATAGAAATGCTCGAGCGTGAGCGAATGCCGCGGCGCCAGATTCGCGTACCCGGCC
Source organism: Burkholderia sp. RF2-non_BP3 (assembly GCF_001522185.1). Lineage (NCBI taxonomy): Bacteria > Pseudomonadati > Pseudomonadota > Betaproteobacteria > Burkholderiales > Burkholderiaceae > Burkholderia > Burkholderia sp. RF2-non_BP3. Next base: position 5,658 of record NZ_LOSU01000001.1, on the reverse strand, counting down.
GCCGCGAGCCACTCGGGCCACATACCGGGGTACGTCGCCGCATGCAGCAGCGTGAAGCCGGCGAGATCGGCCGGCGTACGCAACGGCCGACCCTCGAGCAGCTTCGGCGCGCATACGGGCAGCCGGATTTCGGATAGAAACTCTTCGGCAACATATCCGTCGATCGCCTGCGGGCCGCCGCGGACGATCAGGTCGACCTTGTCGCGCAACTTCTCGATCGGCTCGTTCGACGTCGACAGCCGCACCTCGATGGCCGGATGTGCAACCTGGAACGACGACAGCTTCGGCACGAGCCAGCGCAGTGAAAACGTCGCGGGCGCGCTGACGCGCAGCACGCGCTGCAGCCCCTGACCGAAATGCTGCGCGGTGGCGAGCGCGATCCGGTCGAACGACGCACCGACCTCGGCAAGGTACATGCGACCGGCGTCGGTCAGTTCGACGCGCCGGTTGTGGCGCTCGAACAGCGGTCGGCCAAGCCATGCCTCCAGTTGCTGAACATGCCGGCTGATCGCGCCATGCGTCACGCACAGCTCGTTGGCGGCGAGCGTGAAACTGCCGAGGCGGGCCGCGGCTTCGAACGCGCGCAGCGAATTCAACGGAGGGAGTCGTCGGGCCATGTATCGTTTCGCGTGAAATTTACTCACGCGACTGCTCAGATTTAATCGTTTGATCGGGTGATCCTGCTCCGCCAATATGGCACACAAACGGCCGATGTGGCCGGAATGTGTGTCTGGATTTCTCACATGGAGTATGGAGCATGCCGAACGTGGTGGTGGTGGGCGCCCAATGGGGTGACGAAGGCAAGGGACGCGTCGTGGACTGGCTGGCGGCGCAGGCCGATCTCGTCGCACGCTACAACGGCGGCCACAACGCGGGGCATACGCTGGTCGTCGGCGACAAGACGTACAAGCTCGCGCTGCTGCCGAGCGGCATCGTGCGCGGCAAGCGCGGCGTGATCGGCAACGGCGTGGCGCTCGATCCGGAAGCGCTGCTGGCCGAGATCGGACGGATGGCCCAGCTCGGGCTGTCGGTGACGCCGGACAATCTGTCGATCGCGGAGAATGCCACGCTGGTCCTGCCGATTCACCGTGCGATCGACCAGGCGCAGGAGCGTCTGCGTCGCGAACCCATCGGCACCACGCTGCGTGGGATCGGGCCCGCTTACGAGGACAAGGTCGGGCGCCGCGGGCTGCGGGTCGCGGATCTGGCGGAGCCGAACCGGCTTGCCGACAAGCTCGACGTGCTGGTCGATCACCACAATGCATGGTTCCGCGGCCTGGGGCTCGAGCCGTGCTCACGCGACGCGATGCTGGCAACGCTGATCGACATCGCGCCGAAGATCCTGCCGTTCGTGCGTCCCGTGTGGGCCGACCTCAACGATGCGAACGACCGCGGCGAGCGCATCTTGTTCGAGGGCTCGCAGGCCGTGATGCTCGACATCGACTGGGGCACGTATCCGTTCGTGACGTCGTCGGGCACCGTTGCATCGGCCGCGGCGGCCGGCACGGGCCTCGGCGCGTCCAGACTCGGCCATGTGCTGGGTGTGACCAAGGCGTACGCGACACGCGTCGGCGGCGGACCGTTCCTCACCGAACTGACCGACGCCACCGGCGAAGCGCTGCGCGCGCGTGGCCAGGAGTTCGGCGTCAACACGGGCCGGCCGCGCCGCTGCGGATGGCTCGACGCCGCGCAGTTGCGGCAGGCGGTGCGGATTTCGGGCATCGATTCACTCGCGCTCACCAAGCTCGACGTGCTCGACGGCGTCAAGTCAATCCAGCTGTGCGTCGGCTACGAACTTGACGGCGCACGTGTCGACCATCTGCCCGCGAGCGTCGATGCGCAGGCGCGCGCAACGCCCGTCTACGAAACGTTCCCCGGGTGGGACGGCACCGTGAAGGGTGTACGTGAGCGCGCGGCGTTGCCGCGTGCCGCACGGGATTTCATCGCGCGCGTCGAGGCGATCGCGGGCGTGCCGGTGTCGATGATCACGACCGGCGCCGAGCGCGACGACACGATCGTGCTGCGCAATCCCTTCGACCCGATCTGAGCGCGACGCTACACGCGCGATGTGTGCCCCGGCAGGCCGCGATGCGGCCTGCAACGATCCGGTGCCGGTCGTCCTTCGACATGCGGCGCCGCATGAGCGATCGCCCGCCGATGCGGCGCACGGCAAACTGGACACGTCTGCACCGCTGCGGTACTGTTCCGCACAATTCGCGCCAGACCGGAACGTGCCGGGGCGGGCGCCGCTGCAAGGCGATTTCAATCCCGGGGACATGTCGATGGACACGTTACAGATGATGCGCATTTTCGTCCGGGTGGCGGAGGAGGGCAGCTTCACGAGCGCGGCCCAGCGCCTGGATATCACCACTGCCTACGCATCGCGTTCGGTCGCGCAACTCGAAACGCACCTGCGCACCCGTCTGCTCAACCGGAGCACGCGCCGCATCGCATTGACGGATGCCGGACAGCGCTATCTCGACCGCTGCCAGCGCATCCTCGGCTATATCGACGAAGCGGAAGCCGAGGCGGCCGACGCGCAGGCGAAGCCGTCGGGCCGCTTGCATGTGCATGCGACGACCAGTTTCGGTCAGGCCTACCTGGTGCCGGCGGTGGTGCGATACCGGCAGCGTTATCCGTCGGTGGCCGTCGAGCTCACGCTGTCGCAGCACGTGCCCGACATCATCGACGAAGGCTACGACGTGTCGCTCCAATTGAGCGCGACGGAGCTGCCCGACTCGGGGCTGGTGTCGCAGCGGCTCGGCGATGTGCACAGCGTGCTGTGTGCGTCGCCGGCATACCTGAAGGAACGGGGCACGCCGCGCACCGTGCGCGATCTCGAATCGCATGCGTGCCTGCAGATCGTCACGCCGATCTTTCCGCGCGACCGGTGGCATCTCGACGGCCCCGATGGTCGCGAGACGTTCGAACTGCCGCTGCCGGATTTCCAGGTCAATATCGCCGATGCGCTCGGCGCCGCATTGCGCGCCGGTCTCGGGATCGGCTCATTGCCGATGTCGACCGCGGTGCCTGCTCTGGCGAGCGGTGCGCTGGTTCGCGTGTTGCCCGAGTACCGGCTGCAGAAGCTGACGGTCTACACGCTGTATGCGTCGCGCCAGTACCTCGATGCAAAGATCCGCACGTTCGTCGATTTCCTGCGCGAATGCGTGCCCGAAATGTTGTCCGCCGACGAGGCGGCGCTGCGCGGTTCCTGCGAGTCCTGAGCGAAGGCGGACAACGAGTGCCGGGTTGAATGACCCGGCATTCGCAACGTGCTCCGTGAATCGACGTTCTGCCATGCTAATACTTTGCACACCGAACTTGATGGTGAGGGCGCAGCCGAGTTTTCGAAAATGTGGTGTATTGCGGAGCCGGCCGTGGCACTCGCATTCCGTCGTGCGCGCTTCGGTGTCGAACCCGTGACGCGCGAGATGGTCGCATAACGAATTCGCTCCATAAAACGACAACGCCACGATTGCAAGGTCGTGGCGTTTGCTTCATGTGCATCGCAGCCCAGCAGCGGTGGAGATCCGCTGCGATATTACTGCTGCTTGTCCCAGAGCGTGCGCCCGAAGAACGTGAGTGTTCGATCCCACGCGATCTGCGACCACACCGGATCGAACTGCGTGCCGCCGATGCGGCCCGGGCCGACAGCCGTTTCGTTCGCGAACGCGTGATGCGCGAGATAGCGGTGGAATTCGACGTCGACCTTTGCGCCGGTCAGCTTCTTCTCCAGCGCATCGACCTGTTCGATCGCGAAGAACGCATCCTGCGTGCCCCAGTGGCCCATCAGCGGCACCTTGATCTTCGACGGATCGAGGTAGTCGAGCGGGGGGAAGCCGTACCAGGTGACGCCGGCGTCCGCATCGGCGAACTGCAGCGACAGCAGCGTGAGAGCGCCGCCCATGCAGAAGCCGGTGATCGCCACGCGCGCCGCGCGCGTCTTCAGGTATTGCACCGCGCCGGGAATGTCCTGCGATGCCGCATCGCCGAAATCGAGGCCCGTCATCAGGTGATGCGCTTCTTCCTCCTCGACCGTCGACTTGCCGCGATACAGGTCGGGCACGAGCGCAATGTAGCCGCAGCGCGCGAGGCGATCGGCGACGCCGCGAATCTGGTCATTCAGGCCCCACCACTCCTGAATGACGACGACCGCGGGTGCACCGTCGGTCTTTTCCGGCGTGGCGAGGTAGCCCTGCAGTTCCTGGCCGTCCGGACGGCGAAACGTGATCATGGAACCGGATGTTTGAGACATGAAACCGCTCCTTTTCGAAAAATGCGATGAGTGCGGCATCGGATCGGCCAGCGAGTGGATATGCCCGGTGAGTCGAGGCTTCGCTCGCGTTCGCTTCGGCCGGCGCCGACCACGCGGCCATTCTATGCGCAAACGCTGGCGGTCTGCGTGAACAGCGCGTTGCGGCGGCCGATCCGCGCCCACGCGTCGGTTGGGCTGCGTGCAGCGCGCATGCCGCGTGCACCGAAAGCGAAACACCCCGCCCCGGTGAACGGGAGCGGGGTGCTTCGTCGGCAGCGGGCGTATCGCGGTATGCGCAGCGTGCGGCGGTCTTACTGACCGAAATAGACCGAGTCGTGAGCGTTCTGCTTGACCGCGATCGCGCGGCCAGTACGCACGCCGGCCGCAGCCTGTGCGCCGTAACCCGTTGAGTCGCTGTTCGTCACGCGTGCCTGTGCGGTCTGCAGCGCATTCGGATAGTGGACGTCGGACACTTCCGGCTTGTACCCGGCCTGTTCGAGCTGGACGAGTTCTGCGCGGACCTGAGCGCGCGTCAGTTGGTCCGACGGGTTCGACTGAGCGAATGCGCCAAGGGATGCGGACAGGGCGGCGGCAGCGGCGACTGCGTAGATGAACGACTTCATGGTGACCTCCGGTTTTCGTAGATTTCGCGCTTCGCTGGTTGCGTTGAGCGGTTGATTGCATCGTAGCGATCGCGATACCGGTCGGAAATACGCGTTCCAGCGAATAATTATTGCAACTGGGTAAACGATTCAAGGGCGAAATGGGGTTTTGTCTGATGATTGTTGGTGTGCATGATGGCGGTCGCGGGTTGCAGTTGGCGCAGCATCGTCGGCGGACCGGATGATTCGCAAAGCATGTTGGCGCAGAACCGATGGGCGGGCGCGTTCCGGGAGGGCGACTGCAGGCCGATCCCGTTCGGTAGATGGTCAAATTGAATCGGATACCGAAGTATCGATGGCGGGCACGGAAATTCGCTTGCCCAATTGCTTTGCAATTGAGACAGGACTTTGCCTTCATACGCCGACGGGAGTGTCCGTGCCGTTTCGCTGCGTACCCTCGATGATCGCCTGTCGTTTCCGCTATTCGGCAGATGTGATCCCGACATGCCTTGACTGACTGACTGAGCGTATAGACACTCGCGAAGCCGAATTTCGCGGTGACCTGCTTCGGTGTGTCATGACCGTTTTCGAGCAACTGGCGAGTTGCTGAGACACGGGGCGCTTCGACCTATGCTGCCGATGTGCTGGTCGACAAGGGTTCGCGTTTCCAGGCAGGCAATTTCTACAACGTGATCCGATCGTCGGCGTGGGCCGGCTGATGGGTGGGGGGTGCCCCTATATGTTTCGTCAAGCGTTAGGGGCTGACTTGGGTTGGTAAATGGTGCCGTCACGCAGCATGGC